>NZ_JAMYQI010000006.1:0-389931 GCF_040320805.1 Mesorhizobium sp. M0615 | reverse complement strand
CGCCGTTATCATCGCCGTCGGTGTCAACGCGGACGGCCGGCGCGAGGTACTGGGCATGGAGATTGGCACCTCGGAGGCCGAGCCGTCTGGACAGTGTTCCTGCGCAAGCTGACACGTCGCGGCCTGCGCGGCGTCAAGCTCGTCGTCTCCGATGCTCACGAAGGCCTCAAGGGGGCCGTCACCAAGGTGCTGTGCGCGACATGGCAGAGGTGCCGCGTCCACTTCATGAGGAACGTGCTGGCCCATGCCGGCAAGAGCGGCCGCAGGGTCGTCTCAGCCTTCATCGCCACCGCTTTCGCCCAGGAAACGCCCGAGGCCGCGTCCGTACAATGGCGCGCCGTCGCCGACCAGATCCGGCCGAAGGTGCCGAAGCTGGCGACAATCATGGACGACGCCGAGCCCGACGTGCTGGCCTACATGACCTTCCCCAAGGAACATCGCGCCAAGCTCCACTCGACGAATCCGATCGAACGTCTCAACGGCGAGATCAAGCGGCGCACCGAGGTCGTCGGAATCTCAGGCCGAAACGATTGTCAACCAGAGGCGCTGAGGGAGCTATACCTCACGTTTGGGTGTTGCTCTTGCGCAATAGCTAAGTCGGCAAACGAAAGAAGTCGCTCGGTTTTCAATAGCCGGGCGCTCTTGCTCATGGAACAATCAGACTCAGCGCGAGTTTGAATGCGACGATGAGCAAAGATTACGCAATAGAATCATCCGTTTGTATCGAAATGGCACGGTCGCTCCGATCATGTCTGGCGGAAGAGCGAGCGCTCATGCACCATTTCCGGGAGGAACTCGCCTCGGCACGGAGTGACAGTGTTTACTCCCGCCAGGACCGCATCAGATCCGAACAGCAAAAAGCCCCTGCCGTGGGGCTAGGGCTTGATGGGATGGCCCGCGCCTGCTTCCGAGGCTGCGTGGGCCATCCCATGACGAGTGAGGGACGCATCTTGGTCACCGGCACGGACCGCTGAAGAACGAGCCGGTTGTAGCCAAACAGCCTCAGAGCGGGAATGTTCCCGCCTGACGCAAAAACACCCGTGGCTCAGCCGGCGGGCTCTGTTGCAGGGGCACTGTGCACGGGGGCGGCGTCTGCCGTCAATGCAGTTTGCCGACTAGCCGAGCGTATTCGGCTTCAGCCCTGCCATATGACCCATCAGCCAGCGCAATTAGACGCGCGCGATCAAGAATGACTACCTCTCCTCGCATTGAGCGTATCAGACCTTGGCCCTCCAAGGTTTGCAGCGCTATGGTGACGCCGGGCCGCCTGACACCGAGCATAACTGATAAGAACTCGTGCGTAATCGCAAAGCTGTTCCCGTCGACGCGATCATCACACATCACCAGCCATCTTGAGAGCCTGTCGACTATGCCGCCTGCTCGTCATCCGCCGCGCAGCACGCGCCAGATAGACCAACAGGGCGTAACTAAGCGAGGCGAGCGCCGCCGCTGCCAGCCAGTGACGCCCAATGCGCCGAGGCCCATCAACTTCCACCGGGTCACCTCGGCAGAGACCGCCTCCACCTCGGTCATGTCTTCGCTGAGCGATTCACCGCGTCTTCAGTCTCGGCAAAACGCTCCGCCAGCTTATCGGTCTTGGCGTACATCTTCGATTGGCTGGCGGCTGGGCGCTGCTCGGATTGCTCGTAAGAGAGCGCGGCTGAAGCATCGCCGTCCTTTAATGTCGCGCCGAATCTCAGTTGCGTCTCGCTGAACGCCCTCCATGGACGCCCTTCATCGTTGGGCCACCAGGGTCTTTCTTGTTGTTTGAATAGCCGCCTTCGTGCGCGAGCACTTTGGCAGGCGCTTTCTTTTCGCGCGAAATTGCCACCGTTTTAAAGCGGGAGGGTCGGGATGCAGGTTTTCGATGACATCGAGGCGCTGCTGGATGCGGGTGAAGCCTCGACGGCACTCAAGGAAGTGCTGGCGCTGGTGCATCAATTTGGGCGCGGGTCCAGTGTCTTGGCGGGCGCGATCGACGACCTCATTATCGACCTGTCGACGCTATCATTCGTCGCCGATGCTTACGGAGACCGCATCGCGGAGGCGGCGCGCATGCTGGCTCGAAAAAGACTATTGAAGATCAAGTTGCTCGCACCTCGTCAGAGCATCGGAGCCGCCAGCTAGAGATTGGTGGTCGCTACGAAAAACGTGTCGACCTGCTCGGTGCTCCGAGCGCATCGAAACCTCTCGCCATCATCGGTTCCGTACGGACGAAGAGCCGCCTGACCCTGCGACCAGATGAAAGCTTGGACTTGCGGCAGACCGCAAGCAGTTGGAGCTTGAATTGCCGACACACTCTCAGGAACCGTTGCCGGGATCGCACTCCATTGGTCGTCGGCCCAGATCCGGCGCGCGTCGCTTAAGGTGCCGGTCGAATATGGCCAGCTTCGCTTCGTAGCCGATCCGCACTCTGGACCTGCAGCTATCGCAGCTGAAACCGGCAATCGTTTTCAGCCAGGATCCCCTTCTCACCATTGGGCACGAACAGGAGGGGCATTGGAATTCTATCGGTACGTCGCGCAGTTCATTTGATAGAGGCACTGTGCATGTTCTCCTCAGCGGCACGGCCACTGCAACAAAGTAGAAGGAGAAATGTTTCCGGCTTCGGCCATTTGCGCGAGAGAATCGGACCTAAGTCTAAATGGTGAGCGGCCCAGAAACCTATTTCCCTTGCTATCGGCCTTTGCGTCGGAAATTGAACGGCAATAGCGAGGGTGAT
The DNA here is from genome assembly GCF_040320805.1 of Mesorhizobium sp. M0615. Taxonomy (NCBI): domain Bacteria; kingdom Pseudomonadati; phylum Pseudomonadota; class Alphaproteobacteria; order Hyphomicrobiales; family Phyllobacteriaceae; genus Mesorhizobium; species Mesorhizobium sp. M0615. The sequence continues at coordinate 387,209 of NZ_JAMYQI010000006.1, read as the reverse complement.
CGAAGGCGGCCCCGGGCGTGAGGCTGGCAAGTGGGGCCAAGACGGCGGCGGTAAAGCGGAGCCTGTGGCGATCAAATAACCGATTCGCCTAGAATCTCCTTCACCCAGCTCATAGTTCTCAGCCCGTATGCCATTCCGGCGCAGTCGGCAAACCAGTCGAAGACACTCATGTCACGCCCTGTGACGCATTGAAGGATTTCAATCGCTGCGCCCGTTAAAGCAAGTAGAACCGCCAGCCGGACCACCTGTTGGGGCCAGCCGAGGCTACCCAAAGCTGACAAGGTGGCGAACGCGGCGGCGTGGTTGAGCTTGTCGTGATGAGACGTAAAGGCCAATCCGAGGGCGTGCAGCAGGTGGTCTGGCAATAGCGCGAGCAGCAGGACGACTGCCAACGTGGAGAGAAAGGCAGCCCTTGCCATGCTCTGATGAAAGCTGGACTGCGGCAATCTATTCGCAGCACTCCCGGTTCCTAGTTCTCGCTTCTCATACTGGTGCACTAGGAAGGGCTCCAACCTGCATCTGAGCTATGAGCGCGAACAACTGGCATGCTTAACAGGCCTCCTGATGTCATCAGGAAGTTCCATGAAACAGCCTATGTCACTCTGGATGGTTCCATAGGGCGCTGCGAATGTCGCCCTCCATTGTGATGAGGCCGAGGGTTTCCTGCCGAAAAGGCGCGGCGGAATAGGCGAGCCATTGGTACCGCTTGCGCCCAGGTGCGATGCGTATCGTGCCGGGCACGGCTGGGCTGGAGCGGAACTCTTTCCAGCCTTGGCCCGGCTGTCTTTTGCACCCTGATGTTGGGCAGCCGGGCCGACTCCCTTCTGAATTCAATTATCGTCGGCGTGGCGGCTAACAGACGAAACCGTTATTTAGTCTGGTCATCCCTGCCTTGGTGATCTCGCCTTTACAGATTCCAGTCCTGGACGCTAAGCCAGCAGCGGCCACTCGCTGCTGTCCAATCAACAAGCCCCAAACATCAGGTCGCGCTTATATACAAAAAAGCCGGCCACCTTTCGGCAGCCGGCCAGTGCAAACAAGGAAGGGAACGTTGCACTGATGGGGCAGTGCACCGTCCGAAGCGTTTTCAGGCGACAATGTTCCACCGATGAGAGAACAAAGAAGGCTTCACCGCCAGCGCACATCCCCTTAGCCGCGCTGTGTTGCCGTCGCCTAGTGTCTAAAGGCCTTTAACCAGCCACGGATCGGTGTCGTATCCGAGGCCCGGCTTTTCCGGCGTTCCACCGGCCGGCAATTTGGCGGTTCCGGTCGGCCTGCAGTCCAGCTCGAGCACCTGCTTCTTGGCCGAGTGCTTCGTAGAGCAAAGGTCCGTGGCGTCACTCACCACCACCTTCTTCTCCTTGGCAACAGCGACACCAGTCCCAGCGATCACGATCGCCGCACAAAACACAGCAACTCTCATCATACTCCCCACGTTGTGCCTCCCCAAAAAGGCTGAGGCTGACGTTACGGCACATTTAAATTAGCGCAAGCGAATATTAGCTGCCTAGTCCCTTCACATCGGCTCTGGTCGCCTCCCCCTTGCTGCCGGTGCCTTGCGATACCGGCAGCGCGATATGGTAGGATGGGCGCATGCCTGCTCATGATCGGAGGGCCGATGTTCATGACTTGAGCTCGACATGGCAGAGGGCTGCAACCGTCAAGTTTCCCAGGTCGTCGTGGCGATGAACGATCGCGTCGAGGATCGCTTAATAAGCGGCGTTTACTAAGTTCCGCTGGTCTAGCCCTACGCGATCACACCATAACCACGTGATGACAAATCAGCCATGTGTGTGGCGCGGCGGGCCTGTTCCGCTTGTGGCCGGCGCCTACCCACCCGGGTTCCCCAACCATGGCGTCGGCCATTTTCGTTCTCTCAGCGATTATAAGCCTTTGCTATAGGCCTATGTGTTGGCTGGACGGTGAGATCGCTGTTAGATCGCCTCGTTCGTTTGGATGTTTCGCTGGCGTTGGGAGGAGGCGCATATGTTCGCCAGCCGGCGGATACCACACCGCCCCACCGGTCAGGCCCAGCGCGCCCGCTGCAAAGTCCCGCAGACGGCTGCTGGGCCGCTGGCGGGCAGCGGCTACTTGCTGACGATCCAATCCACCAAGCCAGTTTCGATCAGCTCGAACCAATCGTGCACCAGGGCCTTGGCTAAATCGCGCCATTGACACTCAGGCGTACGGGAGACGGCAACAGTAGAAGGGTCGGCATCTTCCCAGCCTCGCGCCACGTCATCGCGATGACGTTGACGAAGGCGCATCAGCAAGGTGGCCGTAGTGGCCGCTTGAGCGATATCTATGGGCGTTGCAACCATCGCAGCCTCCTCAAAGCGATGGCAAACCCCTCACTAGTAAGCCCGCTCAGACTCTCTCTGCAATCAAAAAAAGAGTTGTCCTCGCTCCCTGTTCTGTCATCGCAATGAAGGACGACATCTTCGAGCACCCGCAGCACACCTGTCGCATGGAAAAAGCTGTAGGCGTTTATAGGTGCTTGGGGAATCCGCCGTTTGTTTGCGTTGTGGAGCGGGACAAAGCAAGTTACTCACTCAGGCTGGCTACCGTGAAGCGGGGCACCAGCCCGACTTCCACGCGTTGCCGTGGGAAGCTGAACACAGGGCCGTCAAAGAAAGGCAAGGTGGACGCGACGGCGCTCGCTGAACGCATTCGGGCGCCGGCTGCGTTCGCGTTCACACCCGGCGCTATGTCGCTTCTAGGCCCGCTCTGTCGCTACTTTGTGCGCAGCATATTGTGGGAACTCTGCCTCGGCCCACGCACTCAGTGGCTGACCAGAACGAGCGCATCATCGGCCTAACCGTTTAGGCTGTAGAATTTGTGTGTGCGCTCGTATCGAGATGCGGGTGATGTCGCAGCCGAAACGCGCTGCTTCCTTCTCGATCCGCCCCATCAGTTTGGCGCCGATACCAGCACTGCGCATCTCGGCGTCGACAACCACATGGTCGGCCTACGCCCACTTTCCGCCCATACCCGGTTTGCTGATAGAGCGGGTAGATAGCCGCGATCTCTTCGAGCTCCATGGCTGAGTGTCGATGCCTATGTCGGCGAGGTGATGAGTGCGGCCTTGCCGCCGAACACCAGCCCCAACTGGGCAGTCGCATCGCTCGACATTACGGGCGATGCAGCCACTGCGAAGGTCGAGGACGAATTTGGAACCACAAGGTTCACCGACTATCTTCTGCTCAAGATCGCAGGAGAATTGAAGATCCTTAGCAAACTCTACCACCTTCACTAATACGACCGTCCAGATCAGAGGCCAAATACCGCAAAACTGACCAACCTGTCGTAGGTCTCCCAGCGCCTTTAGAGCTTGAGCTCAGTCCTTAGCGCGTCGATTCGCTTCGAGGCCTCGGCTTTGCTTAGATCTTCGGCGTAGCTTCTGTCGTCGCCCGCCTGCTCACATAATGTTTTCAAGTAGGAAGCTTGCGACGGAGTCATTGGCTCGTCTCCCGTCGTCCATTCGTCAGGATCCTTGCTGATAGCTTCGCCTTTGGCTCGGGGTGTAGTTTGCATGACGCTCTCCATGTTGGGAACGGCACAACGTATTTGATCTGCTTTTGTTCCACATGCTTGAAGTGTCTGAGATTGCGATGGCAGGGGTGTTCACGAACGCAAGTTTACCCGTGCTGGAAGAATCCGACGAGATTGCTTAGCTTCCGCTCGCGGTCGCCAACGATGAACTCAACGCCAACTCTGCGCGAGACATCGAAAGATCCTCCGCGCCCGCAATTTACCCCAACGGTGAGGAGACGCCCCATGAAAGCAATCGTAGCGACGGACCAGACTGCAGGAACGGCCGGGATGAAGTTGGTGGAGTTGCCCGAGCCTCGGGCGGCAATTAACGACGTGGTCGTACAGGTTCATGCGGCAGGATTCGTCAACACCGAGTGGAGTGGCCCTCGACGTGGGCCGACCGAGCCTTCCGTGACCGGACCTCTTCGATCCTCGGCCACGAACTGGCTGGTGTGGTCACTGCGCTCGGCTACGGCACTACGGGGCTTTCTATCGGTCAGCGGGTGTTCGGCCTCGCTGACTGGCATCGCGACGGCACCCTCGCCGAGTATGTTGCCATGGAGGCCCGTAACCTCGCGCCGCTGCCCGGCGATGTCGACTTTACGGTGGGCGCTAGCCTGCCGATCTCCGGCCTAACCGCATGGCAGGGGCTGTTTCAGCATGGCCGCATCAAGGCCGGGCAGAGCGTTCTCGCGCATGGCGCTGCCGGTGCCGTCGGTTCGATGGTGGCGCAGCTTGCCAGGGAGGCCGGAGCCTATGTGATCGGCACCGGGCGGGCCGCCGACCGCCAGAAAGCGCTCGACTTCGGTGCAAATGAATTCCTCGACCTCGCAAAAGACACCCTTGAAGATGTCGGCGGCGTCGATCTGGTGTTCGATGTCGTCGGCGGCGATGTCCAGAAGCGATCCGCAACGCTCGTCCGGGCCGGAGGTATCCTTGTCACAGTCGTCGGACCAACGGATATTCGACCTGCAGACGGCCTGGCGGTTGACTTCGTCGTCGAGGCTGATCGAGCCCAGCTTTCTGAGATAGTGCAGCGGATCCGCGATGGACGACTGCGGACGAACATCGGCAAGGTTTCGAGCTTGGATGATGCCATCGGCACCTTCAACTCAACGGACCGACGCGCGGGCAAGACCGTTGTTCGCGTTCGTCCGTGAGAACTTGGGAGAGAGGCGGGCCCTCGCTCCTTATGGTCGCGTCGGCAGCTGACACGGTGAGGTGCAAATCAGCGCCTGTCGCGGGATTTAGCCATCGTAGGGCGGTGTTTGCGGGAACCTACTTTGTACGTTTCCGACTCTTGCCTTTTTCGGAAAGTGACCCACAGAATAGCTGATTGAGGTTCTATCTCTCTGGGAGGATGGGATGGACATTCAAGCACCTGTTCGGCCTACGCAGCAAACGGCCAAGGAGCTGGTCCGCGAGGTCCTGTTGGGCTCTCAACCCGGCGACATTATTTCCGTCAAAGCGACCATTGTAGCGGTCCGTGAGCGCGGCGGCGATCTTCTCGAAACTGACTGCCAGTTAGTCGAAATGATCGTCAAATCAGCCTCCGTTTGGGGACTGTTCATCGCCTTTGACGTTCGAGAGGCGTGATGCCCCACCGTTGGTTCAACCCTCCGGTTTATGTGAAGACTGAGCGCCCGGGGCTTCGCCTTGGTGTCAACCGGGTTGATGCCGCCGCCGAGGAGCTCCTAAAGTGGTCCAATCGTGGCCCCAAGTGGCGGCTGGCGGCCGAGGCTTGCCTATCTGCGATGGATGGCAAAATGCCGGGTAATGACTTCCGGCTGCTGTTCGAAGCCGCGGCCGATGAAGAGGAGATGCTGCTGCCGGATTAACAACGCTATACGACGAGCCCATTCGGGTCTGTTCGCGTTGCGAATTCACCGGCGCAACGGGCATTTATGCTGTCCGTCTCCGTCGTCAAACTTTAAAGTGAGACACTAACGAGCGACGACCTAGATGGACAGCTTATTCGCCGGTGCGCGTACCATATAGGGCCGCGGGTGACCGATGGAGGTCACATGGTTGATGAAGAGCATCGCCGCGAACGGAGGCAGCGGGTGCTGAAAGGCGCCTCAATCATCAGCGGAATCACAAACTCCGAGATCAGTTGCACCATTCGGAACCAAAACAGTGGCAGAGCTGAGCTCAAAGTCCCGGTGGAATCGCGTGTCCCTGAGCGGTTCGTGGTTTACGTGCCGACCGACGGCGTTGCCTACCAGGCAGTCCTGCGGTGGCGCAGGAACGACCGAATTGGGGTTCAATTTATAGGAACGTTGCCAAAGCCGCGTCTCCACTATGGCTGAGCTTGTGCCCGGGATGCACAGACCGTTGAATTGGACACTCTCCGGCGCTCGGCACGTGTTCCATGGCAGTCTCACTTTAGAGATTACCCCCCGGCGAAACTTCGCTTCAGGTCGACGCGGTCAGAAGGCTTACAAAATCGCGGGAATATTCCCCGTCCAGATATTTAGCCGGAGCGCCCCACGCCTCGGCTGGTTGGCCAGTGAACGCGTCAAACACCGCTCAGGTTTCGTCGAGTCCCTCCTGAGGTCGTATCTTTGAGAAGCCATGCCGTCGCTAGGTAAGTCTGCGGTCCAGTTCTCAAGCGGTGATCGACATTCCTGTTGGAGTGCGGGTTCTACAGGAGATTCGGTTTTGAGGATCGCGAGGGGTTGGCTCAATGCATCATGAGCGACCCAGCATTCTCAGAAACCGGCACCCGTCTGCGCAGCCCTATGATGCAGATAGGTAGAGTCAAAATCTGCGGCCCGAACGAGCCCTGCCCAGTCGGGCGCATGAAAACGCGAGCCAAGGGTAGATATCAGACCGTCGCGTCGAAGGTCCTGGAGCACTCGGTTCACGTGCACGGTGGAGAGGCCAACTGCGTCGCCAAGTGCAGCCTGCGTTATGGGGAGATAGGCCACATGATCTTCAATGCGACCTACCGAGCGAAGGCGGACAATAAGTTCGCAAAGAATGTGAGCCATACGAGAGTAGGCGTCGCGCCTTCCGACGTTGGTGACCCACTCTCGATAGATCGCCGCGTCGATCACAGTGGAGCGCCAAAACACTCTCGTTATCGAAGAGTGCTGTTCGCAAATGGCGCGAAGTTCGTCGTGCCGCATGAAGCCCACCCTAGCGGGCATGAGAGGGGTGAAAGTGCAATCCATGACCGACAAATGCAAACCATGCAGGTCGGGAATGTCGCCCGGAACAAAAAAGGAGGAGATTTGACGCTTCCCCTCCCCGGTTAGTTTGATCGACCCTATTAAGCCTTCAAGAACGACGAACGAAAGGCTCGGCTTATCGCCCTCGCGCAGAATGTCTTCGTTGGCCTGATATCTCTTCTCCTGAATCGAGATGTTCCCCAAGGTCGCAATGTCTGATTCTGCGAGTTCCGAGATGGCTTGGAGCTTGCGGATCAACATTTTGAAAGAATGATCATGTGCCATCAAGAACCTGTTCGTGTTTGCTCCCAACTTTTAGTTGGCGCTAATGTTCCCGCTGCCTAGAGGAGACGAAGGCCAATGGTCAGTGCGTCGATGATGCGCGCAAAGTTCAGCTGTCCTCAATCCTTTTCGCCTGCCGCAACCTGTTCGAAACGGCTGGATCACAACCTGCTTTCCACCGGATTAACGAGTGCTATTGCGCGCCAGGAACCTTAAGAGTTCGCAGCCGTTCAACTGTTGGGGCGCACGAAGCAGGCTTTCAATGTCATCGGGTTCCGTGCTGATCGTGGAGACGTCGAGAACTCTCTCCGGGAGGCCGGGTTCGAGGTGGTCGCCGGCTTAAAAGGGCCTTCAAGCGATTGCGACTTTCGATCGTGAGCCGGAGCGAGTTGTGGCTCTCCTGACAGATATCAGACTTGGGGACGGCCCAAGCGGGTGGGATGTGGCCCGGCACCTCCGAGGCACCGATCCTACTATGCCAGTTATATGACAGCGTTGGTCGATGCCATGGCCTGCTACGCAATTGACCGACATCAAATCGACATCCTGTCTCTCGGCTGCGTTGAATTGGAGTTCGCCTTCACCAAGGGCCAAATCGCCAAGGGCGGTATCAGGCACTGGCGAGATCATTTCTGCCGCCATGCGCCTGCAAAGCCAGAATGCACTGGGCCAAGCTGGGCTGCTGGTAGGACGAGACCGTCTACTACGCGTCGACGGACCACCTATGAAGTCTAATCCGATCGACCTCGACGACTACACCGGTCCGCCGCAGAGTTACCTGTTATTGCTGCCTCACTGGTCAAGCAACATGAGGAACGGCTGGCCGCGCTTTTCGTTGCGCCGCGTCCACCCTACAAAGCGGTGTATGGGCCAAGGTCTCAGGACCCGTAAATAGCCACCTGTTCTTCGCACGATGTCGGCTTTCAGAAACCGCCTAAAGCGATCCCGATATTGAGCGCAATGGCCATCCGTTCTGATTAAGTCGTCTTGGCCAGCCGTGGTCTTCACTCGACCCCGCATGATGAGGTATGACCAAGAAGGATGTAGACTAAACCGGAAGAGACAAGGTGCAGGTGCAAGGCATTGAGAGAAATAGCAGGAACCGAACCAATCCACAGGAATATTTTGTTGGTATTTATGTTGGTATCAGATGCGGCTAACATTCCCCTAAGTATCTGAAAGCAAAACGGGATTTTCTTCACTTGAATTCCGCCTCTGGGCACCATCACCCTAGGGTCCATTCCGGACACATAGCTGAGCAATGCCTCCGCGCTGCACATCGCGGTGTCAGCGCCGCCAGTGAGTTGAACTCCGCCTGCAGCCATCCGAAACGCCGCGCCGATTAGCGCCGGTTATTTCAGTCCGAACTCGACCGGCGTCGGCTGACCGCCGGCCGGCCCATCGAACAGCAGAAGCGCGCGCAGCCTGCCATCGGCCTCGCCGAGCGGCAGCAGCGCTTCCGGCTTGATCTCGGCGCCATAGCCTTCGAGATCGAGAAGCTTATCGGCCTGATCGCCATCGGAGAACACTGAGTAGTCGCCGAGCTTGATGGGCTGGCCTTCGGGCGGGTCGTTGACGGGACCGGCGAGCACGAGCAGCTTTCCCTGATAGGCGAGAAGATCGCGCACGCCGCGCGCATGTCCCTCGCCGTCGACTCCGAGTTCCAGCTTCAGCAGGGTCGCGCCGCCCGGCCCGTGATCGAACAGCATGCCGAGCGGCACCGACAGGATGACGGCCCGGTTGCCCTCCAGAACCGGCCCGCGCAGCCCCGCCAAAAGGGCGCCGTCGCGCACCGCCACGCCCTCTATGGTGAGGCCGTTTTCCTCAAGCGGGCTTTGGGCGAAGGGCGCGAGCTCGGGCTGGGCGCGCACGATTGCCGGCAGTTCCGTCGATCGCCTCTTTTCCGGCTCGGCCATGAGCTTGCCGGTCGTCATATCGATCGAATCGGGCGCAAAGCGAATGCGGAAAATCTCACTGCTCGCCATGACCCTCGCCTCGACCTCGGCGGCGGCGTCGACGCCGGATTCATGGCGCGGCCGGCCATGTGAACCTATGACATAGAAGGCTCCGCCGGCGAAGGCCACGCCCTCGGCGTCCAGTTCGAGAGGCTTGCCGACGAAACTGTCGTCGATCAGCCGCACGAAATCCCCGGCGATCAGCTTACCGTCCTGCAGGATGATGATCTGTGCCCCTTGCGTCTCGTCATCGGCAATGAGGCAAAGCCGCGGGAAGCCACTTTCCGTCGCGCAGGCAATGCCGCTCACATCCTTGGAATTCTTGCTCTCCGATCCCTCGAGATCGGCTTGCCTGTCAGCTTGCCCTGGATCGTCCAAGGTTGCGGAGCCTGCGCAAGCGCCGCTCCGCTCCAGCCAACCGCCAGGCACGCAGCCACAAGCGAGGCGCTTAGTTTGCGAGAGTCAATCGACCATGTCATGGCGCTCAATCCATCCGCCGGCCCGTCAAGAACATGCCAAACGCGCGATGCGGCACAGCCGTCGGGAACGGGTGGAGCAGACGATTGACTTGCTTTGTCCGTTTTGAACAGCTTCTTCCGAAGCGCGTCGTATTTAAACGGGATCCTGCGACGCACTTCAAGTCTTTGTCTCGATACACGCTCAATTCCTTCCATGGCATTCAGGTATTTTCGAAGACGCTGAAATAGCCACTGGATTTTTACAATAGATCAAAGTAACCTTCTCCTGTCGGCTTCTCACTTTTGAATGATCGTTGTCTATTTTCGTGCGGCGCAGTAGCACTGTGCTGGGCAAATTCTGGTATTTATGGAGGCACTGGCATGTCAGGCATTGTGCGCGTGTGGATTTTTGGAATGTCGGTGCTTTTCCCGATCGCCATGAATTCGCCGAGTGCCGCGAAATCGCTCGAATGTACCTATGAGGGGCAGGCTGGCGTCGATGGCAGCCGGCTTATCGAAATCAACACAGAGCATTCGAACTATTCTTACCAGATGGTCGCATCAAACCCCGAAGATCTTGAGGCAGAGGGCAGCACTTCCTCTGACGCCACATTCGTTGAACTGGACGGCGCCCTCGCCGCTCTCGTTCATGTGAAAGGTTTGATGCAAGGGGGCGAAATCACCACCGAGACGCCGGCCCTCACAATTTTTTACGCCGGAGCGGACGGTAAGTTCGTGGAGGTGACGGACGGGGCCATCGCCAAGGGTACCTGCGTGGCCGGCAATGGCGAGGAGGCTGCACGGCAAGAGGCGCCTTCCGATACTTCTGATCCTTTTTCAGCGCCTTGGGAAAATTCGCAGAACGCAATCGTGCTCGATCCGTTCAAGGGCAACGGCATCGTCTGGGACAAAGTAAAGACGGACCGGCGCGTCGCCGCGGTTATTCACAAGGCGACGCAGGGGCTCGGCAGAGATTCCGCATATGCCACCCGCAAAGGCGAGGCAAAGGCGCTCGGTCTCAAATGGGGCTCATACCACCTCCTGACAAAAAGCGACGTTGACCGGCAGATCAGCAACTACCTCCAGGTGGTCGGAAACGATACGACAGAGACCCATGCCGTTGATGTGGAATGCCTTTCCACGTCCTCAGACTGCCAGGATGGAACGTTCAAGGTCACTTTCGTGCAGATCGAGAGCGCGCTTCGCAGGATGAAGTCGGAGACTGGACGGTTTCCGCTGCTCTATGTGAACCATTCCGTCGCCAAAGAGCTCTCCCGCCACTGGCACGGCTCGACCGAGTTCGGCGGCGTCCCGCTCTGGTATGCACGCTTCAAGCGGCACGTAACCGACTTCCCCGAAGGGCCTTGGCACGGCTACACGCTCTGGCAATTCTCCAGCGAGATAAACTGCTCTGCTGCTTCCTGCCCATACCGAGTACCGGGGACCGACCCTGACATGGACCTAAATGTCTACGGGGGGACCGTTGCGGCACTTCAGGCAGCGTGGCCTCTCGATCATTGAGTAGGCCGGGAAGCCACGGCCTGTGCCCCACAGCACGATTTGAACTGACTTGAGCGGTGGCCGCTCAAGCCTAGGCGTCGCGTTCAACGAGGATATCGGCCTCGATCGCCGCATTGACGAAGGCAGCGCGGGCATAGTGCGCCTCTTTCAGGCCTTCGAGAACGCCGAGGCAGGCCTTGCGGGCGGCGACGTGATAGCGGCCCGTCTTCGCGGGCCAGCGGTTCATCAGGATGTCGGCGGCCTGCGCCACGCGCTCCACCTTGTAGATGGTGTTTCCGGACCTGCCGAGCGCCACGCGAACCGGCTCATCGACATGCTGGTCTTGCATGCTTCCCCTCCCGAACGCGATCGCGAGTCAATTCGGCATGCACTGAAATGGTTCCAGAAACGAAAGAAGCCCGCCAGCCTGAGCCAGCGGGCTTTCTGTTGATCAGCAAGTCTCGCGCTCAGTGGAGGTCTATATCAAGTCTCGTCAGTGGATGGCGGAACGTCAATGGTTCCGCCGCCACCTGACGTAGGCGAAGCAACATGCGCCGCAAGTTTGCCCTTCCGGTGCAGGACCGGCTTTTCGTATACTTCTTTCATTGAAATATGCCCCAAGGCCCAAACGCCCGGCGCAACCCGCGCCTCCATCAGCCCAATGTCAAGCAAATACGAAAACCGGCGCAACGCGAATGACAGGCTTGCCGCGATAGGAGATGGCGGCGTCCAACATTTGCCGCCCAATGAAATCACTTTGCGCCCATCGGCCAAATGGCGGATTCGCTTTGCTTGGTGATCCCCTCCACCTAGGGCAAACTGCCTGCCGGGGCTGCAGGAGGAGAAATGCGAGCACGCGCAGCTACGATCGGCGATCTCGAAAGTGTCTTCCGTGATCTGTCCACGCGGATGTCGGACGAGTATGTGGCCGCCGGCAAGGACAGCAAGGTCGCCTACGACAATCTGATGATGAATTTGAAGGAAGGCCGAGCGCACGCGCTGGTCGAGGGCGACAAGACGGTGGCGATCGTCGCCTGGCACGAGAACAGCGACGCCGCCGACACGCTGTTTGCCGCGCAGGAGGGTTTCTTCAGCGCCGCGACGGTCCGCTTCTGCAGGCGCCACATCCGCCACATTCAGGCGCTGGCCGGCAACCTTCCCATCCACTCGCGCAGCTGGCTGCAGCGGGCCGACGTCGGCAAATGGTTCCGTGTCATCGGTTATGTCGAACGCGGCCGAGAGAACGGCGCCACTGTGTTCGAATTGCCGCCGGCACGGGGAGCGTCAGCTGCGCGGGCTGCCTAGGGCTGCGCACCCACGGATGCCATCACGGAAAAGCCCCCGCCAGGATGGCGATGGGCCAATATCGCCTGCAATGGGCTCATATCGGGGGCTCAGATATCGGGCTGATCCAGCGCCTCGAAAATCACCCGTTCCAGCGGACCGAGATCCTCTTCGATCTCGCTGACCTCAAGGCCTAAATGCCGAGCATCCAGGGCAGCTCGCGTGGTTAGGGTTCGAGCCGTTGCCTTGTCGGCAGGCAGTTCGCCCGGCAGGTGCTCGTGGATCCAGCCCTGCAGGAAATCAACGCCGCGCTCGCTCATCGATTTATCCCTTCCGTTATCTGGGGGATCATTCCCCCAGAATGACCCCAGAAGCGACGATCTGAGCCGTCAGGCTGGTGAGCCTGCCTCGCTTCACGAGCGTCGGCTTTTGGTAGATTTTCTTCATGGCGGTGCCTTTCGCGACAAATCGCTCGTCGGCAACAACGTCCGTCGCGGGGCAGCGTTCCATGGCGGGCTGTTGAGCCCGACCCCCTGACACATCGTATTTGAGAACAGCCCCGCTCCCGCGACCCGTGATGTTGATGCCGAGGCAGGTTGCGAAGCCAATGCGGGGCGTGGCATTTGTCGATGCCGATCATTGGGATGGCAAGCAGGACATGGCACGGCCACCAGACATCGCCCGACACCAGGCCGCCAAGGCAGGCGTTAGCCTGAACCGGGCGCTTTCCAAACTCGGCCTGTGTTCGCGCAAGCAGGCCGAGCTGCTGATAGCCGAAGGGCGCGTGCGGGTTGGCGGCAAGGTGGTGCGCGATCCGTCGCTGCGTGTCGATCTCGGCCGCGACCGCATCGCTGTCGACGGCGAGCAGATCGTCGGCGAGGCAAAAGTCTACCTGATGATCAATAAGCCGCGCGGACAGGTCACCACGCGCGATGACCCGCAGGATCGTGGCACCGTCTATGACTGCCTGGCGGATCTGGAGTTGCCTTTCGTGTCGCCGGTCGGCCGCCTCGACAAGGCCAGCGAAGGCCTGTTGCTGATGACCAACGACACGCGCTGGGCCAACGGCCTGCTCGATCCGGCCTCGCATGTCGCCAAGACCTATCACGTGCAGATCGGCACCGCGCCCGACGAAGCGATGCTGGCGCGCTTTCGCGACGGAGCGATCGTCGACGGCGAACTGCTGACCGCAAGTTCGATCGAACTGCTGCGCAGCGGCGGCCGCACTGCCTGGCTGGAAATCGTGCTCGACGAGGGCCGCAACCGCCAGATCCGCCGCCTGCTCGGGGCATTCGACATCGAGGTGCTGAGGCTGGTTCGGGTGGCGATCGGCGGTTTGCAGCTCGGCGAACTCGCCAAGGGCAAGGCGCGGCATCTGACATCGGAGGAATTGGCGGTGCTCGCGCGTTAAGAGGCAGGCTTGCCGCGAAACTCTACTTCTGGTTCCACGTGCGTATCACCGGCTCGCTCAGATCGTGCTCATAGCCGAGGATGCTGAGGCTCGCGGTATCAAGTACGAAGTGCGCACCGCCTTCGGGTGGCAGACCGAGCCAGCGCGCGGCCAGCACGCGCAGGAAATGCGAGCTTGAAAACACCAGCACATTGCCCTCGATTGCCTGCAGCCCGGCGATGATCCTGTCGGCCCTGGCACCAACATCCGCTACCGACTCGCCGTCGGGACAGCCGTCACGGAACAATTGCCAGCCGGGACGCTGCACAAGAATCTCCTTATTCTTAACGCCCTCATAGGCGCCATAGTCCCATTCCTGCAGGTCGTCCTTCTTGACGGCAGCAGCGCCGAAGCCGGCAAGCGTGCAGGTGCTGAAGGCGCGCTGCGACGGGCTCGACCACACCGCCTGGAAGGACAGATCCTTGAGCCGGTCCGCCACGCCGCGAGCCGCCGCCTCGCCCTTTGCCGTCAACGGTATGTCGGTGCGGCCGGTGTGTTTTCCCGAAGCGCTCCACTCCGTCTCGCCGTGACGGACCAGATAGATCTCGGGGTATGCACTGCTCATTCGCCGGCCTTTCGGTTGAAAACCGCCGACATCCTAGCCGGGAAGCTTTGGCCAACACCAGCCGCCATGCGCGCCAAAACAAAAGGCCGCAACGGGCGAACCGGCTGCGGCCTTGTGGCGAACGTCTGCGTTCAGTAATCAGGCGGGCTGCAGATCGCCCGACAGCGCCAGGTCGGCTTCCTCGGACAATGAGCCGGCCATGGCGGCGGCGAACTTGGTCTGGTCGAGTTCGCCTTCCCAGCGCGCCACGACGATGGTGGCCACCGCATTGCCGACGAAATTGGTCAGCGCCCGGCATTCCGACATGAAGCGGTCGACGCCGAGGATCAGTGCCATGCCGGCGACCGGCACCGTAGGCACCACCGAGAGCGTGGCGGCCAGCGTGATAAAGCCGGCGCCGGTGATGCCGGCGGCACCCTTGGAGCTCAGCATGGCGACGAGCAGCAGCAGGATCTGGTCGCCATAGGTGAGCGGCGTATCGGTCGCCTGGGCGATGAACAGCGCCGCCAGCGTCATGTAGATGTTGGTGCCGTCGAGGTTGAAGGAATAGCCGGTCGGGATGACCAGGCCGACCACCGAGCGGTTGCAGCCGGCGCGCTCCATCTTGGCCATCAGGCCGGGAAGAGCGGCTTCCGAGGACGAGGTGCCGAGCACCAGCAGCAGCTCTTCCTTGATGTAGCGGATCAAGGCGAGGATCGAGAAGCCGTTGTACCAAGCGACAGCGCCGAGCACGACCAGCACGAAGAGCAGCGACGTCAGGTAGAAGGTGCCGATCAGAAAGGCGAGGTTGGCAATCGCGCCGATGCCGTATTTGCCGACGGTGAAGGCCATGGCGCCGAAGGCGCCGATAGGGGCGGCCTTCATCAGGATGGCGACCAGGCGGAAGATAGGCGAGGTCAGCGCCTGCAGGAAATCGACGACCGGGCGGCCGCGCTCGCCGACCAGAGCGAGAGAGATGCCGAACAGCACCGAGAAGAACAGCACTTGCAGAATGTCGCCTTGCGCGAAGGCGCCGGTGATGGTGTCGGGGATGATGTTGAGCAGGAAGCCGACGATGGTCGTGTCATGCGCCTTCTCGGTGAAGGTGGCGACCTTCGAGGGGTCGAGCGTCGCCGCATTGATGTGCATGCCGGCGCCCGGTTGGACGACGTTGGAGACGACCATGCCGACGACCAGCGCCAGGGTCGAAAAGACCAGGAAATAGATCATCGCCTTGCCGGCGACGCGGCCAACCTTTTTCAGGTCGGAGACGCCGGCAATGCCGGTGGTCACCGTCAGGAAGATGACCGGCGCGATCACCATCTTGACCAGCTTGATGAAGGCATCGCCGAGCGGCTTCAGCGAAGCACCGAGTTCGGGATAGAAATGACCGAGCAGCACGCCGGCGGCGATCGCCGTCAGGACCTGCACGTAGAGATGACGGTAAAAGGGTAGCTTGCCGCGCGGTTCGGCGGCAGCGAATGCTGGCTGCATGACGTCCTCCATGGCGCCCCGATCGAAAGCTCGACCTCCCGGGGCAGTTGTTTTCCGCAGCCTTGCGACTGCTGTATTGGTCACTGCAACTGCCGTGCCAGACTGTGCGGCATACCGCAGCCATTGATTTTGTTGGGTATTCGTCCGATTGAGGCTGCTGCCGCTCAACGCAAGTGCGGACATCCGCATGACTGAATTGTGCTTTGTGCGAAATCATGCACAAATAGGGAATGCTGCAACGCCCTGCCGCGGTCCTGTCGCCGACGCCCGAGCAACTCGGCAAACGCGCGCGTCGCGCCTGGCTGCTGTTTGCGGCGATCGCGCTGGTGATCGTTGCCACGGCGCTCACCGGCGCCGGCCTCTACGCGCGCCGCGCCGAGGTCGCGGCACTGGCGGCGCAAGGCCGCACCGATGCCAATCTGAAGGTTGCGTTGCTGCGCGCCGTGCTGGAAAGCCCGCGGGCGCTGCCGCTGCTCTTGTCCGAGGACCAGCAGGTGCATGACGCCCTGCAGAACAAGGGCGCTGTCACGATCGACGTGCTCAACCGCAAGCTCGAAGGGCTGGTCTCCGGCACCAAGGCTTCGGTGCTTTACGTCACCGGCGTCGACGGGTTTGCGATCGCCTCCAGCAACTGGCGCGAAACAACCAGCTTCGTCGGCAACGACTATGGTTTCCGCGCCTATTTCTCCGGCGCCATGCAATCGAGAACGGCCGAATATTTTGCGCTGGGCAACATCAGCAAGCGCCCGGGCCTCTATATTTCGCGTCGCGTCGGCAATGCGGCGGCACCGCTCGGCGTCGTCGTCGTTAAGATGGAATTCGACCAGCTTGAAGCCGACTGGCATGAGGCCAACCGGCCGGCCTATGTCAGCGACGACCACGGCGTCGTGCTGATCACCAGCGTGCCGTCCTGGCGCTTCATGACCACCGCGCCGCTGACCGGCCCGGTGGCTGCCGCCATCCGGAGCAGCCAGCAATTCGGCAACGCGCCGCTGATCCCCTTGCCGATCACACGCCCCGAGGCATTGAGCCCTGACGTGTCGATGGTGCATGCGATAACACCGGGCGGCAGCGATGCCGAATATCTCAGGCTTTCGACACTGGTCCAATCGACGCCATGGCGGCTCGATTATCTCGTGCCGGTCGAAGCGCCGATCGCGGCTGCGGTGCGTGAGATGCGGCTGCTGGCGCTGGGCGTCGTGGTGCCGTTGCTGGCGCTGGCCGGCTATCTCCTGTGGCGCCGTCAGTCGGCGCAGATGCGCATCGCTGCCGAACAGGCAGCGCGCATCGAGCTTGAGCGCCGCGTCGTCGAGCGTACGCATGACCTCAGCCTGGCGCGCGACCGGCTGCAGGCCGAGATCACCGATCACCGCAGCACCGAAGCCAAGCTGCAGGTCATGCAGCAGGAATTGGTGCAGGCCAACCGTCTTGCTACCCTCGGCCAGGTTGCCGCCGGGGTCGCGCATGAGATCAACCAGCCGGTGGCGACGATCCGCGCCTATGCCGACAATGCGCGTGTGTTCCTGGAGCGCAAGCAGACCGCCTCGGCCGAGGAGAACCTTGGCGCGATTGCCGCGCTGACCGAGCGCATCGGAGGCATCACCGAAGAGTTGAAGGTCTTTGCCCGCAAGGGGCGCACGGCAGCCGAACCGGTCGAATTGCGCGGCGTCATCGAGGGCGCCGTGGTGCTGCTCAGAAGCCGCTTTGCCGGTCGGCTGGACGCACTCGATATCACGCTTCCGCCGGTAACGCTCAAGGTGATGGGCAACCGGCTGCGGCTCGAACAGGTGCTGATCAACCTGTTCCAGAATGCGCTGGAAGCGCTGGACGGGCGCGACGGCGCCAGGGTGCAGGTGTCGGCCCAGGAGACGGCCGACGGCGTGGCGCTTGCCGTCGCCGACAATGGGCCGGGCATTTCGCCTGCCATCCTCAAGTCATTGTTCACGCCGTTCAACACCTCGAAGGAAAAAGGCCTCGGGCTCGGCCTCGTCATCTCGCAGGACATCGTCGCCGACTATGGCGGACGCATCGAGGTGGCGAGCGACCAGGCCGGCACGCGCTTTACCATTCACCTCGCCAGGGCAGCATGATGGACACCGCACCGGTCGTATTGATCGACGACGATAGCGAATTGCGGAGGGCCACGCGGCAGACGCTGGAACTCGCTGGTTTTTCCGTCTCGGCCTTTGCGGTGGCGAACGAGGCGCTGGCCGGGCTCGACGCCAATTTTCCCGGCGTGGTGGTGTCCGACATCCGCATGCCCGGCATTGACGGCCTGCAGCTCTTCGACCGCGTCTTGCAGCTTGATGCCGACATTCCGGTAATCCTGGTCACCGGGCATGGCGACATCGCGGTTGCGGTCAAGGCGATCAAGGATGGCGCCTACGACTTCATCACCAAGCCTTTCGCCGCCGACCGGCTGGCGCAAAGTGTGGCACGGGCGGCGGAAAAGCGCCGGCTGGTGATGGAGAACCGCGCCTTGCGCGAAAGCGCCGAACAGGCGCAGGACGGCCTGCCGCTGATCGGGCAGACGCTGGCGATGGAGCGATTGCGCCGGACGCTGCGGCAAATCGCCGATACCGATGTCGACGTTCTGGTGACCGGCGAGACCGGCTCCGGCAAGGAGGTGGTGGCGAGCCTGCTGCATCGCTGGAGCCGCCGCGCCAGGGGCAATTTCGTGGCGCTGAATTGCGGCGCGCTGCCGGACACGGTCATCGAAAGCGAGCTGTTCGGCCATGAGGCCGGCGCCTTCACCGGCGCACAGAAGAAGCGCATCGGCCGGATCGAGCATTCGAGCGGCGGCACGCTGTTCCTCGACGAGATCGAAAGCATGCCGGCCTCGACCCAGGTGCAGATGCTGCGGGTGCTGGAAATGCGCGAGGTGACGCCGCTCGGCACCAATGAAATCCGGCCGGTCGACCTGCGCGTCGTCGCCGCCGCCAAGGTCGATCTCGGCGACGCCAGCCGGCGCGGCGCCTTCCGCGAGGATCTCTACTACCGGCTCAATGTGGTGACGATCTCGATCCCGCCGCTGCGCGAACGCCGCGACGACGTCGCCCTGCTGTTCTTCTACTTCGCCGAGCGTGCAGCCGGCCGCTTCCGCCGGCAAATGCCAGCCGTGCCTGCCTCAGTGCACCGCCATCTGAGCCAGCACGACTGGCCGGGCAATGTGCGTGAACTCGCGCATTTCGCCGAGCGTTTCGTGCTGGGACTCGAGGAAGCGGCGCAAGCGCCACCTTCCGCCCCGGCGGAGCCGGATGACGCCAGCTCACTGCCGGAACGGCTGGAACGCTATGAAGCCAATGTCATCCGCGAGGCGCTTGGCCGCAATGACGGCGATGTCCGGCGCACGATTGAAGCGCTCGGCATTCCGCGCAAGACCTTCTACGACAAGCTGCAGCGGCACCGCATCGTGCGCAGCGATTTTTCCAGGTAATTCATTTTCCAGGTATTCAGGCGTGTGGGCCCGAAAGCAGGGTAGATTTTGTGAACCGGCGCAAAAAAACCGTGGCAAGTCGGCATCAGAAAGTGTTGAAGACCGCATCGGCGGCCTTCGGCACGGCGCGATCCGGTTGCGCTCGGCAGATGTTGATGATTTGTTGCCGGTCAGCGGAGAATGAATGATGCGAGAACCTGTCGGTCAAGATGAATATGGATCGACCAACCCGTTCGATCCGGACGATCTGACGAATTTGAACGCGATCGGCCCGGCCATGGGCGGCGGCAACGACTTCGAGAAATACGCCGTTGCCGTGATCATCGTCTTCGGCGCGCTGATCATTGGCGGGCTGATGGCCGCTTCCATGACCTTTGGTCACCGGAACGGCTTCCTGTTTGCGCTTGGCGGCGCAACCGCGGCCTGGATATCGGGCAATGCGCTGCTCCTCGACCGTCCCCGCATCTACGCGGCGTTCGTCGTGATCGCGGCGCTGATGCTCGTCGGGTCGACGCTTACGCTCGTCCTCTGATCAATCTCTTGTTTTGATCAGTAGCCAATCGCCTCGCCGGATGCGGCGCGGCTGTCGATGGCGCCGTTGTAGCGGGCGCCGCCGCCCTTCTCGATTTCCGCCAGGCTCTTGCCGCCGACAAGAATGCCGGCCGCCTGACCCCAGGTAGAATCCGCGAGATCGAGGTGGTAGCCCATGCCGGCCAGCAGTTTTTCAGTGTCGGGCGACAGGCCGAACGGTTCGACATAGATCGTGTCGGGCAGCCATTGATGGTGGATGCGCGATGCGTCGATCGCCTCCTGGATGTTCATGCCGTGGTCGATGACGTTGACGATGGCTTCCAGCGTGATGGTGATGATGCGCGAGCCGCCGGGGCTGCCGATAACCATGAACGGCTTGCCGTCCTTGGCGACGATGGTCGGGCTCATCGATGACAGCGGCGTCTTCTTCGGCTGGATGGCATTGGCCTCTCCCTGCACGAGACCGTAGAGGTTGGGCACGCCAGGCTTCTGGGTGAAATCATCCATCTCGTTGTTGAGCAGGATGCCGGTGCCGTCGGCGACCACGCCGGCGCCGAACGAACCGTTCAGCGTATAGGTGACCGCGACCGCATTGCCGTCATCGTCGATGATTGAATAGTGCGTCGTTTCCTTCGACTCGCCGAAGCCCTTCGGCATCAAATCCTGCGAGACGCCGGCGCGGAACGGGTCGATCTTGTCGCGGATCTCCTTGGCGTAACCCTTGTCGAGCAGTTTCGAGACCGGATTGTCGACGAAATCGGGATCGCCGAGCGCCGAGTTGCGGTCCACATAGGCGTAGCGCATCGCCTCGACCATGACATGCACGGTCTCGGCCGAGCGGGCGCCGAGATAAGACAGCGGGTAGCCCTCCAGCACGTTGAGGATTTCGCAGATGATGACGCCGCCGGAGCTTGGCGGCGGCGAGGACGTGATCTCATAGCCCCGATAGGTGCAGCTCACCGGTTGCAGCTCGCGTACCTTATATTGCTCGAAGTCTGAGTTGGCCAGAATGCCGCCCTTGGCGCCGCTCGCCTTGACGATGGCGTCGGCGATGGCGCCTTTGTAGAAGGCGTCGGCGCCTTTTTCGGAGATGGCGGCGAGCGAGGCTGCAAGATCGGGCTGGAGGAGACGCTCGCCGGCGCCATAGGGTTTGCCGTCCGGCTTCAGGAAGATGGCGGCGGCGGCAGGGTCCTTCGCCAGCCGTGCGGCATTGCTCGCGAATGAAGCAGCGTCGCCCTGGTCGAGGATGAAGCCATCCTTGGCATAGGCAATTGCCGGCGCCATCAAATCCTGGCGTGGCAGCGTGCCATATTTTTCACGAGCCATCTCGAACCCTGCCACGGAACCCGGTACGCCGACCGCAAGGTAGCCATCAAGGCTGGCGCCCTTCACCGGATTGCCGTCCTTGTCGAGATACATGGTCTTGGTTGCCGCCAGCGGCGCGCGCTCGCGGAAATCGAGGAAGGTCGATTTGCCGTCCTTGAAGCGGATGGTCATGAACCCGCCACCGCCGATATTGCCGGCATTAGGGTAGACGACGGCGAGCGCATAGCCGACGGCGACCGCCGCATCGACGGCATTGCCGCCCTTCTTCAGCACCTCGACGCCGGCTTCCGACGCCAGATGCTGGGCGGTGACGACCATGCCGTGCTCGCCCTTCGCCGGTTGTGGCGAGGCGGCATGGAGCGCGCCGGATGGCGCGAGCGCAATTGCGAGCGAAAGGGTGACGCCAATCAGCGTCCGGCGGGTCAAGGGCATGGCGGTGCTCCAAGTGCGGTGCCTAGAAGAGCTACATGGAGCGGCCGAGTCCATCATCAATATGAGCGAACACATATTGATGTTCGCCTGCCGGCAGAGGCAAGCTGATCTCCCCCCTGTGGTGGAGATTAGCCAATCTCAAACAATCCCGCCTGAACCGCCCACAACCGCCGGCCGTTCCGCCGCGACCTTCGCCCGGTAGCCCGCCGCGCGATATGCGGCGACTGGATCGATGGCGCCGCCTGTGTTCAGCCGCGCCATGGCAAGGATCGGCTCGACATCGGTGCGGTAGGCAGCTTTCAGCGTCTGCGTCGCCATCAGCGCATCATTGCCGTCTTGGAAACCCTCGAGCGCCTTGCGGTCGACCAGCAGCGCCTGCGCATAGGCGCGCTGCACCTCGACCGCCGACAGCATCAGGCTTTCGATCGGATCGGTGACGTTGTGGCTCTGGTCGAGCATGTGGGCGGGATCGAAACCCTCGGCGCCGGACAGCTCGGCATCGACCAGTTCGTTGAAGACCAGGAACAGCCGATAGGGATCGATCGAGCCGGCATCGAGATCGTCGTCGCCATATTTGGAATCGTTGAAGTGGAAGCCGCCGAGTTTCTTGAACTGGATCAGCCGCGACACGATCATCTCGATGTTGACGTTGGGCGCATGGTGGCCGAGGTCGACCAGGCAGTAGGCCTTGTCGCCCAGCTCCTTGGATATGAGGTAGTTGGTGCCCCAGTCCTGCACGACCGTGGAGTAGAAAGCCGGCTCGTACATTTTGTGTTCGGTGAACAGTTTCCAGTCGGCGGGCAGTCCGGCATAGATCTCCTTCATCGCGTCGAGATAGCGCTCGAAGGCTTTGGCGAAATTGACCTGGCCGGGGAAATTCGAGCCGTCGCCGATCCACACTGTTAGCGCCCTGGACCCCAGCGTCTTGCCGATCTCGATGCATTCCAGATTGTGCTCGACCGCCTGGCGGCGCGTGCCGGCATCGGCATGCGACAGCGACCCGAACTTGTAGGACAGTTTTTGGTCCCTGGCATCCGAGAAGGTGTTGGAATTCATGGCGTCGAAGCCGAGGCCGAAGCGCGAGGCCGCCTGCTTCAGCCGGTTCGGATCGGCCTTGTCCCACGGTATATGCAGCGAGACGGTCGGCGTCGCCTGTGTCAGTTGGCTGATGACGGCGCAGTCCTCGATCTTGTCGAAAATGTCGCGCGGCTCGCCGGCGCCGGGAAAGCGGGCAAACCGCGTGCCGCCTGTGCCGACGCCCCAGGACGGAATGGCGACGGCGAATTTCTCGACCTTGTCGCGGATGGCATCGATGGCGATGCCGCGGCGGTCGAGGCGTTCGCCGAGCGACGCGTAGTCGCGCTCGAGGTCGGGTTTGCGCTGGGCGTTGTGGCTGGAGACGAGATCGGCGGCGATGATGGTTTCGGACAAGTGCTATTCCTCCCAATGCGTTCAGTCAGCGCTGCCCTTCATCCGGCCCTTCGGGCCACCTTCTCCCCGTATAGTGACGGGGAGAAGAGAAGCGCTCCGCCCTTAACTCAGCGCGTAAAGCTCTGCGCGTTGCCGGCGTCGACGTTGATGATGTTGCCGGTGGATTTGGCCGACATGTCGGACGCCAGGAAATAGATCGCTTCGGCGATGTCTTCGGGAAACACCGAGCGCTTCAGCATCGAGCGCGAGCGGTAGTGTTCTTCCAGATCGTCGGTCGACATCTTGTAGGCGGCGGCGCGCTGTTCCTTCCACTCGCCGGTCCAGATCTTCGAACCGCGCAGCACGGCGTCCGGATTGACGACGTTGACCCGGATCTGGGCTTCCGCGCCTTCCAGCGCCAGGCAGCGGGCGAGATGGATTTCGGCCGCCTTGGCGGTGCAATAGGCGGCGGCATTGGGTGACGCGGCAAGACCGTTCTTGGAGGCGACGAAGACGACATTGCCGCCGATCTTCTGGGCCCGGAACAGCCGGAAGGCTTCGCGCGAGACCAGGAAATAGCCGGTCGACAATATGTCCATGTTCTTGTTCCACAGCGCCAGCGTCGTCTCCTCGATCGGCGCCGAGGAGGCGAGGCCTGCGTTGGAGACGAGAATATCAATGCCGCCGAACTCGACGGCTGTCTGGGCGAAGCCGGAAATCACCTGCTCCTCCGCGGTGACGTTGATCAGCACCGGCCGGACGAAGTCCTTGCCATAGGCTTTCGCCAGTTCGTCGTTGGCGTTGGCAAGTGCGGTCTCGTCGATATCGGCCAGCACGACGCAGGCGCCTTCGCGCAGCAGGCGATTGGCGGTGGCGCGGCCGATGCCGCCGGCGCCGCCGGTGACCAGCGCGATTTGGCCGGCGAGCGACTTCGGCTTCGGCATGCGCTGCAGCTTCAAATCCTCGAGCAGCCAGTATTCGATGTCGAAGGCCTCCTGCGCCAGCAGGCCGACATAGGACGAAACGGTCGAGGCCCCGCGCATGACATTGATGGCGTTGACGTAGAATTCGCCAGAGATGCGGGCGGTGGCCTTGTCGCCGGCGAAGGTGAACATGCCGACGCCGGGCATCAGGTAGACCACGGCGTTGGGGTCACGGATCGGGGGCGAGTCCGGATGCTTGCAGCTGTCGTAATAGGCCTGGTAGCCGACACGGTACTCAGCAATATCGTCGGCGAGGCGCGCAATCACGGCTTCGACGTCGGGCTTCGCTGGGTCGAACTCGATAACCAGCGGGCGGATTTTTGTGCGCAGGAAATGATCCGGGCATGAGGTACCGAGTGCCGCCAGCGGGCGCAAATCCCTGGAGTTGACGAATTCGAGCACAGCGGCGGAATCGTCGAAATGGCCGAGCTTGTGGCTCTTCTCCGAAATCAGGCCGCGGATCCTCGGCATCAGTCTCGCCGCGATGGCGCGGCGCTCAGCAGCGTCTAGCGATTTGACGACTTCGCCGCCGAAGATGGCGAGACCCTCGGAGCGGCGCTCGAACCATTCGATCGCCTGGTTGATGACCGAGATCGTCGTCTCATAGCACTCCTTGGGTGTGTCGCCCCAGGTGAACAAGCCGTGGCTTTCGAGGATGACGCCCTTGGCCTCGGGGTGTTCGACGCAGAATTTCTCCAGCCAGAGGCCAAGTTCGAAGCCCGGCCGCTTCCACGGCAGCCAGCCGATGGCGTCACCGAATATCTCCTTGGTCAACGCCTTGGAATCCTTGGCCGCGGCAATCGCGATAATGGCATCGGGATGCATGTGATCGACGAACGGCTTCGGCACATAGGCGTGCAGCGGCGTGTCGATCGAGGCCGCGCGCGGGTTGAGATTGAAGGTGCAGTGGGGAAGATAGCCCACCATGTCGTCCTCATGCGCGACGCCGCGATAAAGGCCTTTCAGCGCCTGCAGTTTGTCCATGTAAAGCGTGGCGAAACCGTCCAGCTTGATCGAGGCGCTGTCGCCGCCCGAGCCCTTGACCCATAGCACTTCGACTTCGGCGCCAGAGAGCGGGTCCTTCTGCCGGATCTTGGACGAGGTGTTGCCGCCGCCATAATTGGTGACACGCTTGTCGGAGCCGAGCGTGTTGGAGCGATAGACCAGAAGCTCAGGCTCGCTCAGCCCCTTGGCTTTAGCATCGTCCCAAAGGTTGGCAAGGCGCGAGCCGGAGCGCTTGTCGAGCATGATTATCCTCCCTGGGACGCAAAAGGCGCGGTCCATTTTGCCGGAAATGTCTACGCAAGCATCTCGGTTGTCAATCATAAACGATCAAGATCGATCATATTGCACTGCACAATGAAATTATATGATCGGAAATGATTGACACTGCTTGTTTTCTAGTGCCTCATGACCAGGCAGGGAGGAACCATGCACGAAAAAGAGCGCCACAGGATCATTCTGTCCGCCGTCCAGGAAAAGCCTGTGGTGACGGTGCAGGAGATGGTCGACCTGACGGACTCCTCCGAGGCGACGATCCGGCGCGATATCGCGGCTCTTCATGTGCAAAAGCGCCTGCGCCGCGTGCGCGGCGGCGCCGAAGCGATCTCGCCACCGCAGTTCATCGGCCTCGCCGGCCGGCCCTTTTCCGTCAACGAAACGCTTAATGCTTCGCAGAAGCGCGCGATTGCGCGCGAAGCGGTGGAGCTGTGCAAGGACGGCGAGCCGATCATCATCAATGGCGGCACCACCACCTTCCAGATGGTGCATTTCCTGACCGGACGCCGCATGCCGATCTTCACCAATTCGTTCCCCATCGCCGAGCATCTGCTCAAGCATTCGAAGAACACCGTCATGCTGTCGGGCGGCACCATCTACCGCGAGCAGAACATCATCCTCTCGCCCTTCGACAATGACGTGACGCGTAATTTCTACGCGCGCCGCATGTTCATGGGCGCTCAAGGGCTCGGGCCGCTTGGCCTGATGGAAGGCGACCCGCTGCTGATCCAGGCGGAGCAGAAACTGATCGACCAGGCCGACGAACTGGTGGTGCTGGTCGACTCATCGAAATTCCGCCAGCGCTCGAGCCTGATCCTGTGCGGGCTCAAGCGCATCGCCACCGTCATCACCGATGACGGCATCGAGGATCGCGAAGCCAACATGCTGGAGGCCGCGGGTGTGACGCTGATCGTCGCCCGCAAGTCGGCAAAGGAAGAATCCTCGCTGCAGGCCTGAGGCCAACCGCAGCGACGATGGAATGCAACGCTCAAGGGAGGAAATACGATGAGCTTTCTGAAGAAATTGATGGTGACGGCCGCGTTCTCGGCCGCCATGTTCGTGAATGCCGCCTATGCCGAGAACGTCAAGATCGCGCTGGTGGTGAAGTCGCTCGGCAACGGCTTCTTCGACGCCGCCAACAAGGGTGCCGAAGAGGCGGCCAAGGAACTCGGCGATGTCGACATCATCTACACCGGCCCGACCAAGGCGACCGCCGAAGCGCAGATCGAAGTGGTCAATTCGCTGATCGCGCAGAAGGTCAACGCCATTGCGATTTCGGCCAATGACGCCGACGCGCTGGTGCCGGTGCTGAAGAAGGCGATGGAGCGCGGCATCACCGTCATCTCGTGGGATTCGGGCGTCGCCAAGGAAGGCCGCCAGCTGCACCTCAACCCGTCCGACACCGGCCTGATCGGCGAGACCATCATCAAGCTTGCCGCCGACTATCTGCCGGAAGGCGGCGAAGTCGCCATTCTGTCGGCTTCGTCGACCGCGACCAACCAGAACGCCTGGATCGACGCGGCCAAGAAAATCCTGCCGGAAAAATTCCCCAAGATCAAACTCGTCGCCACCGTCTACGGCGATGACGATTCGGCCAAGAGCACCGACGAAGCCAAGGGCCTGCTGAAATCCTATCCGAACCTCAAGGCGATCATCGCGCCGACCACCGTCGGCGTCGTTGCCGCTGCCCAGGTCGTCACCGACGCGAACCTGATCGGCAAGGTCAATGTCACCGGTCTCGCGCTGCCGTCGGAGTTCAAGAAGTTCATCGACAACGGTTCCAGCCAGGCGGTTGCCCTCTGGAATCCGATCGACCTCGGCTACTCCGCCGTCTACCTCGCTCATGATCTGGCGGTGAAGAAGGAAGAGGCAAAGCCGGGCGCAACGCTGTCGATCGGCCGCGTCGGCAAGGTCACGCTCGATGACAGCAACTCGGCTGCGATGGCTCCGCCCTTCCAGTTCGACAAGTCCAACATCGAAAAGTTCTCCAAGATCTATTGATCTCGGACGTCTCGGACCAAGCGCGGCGGGACCAAAATCCCGCCGCGACTTTAAACGGACCTTGTTTCAGGGCTTGATACGGATATGGACACGACAGCCCAGCACGGCATTGCGAAGGAGGAGCCCACGGGTCCTGCCCCGCGCCTGACGCTGTCCGGCGTCTCCAAAAGCTTTCCCGGCGTGCGCGCGCTGCACAATGTCAGCCTGTCGCTTTACCCCGGCCAGGTTACGGCGCTGATCGGTGAAAACGGTGCCGGCAAGTCGACGCTGGTCAAGATCATGACCGGCATCTACCAGCCCGACGCCGGCACGATCAGCATTGACGGCCAGGCCGTCACCCTGCCCAGCGCGCATGCCGCCTTCGGCCACGGCGTCACCGCCATTCATCAGGAAACCGTGCTGTTCGACGATCTGAGCGTCGCCGAAAACATTTTTCTCGGCCATGCGCCGCGCACGCGGCTAGGCACCATCGACTGGCGCACCATGCGAAAACACGCGCGCGAAGTGCTCGACACCATGCATGCCGGCCATATCAACGCCGATGCGCGGCTGAAAGACCTCGGCATCGCCAACAAGCATCTGGTAGCGGTTGCTCGCGCGATGTCGATCGATGCGCAGATCGTCATCATGGATGAGCCGACCGCAGCCCTTTCGATGAAGGAGATCGAGGAGCTTTTCCTGCTGATCGAATTCCTCAAGGAGGAAGGCAAGGCGATCCTGTTCATCAGCCACAAGTTCGACGAGATCTATCGGATCGCCGATCGCTACACCGTGTTCCGCGACGGCGAGATGGTTGGCGAGGGCCTTATCAAGGATACCGGCCAGAGCCAGATCGTGCGCATGATGGTCGGCCGCTCGGTCGATCACATCTTTCCGCAACGCAAGGCCGAGATCGGCGCGCCGGTGCTGTCGGTCGCTGGCCTTTCGCACCCGACCGAATTCAACGACATCGGCTTCGAACTGCACAAGGGCGAGATCCTCGGTTTCTACGGCCTTGTCGGCGCCGGGCGGTCAGAGGTGATGCAGGCGATATCGGGCATCACCCGCATATCGGGTGGAACGATCACGCTGGAAGGCAAGACGATCACGCCGAAATCGGCGGCGGATTCCATCGAAGCCGGCATCGTCTACGTGCCGGAGGAACGCGGCAAGCAGGGCGTGGTGATCGGCCTGCCGATCTTCCAAAACGTCTCGCTTCCCTCGCTCAAGCGCACCTCCAAATCCGGCCTGCTGCGATTGTCGGACGAATTCGCGCTCGCCCGCTCCTACACCGAGCGGCTAGACCTGCGCGCCTCGTCGCTGAGCCAGGATGTCGGCACGCTGTCGGGCGGCAACCAGCAGAAGATCGTCATCGCCAAATGGCTGGCGACAGCGCCCAAGGTGATCATCCTGGACGAGCCGACCAAGGGCATCGACATCGGCTCCAAGGCCGCCGTGCACGGCTTCATGGCGGAGCTCGTCGCGCAGGGCCTGTCGGTGATCATGGTGTCGTCGGAACTGCCGGAGATTCTGGGCATGTCCGACCGCGTCGTCGTCATGCGCGAAGGGCTGGTTGCGGCGGTCTACGATAGTAAGGGGCTGGACGCCGAAACGCTGGTCCGGACGGCAGCGGGGATCGCGGCATGAAGGCTCTCCTGAAATTCCGCGAGATCTGGCTGGCAGCGGCGATCGTCGTTTTGATTGCTCTGATCTCGACGCGCTTCCCGGCCTTTGCCGACCCCGGCAATCTCGCCCAGGTGTTCAACGACACCTCGATCCTGATGATCCTGGCGCTGGGACAGATGGTCGTCATCCTGACCCGCTCGATCGACCTGTCGATGGCCTCCAACCTGTGCTTCACCGGCATGGTGGTGGCGATGCTGAACGCCGCACATCCGGCGATCCCGATCCCGCTGCTGATCGTCATTGCGCTGGCCGTCGGACTGGTGCTCGGCGCCATCAACGGCCTGCTGGTGTGGCGGCTGAACATCCCTTCGATCGTGGTGACATTGGGCACGCTCACCATCTATCGCGGCGCCACCTTCGTCCTCTCCGGCGGCGCCTGGGTCAATGCCGACAAGATGAGCCCGGACTTCATCGGCTTCCAGCGCGCAGCTTTCCTGGGCATTCCGGTTCTGTCCTGGATCGCCATACTGGTCATCGCGCTGTTCTTCGTGGTGATGACGCGAACCGCGCTTGGCCGTTCGATCTATGCCATCGGCGTCAACCCGACGGCGTCGGTCTATGCCGGCATCGATGTCGGCCGAACCAAATTCATCGTCTTCTGCATTTCCGGCATGATCGGCGGGCTCGCCGGTTATCTCTGGATTTCTCGTTATGTCATCGCCTCGGTCGAGGTCGCCAACGGCTATGAACTCAACATCATCGCCGCCTGCGTCATCGGCGGCATTTCGATTGCCGGCGGCATCGGCTCGGTCGGGGGCGCGGTGTTAGGGGCGCTGTTCCTCGGCATCATTTCCAACGCGCTGCCCGTCATCAACATCTCGCCCTTCTGG
Organism: Mesorhizobium sp. M0615; assembly: GCF_040320805.1. Classification (NCBI taxonomy): domain Bacteria; kingdom Pseudomonadati; phylum Pseudomonadota; class Alphaproteobacteria; order Hyphomicrobiales; family Phyllobacteriaceae; genus Mesorhizobium; species Mesorhizobium sp. M0615. The sequence continues at coordinate 357,643 of NZ_JAMYQI010000006.1, read as the reverse complement.
CAGATGGCGATTTCAGGCAGCGCCATCATCCTGGCCGTCGTGCTCAACGCGCGTGGCGAACGTCAGCAGGGGCGGATTATCCTGAGGAAAGCGGAGGCGGCATGACCGACACCCCCGCCCCGCGCCACATTCCCGACCGGCTCGACGAGCCGCTCTCTTCAGCGATCTTTTCCTGGGAAGCGCTGCTGGTCGTCGTGGCGGTCGCCATCTTCGCCATCAACAGCTTCGCATCGCCCTATTTCCTCGATGCCTATTCGCTGTCGGACCTGACCTTCAATTTCACCGAGAAAGGCCTGATCGCCTTCGCCATGGCGCTGCTGATCATTTCGGGCGAGATCGACCTGTCGGTCGCCGCCATCATCGCGCTCGCCTCGACCATGATGGGCATGGCGGTACAGGCCGGCGCCGACCCGCCGGTGCTGGTGGCTATCGGCATCGTCGTCGGGCTCGGTTGCGGCGCCTTCAACGGCCTGTTGGTGACGAGGCTCGGCCTGCCGTCCATCGTCGTTACCATCGGCACGATGAGCCTGTTTCGCGGCATTGCCTTCATCATCCTCGGTGACCAGGCCTACAAAGGCTATCCCGAGAGTTTTGCTTTCTTCGGCCAGGGCTATGTCTGGTGGGTGGTGTCGTTCGAACTGGTGCTCTTCCTCATCGCGGCCGTCGCCTACTGGTTCCTGCTGCATCGCACCAGCTTCGGCCGCCGTGTCTTTGCCATCGGCAACAATCCGGTCGCGGCACAGTTTTCCGGCGTTCGTGTCGGCCGCATCAAATTCATCCTGTTTTGCCTGACCGGGCTGATGGCCGGCATGGCCTCGGTGCTGATCACCTCGCGGCTCGGCTCGACGCGGCCGTCGATCGCGCAGGGCTATGAGCTTGAGGTCATCACCATGGTGGTGCTGGGCGGCGTCAGCATTCTGGGTGGCTCCGGCAGCATTGTTGGCGTCGTGCTCGCCGCCTTTATCATGGGGCTGGTGACCTTCGGCCTCGGCCTGCTCAACGTGCCCGGCATCGTCATGTCGATCTTCATCGGCCTGCTCTTGATCTTCGTCATCGCGCTGCCGATCGTCTGGCGGCGGCTGCGTTGTAACGGCTGATGCCTGAGAAATACGCCTTCAAGATGCAGCTCAAACCCGGCATGAAAGCCGAGTACAAAAAGCGCCACGATGAGATCTGGCCGTCGCTGGTGGCGCTGCTGAGAGAGGCCGGCGTCGCCGATTATTCGATCCATCTCGATGAAGACACCAACATCCTGTTCGGCGTGCTGTGGCGGCGCGACGACCATGGCATGGCCGACCTGCCGAAGCACCCGGTGATGCAGCGCTGGTGGGCGCACATGGCCGACATCATGGAGACCAGGCCGGACAACCAACCGGTGGCCATCCCCCTGGAAACAATGTTCCATATGGCATGAGTGCGCTGCGCCACATCGCCGTCATCGACATCGGCAAGACCAACGCCAAGGTGGCGCTGGTCGATCTCGTCACGCTGAGCGAGGTGGGGTTGCGCCGCATGGCGAACGCGCCGCTGCGACAAGCGCCCTATCCGCATCACGATGTCGAGGCGCTGTGGACGTTTATCCTCAACAGCCTTGCCAGCCTCGACCGCGAACAGCGTATCGACGCGATTTCGATCACCACGCATGGTGCGACCGGCGTGCTGGTCGACGCCTCGGGCGAGCTGGTGCTGCCTGTCCTAGACTATGAGTTCGATGGCCCCGACAGGTTGGCGGCGGAGTATGATGCTGTTCGTCCGCCCTTCGCCGAAACCGGTACACCGCGCCTGCCGGTCGGTCTCAATCTCGGCGCGCAATTCTTCTGGCTTGAGAAGCGTTTCCCCACCGAATTCGCCAAGGCCGCCGCGATGCTGATGTATCCGCAATACTGGGCGCTGCGCCTGACCGGCGTTGCCGCCAACGAGGTGACCTCGCTCGGCTGCCACACCGATCTGTGGAGCCCTTGGGAGGCGGACTTTTCCTCGATGGTCGACAGGCTGGATTGGCGCAGGCTGATGGCGCCGGTGCGGCCGGCCAGGGACCAGCTCGGCCCGATCCTGCCGGCGCTTGCCGCGCGCACCGGGCTCGATCCGCAGACCCCGGTATTCTGTGGCCTGCACGATTCCAACGCCTCCCTATTGCCGCATCTTCTGTCCGACGAGCCGCCCTTCTCGGTCGTCTCGACCGGCACCTGGGTGGTATCGATGGCGGTCGGCGGCAGAGAGATTGCGCTCGATGCTGCGCGCGACACGCTGGTCAATGTCAGCGCGCTTGGCGCTCCCGTCCCCTCGGCGCGGTTCATGGGTGGCCGCGAGTTTTCCCAGCTGACCAAGGACAAGCCGCAGGACTGCAGCGGCAGCGAGGTGCTGGCCGTTCTGACCGGAAAAATGCTGCTTTTACCTTCTACGCAGCAGGGATCGGGACCGTTCCCGCACCATGCCGCGGAATGGCTTGATGCCGACGGCATCAGCAAAGGCGAGCGATTCGCCGCCATTTCCTTCTATCTGGCACTGATGACGGCGACCTGCCTCGAGCTGATCGGCGCCGACGGCCCGACCACCGTGGAAGGACCGTTTGCTCGCAACCGGCTCTTTGTCGGCATGCTGGCGGCAGCGACCGCGCGCATCGTCATCGCCTCCGAGGCGGCCACCGGCACCAGCATCGGCGCGGCACTGCTCGCATCCGATCAGCCAGTGACGCACGGCAAGGGCGAAAGAATTGAGCCGCAGACCGACCCGGTCTGGGCGGCCTATGTCACCGCGTGGCGCGCGGCAGTCGACGCGCAAGGCTGATCACAAAATCCGCTTCCCAAAGGCCGACATGACGAAGTTGACGGCGTCGGCGCCGATCCGCGGCTCCAGACCGGCGGTCAGCCCGGAAACATCCATCGACAGCAGACCGCCGGACAGCGAGATCGCCTCCATTGCCTGATGCGTCTCGCGCACCGTCAGCCCGCCCGAGCCCGCAGCCCAGCCGGTAAATTCGGTCGCCGTCGGCGAATAGCTGACGTGAAAGCCCTGCGTGCCCGACGTCGCGATGCGGATCGCCTCATGCATGAGGTCGCGCATGCCCATGGCGTCGATGTCGGTCATGGTGAAGGCCGAGACACGCGAATCCTTGAGCACCCTTGCCTCCGCCGGATCGGCATGGCGCAGGCCCACGATGACGACATTTTCCGGCGACAGCTGCGGCTGCAGCGCGCCGGGCTTGTGATCGAGACCGAGCGCGCGGGCCAGCACCGAGACTTCAGGCATGTCTTCGGCCTCCTCGTCCTCGGGCATCAGGGCGGCGAGGGAATCGATCCAGATCAGGCCAAAGGAATGCGTCGCCCGCGCCGTTGCGGTCAGCGCCTTGTGGGCGATACGGCGATCTGCGCCGGCGGCGAGACGGACGAGGCCCGAGGGCGGCCGCTCGACGTCGGCGAGTTCGACCACGTCGAAATTCATTGCCTCCAGCCGCGCGCCGGTTCCCTCGCGGGCGATAATCCCGCCGGCTTCCGGTTCGGCCGAGATCGACACCATCTTGCGGCCGGAGAAATCCGCGACGTCGTGCATCGGCGCCTTCTCGACATATTCCGAGGTCATCGCCAGAAGCATGGCGCCATAATTCATGCGGAAGGCGACGCGGTCGCCGACGGTGGGTCGCGGATCGGCATCCTGCACATCGAGCAGCAGATGGTCGCTGGAAGCGCCGAGCACCCTCACCCCTTTGGCGATCGGCGTCAGCCCTTCCACCAGCACGTCCTCGCGGCCTATATTGGCGATGGCGCGCAGCCGGTCGCCCTCGTCGGCAAAGACCGGCTGGTTGCCGAAGGCGTCGTAGCCGGATGTGCCGATCGGCCGCGAAGGCTTGAGTTTGACCTCGATGATGTCGCTGGTCAGCCGGCAGGCATCGGGTTCGAGTTCGGGCCACGGCACGTCGCGAAAGGTTTCGACACCGCCTTGCAGGATCGCCTCGCCCACGCGCAGATTGTTGATGCCGGGCGGCAGCTTGCCTTCGAGCAGCAGCGTCAGCGATGACGAGGCGCCGCCGGAAATCAAGTCGAGGCTTTTGCCGGACAGGCGCTCAGTCTTGTAGGCATGGGCGACGAGTTGGCCAAGGTTCTCCGGGGTCGGCATTATGGCGCCGAAGCAGCCGAGATTGGTGCCGATGCCGGCGATGCGCACGCCCTTGAATTCCAGGATCTGCTCGACGGTGGGGATCAGGTCGCTTGGCCAGATGCCTTCGCGGAGATCGCCGAGATCGATCATCAGCATGATGTCGTGGACGCGGCCCATGCGCTCGGCAATGCGCGATATCTCGCGGATGGTGGTCAGTTCCGACTGCAGGCTGATGTCGACGGTGCGCACGACCTCCTCGACGCGCGCCATGGGCGGGCTGCGCAGCAGCATGACCGGCGCATTGATGCCGCTGTCGCGCAGCCGCCGAATGTTCTCAAAACGCGATTCCGCGATGCCGGCAACACCGCCGCGCAGCATGGCCCGCGCCACCTGCGGCATGCCGCATGTGCCCTTGGTGACACCGAATACCTTGATATCAGACAATGCGCAGCGTTCGACGATGGTGCGGGCGTTGCGCTCGATGCGGCCAAGGTCGATAGCGACTTGCGGTCCCGACATTTCGTCACTCAGGGTTTGTAGAATCTGTCAGTCAGATGCATCTTCCAGATCGTCGTACGATATTTGTCAAACTTTGCGCAGTGACGGTCTCAATGTTGGAAACCAGAGCAATTGTATGTGGGCACGTCTTTCGATCGGAGAGGCCGGTGACGCTGGTCGTTCATCATTTCGATGGTGAGTGGCAACTGACCTGCGGCGAACATGATCACCCCGCGGACTGCGGAGGTTTCGAAGTTATCGGTCTCGGCCATTTGACCGCCAGGCAGGAAAACTTGGCACAGATTGGCCAGCTTGAGCGCGGATGGCTTGCCGAATGGGTGCACGACGAATGGACTCGATGCCAACACGACGACTAGAGCTCCCTCAGTTCCCGTAGACCAGCCCTTGCGGGTCGATCTCCGGCTTGCGGCCGGCGACGAGGTCGGCCAGGAACTTGCCCGAGCCGCAGGCCATGGTCCAGCCGACATGGCCGTGGCCGGTGTCGAGGTAAAGGTTCTTGTATTTCGCCTTGCCGATGACCGGCACCGAGTTGGGCATCATCGGTCGCAGACCTGCCCACAACAGCGCCTTCTTCTCGTCGAAAGCGCCGGGGAAAAGGTCTTTGCCGGTGCTCAGCATGGACTTGAAGTCGCTGAGCTTGAAGCTGCGGTCGAAGCCGGTGAACTCGGCTGTCGAGGACATGCGCAGGCGGTTTCCGAGCCTGGAGTAACCAACCAGCCGGTCCTCGTCGGCGCCGCCCATGGTCGGTCCCTTGCTCTCGTCCTCCAGCGGGATGGTCGCGCTATAGCCTTTAACCGGATAGACGGGCAGGTCGATACCGTAGCGGCGGCCGATCAGGCCGCTCTCGGGGCCCATGGCGATGACGACGGCGTCGCCCGTCACCGGGCCGGCCGATGTCATGACCGCACGCACCCGATCGCCTTCTATGTCGAGCCCCTCGACCGTGGTGTCGAACAGGAATCTGACGCCGAGCTTTTCGGCGGCATAGGCGGCCAGCCCATCGACGAATATCCTGGAATCGCCGGTCTGGTCGATTGGCGAATAAACGCCGCCGGCGATCTTTTCCTTCACTCCGGCGAGCCCGGGCTCAAGTTCGACCAGCCGGTCGCGGCCGACGATCTCGATCTGCAGGCCATGCTTCGCCAGAAACTGGTAGTTGTCGGTGCCGGTGTCGAGACTGTGCTGCGAGCGGAAGAAATAAAGAATGCCCTTCTTGCGCTCGTCATAGTGGATGCCGGTGGCGTCGGAGAGCGCGTTGATGCAGTCGCGCGAATAGAGCGCCAGGCGCAGTTTGACCTGGCTGTTGGCGCGCAGGCGCGCCACCGTGCACTGGCGCAGGAAGCGCAGGCTCCAGGCGAGGAAATAGGGATCGAAGCGCAGCCTGACCTTGATGCCGAGATCATGGTTCCAGAGCGCGCGCAGGAAGGTCTTCAGCGCCGCCGGGGAGGCCCAGGCGGTGGCGTCGCCCGGCGACACCAGACCGGCATTGGACTGGCTGGTGCCGCGCGCCGGCGCCGGATGGCGCTCGATCACGGTGACCTCATGGCCGTCGGCGGCCAGATAATAGGCGGCCGCGGTACCGACAACGCCGGCTCCAAGCACCGTTATCTTCATGCCACCCCCTCTTCGCGGCACAGCGCCTCCACGCCGCACCGCCATTGCTTCAATAGCGCTTCGCCGCGCGCCTTGCGAGCCCTCGGAAGTGCCCGGCTCAGCCCCGCGCGGAGTTCTTGCCGGTGAGGATACGCTCCCAGGCGAGTGCATCGGCGACGATCTGGTCGAGGTCGTCGCGTTGCGGGGTCCAGCCGAGTTCGGCGCGTGCAAGGTCCGAATTGGCAACCACGGCGGCGGCGTCGCCGGGGCGCCGGTCGCCCATCTTGACCTCGAAATCCCGGCCGAAGGCGCGCCGCACGCTGTCGATGACCTCGAGCACCGAATAGCCGTGGCTGTAGCCGCAATTGGCGACGAGGCTGCCGCCGCCGGCGCGCAGGCGCTGCAGCGCCAGCCGGTGCGCCGCAGCCAGGTCGCTGACATGGATATAATCGCGCATGCAGGTGCCGTCCGGCGTCGGATAATCGGTGCCGAACACCTGCATGAAGGGGCGTTTGCCGAGCGCGGTCTCGCAGGCGACCTTGATCAGATGCGTGGCGCCAGGCGTCGACTGCCCCGTCCGGCCCCTGGGATCGGCGCCGGCGACGTTGAAGTAGCGCAGCGCCGTGTAGCGCAAGGGATGCGCAAGCGCTGCATCGCGCAGCATCCATTCGCTCATCAGCTTGGACAGGCCGTAGGGCGATTCCGGCGCCAGGCGGGCATCCTCACGCACCGGCTCCAGGCCGGCGCCGCCATAGACGGCGGCGGTCGAGGAGAAGATGAAATGCGGCACGCCCTCGCGCACGGCGGTTTCGATCAGCGTGCGGGTCTTGGAGGTGTTGTTCTCGTAATAGGCGAGCGGATCGGCAACCGATTCCGGCACCACGATGGAACCGGCGAAGTGGATGATCGCGTCGACCTTGTTATCCCGGATGATCTGGCCGACCAATTCCCTATCGGCGACATCGCCGACGACCAGCTTGGCCTCCGGCGCCACCGCCCATTCGAAGCCCGTGGAAAGGCGGTCGAGAACGACGACGCTCTCGCCGGCATCCAGCAGTTCCCAGACCATGTGGCTGCCGATATAACCGGCGCCGCCCGTTACCAAAACCGTCATCCGTGTCCTCTTTTACTCATGATTTATCGGAAACTGTCTCAATCACCGCCTTACTGGAAAGCCTGCGGCAAGGCCATTAGAAACGCCTGAATGTTAGATCCGTAACAGTCTCACCGGCCTGTGGCATCGTACGGAAACAAAATTGATCCACATCAAGGGAATAGGCCACGATCCGGGGTCGTTAGGAACAGGCTTGGGGCGTGGCATTTTGACCAAAACGGCCCGGTGGACGACGAATGGGCCAACGATTATGATCCCGCGCAAAACTGGGAAGGCGACATGAACTATCAGCGGTTCTTCGAGGAAGCGATCGACCAGCTCCACGCCGAGCGGCGCTACCGGGTTTTCGCCGATCTCGAGCGCATTGTCGGCAAGTTTCCGCGCGCTATCTGGCGTTCCAACGGCCGCGCCGAGGAAATCACCGTCTGGTGCTCCAACGACTATCTCGGCATGGGCCAGAACCCCGATGTCATCGCCGCTTTCCAGAACGCGGCCGGCAAGATGGGTTCGGGCGCCGGCGGCACCCGCAACATTTCCGGCACCTCGAACCCGTTGGTCGAGCTCGAGCTGGAACTGGCCGACCTGCACGACAAGGAAGCGGCGCTGGTCTTCACCTCCGGCTTCGTCTCCAACGAAGCGTCGATCTCGACCATTGCGCGGCTTTTGCCCAACTGCCTGATCATTTCGGACGAGCTCAACCATGCCTCGATGATCGAAGGCGTGCGGCGCTCGGGCGCCGAAAAGAAGATCTTCCGTCACAACGACGTCGCGCATCTCGAAAGCCTGCTACAGGCGGCGGGCCGCGAACGCGCCAAGCTGATCGTGTTCGAGAGCGTCTATTCGATGGACGGCGACATTGCGCCAATCAAGCAGATCGTCGAACTGGCCGAACGCTACAACGCCATGACCTATATTGACGAGGTCCATGCCGTCGGCATGTACGGACCGCGCGGCGGCGGCATCACCGAGCGCGAGGGGCTTGCCGACCGCATCGATATCATCGAAGGCACGTTGGCCAAGGCGTTCGGCACGCTGGGCGGCTATATCGCCGGCAACAGCGCCATCATCGACGCGGTGCGCTCCTATGCGCCGGGCTTCATCTTCACCACGGCGCTGCCGCCGGCCGTCGCCGCCGCCGCCACCACGTCCATCCGCCACCTCAAGCGGTCGCAAGCCGAGCGCGATGCGCAACAGCGCCAGGCGTCGCGGACCAAGGAGGTTCTGTCTGCAGCCGGCCTGCCGGTGATGGAATCGCCGACACACATCGTGCCGGTGCTGGTCGGTGACCCCGAACTCTGCAAGATGGCCAGCGACCGTCTGCTCGGCGTGCACGGCATCTACATCCAGCCGATCAACTATCCGACCGTGCCGCGCGGCACCGAGCGGCTGCGCATCACGCCGACGCCGTTCCATACCGATGCGCTGATTGCGGGACTGCAGGACGCGCTGGTCGAGACATGGGATGCGCTGGGCATTCCCTATGGCTCCGCAGGGCGGCCCACTGTCACCAAGAGCGACCGGATTGTGCCGCTGCTGGTGCCGAAGTCGGGCGGCTGAAGCCGCCGCCCATTTAACCTCAAACCGTCCTCATCCATCCCGCCAGCCGGTGTGCCGCTTCCTCGAGCTGGTCGAGGCGGCGGTGGAAGCACAGGCGCAAAAACGCCTCTCCGCCAGGGCCGAAGGCGGTGCCCGGCGCGAGGCCGACATTGGCCTTGTCGACAATGTCGAAAGCGGCCCGGCGCGGATCGGTGATGCCGTCTACCGTGAAGAACAAATAGAACGCGCCTTGCGGCACGGTGAAGCGCGCTTTGCCGGTTGCGCCGAGAATATCGCAGACCAGGTCGCGCGCTTTCCTGGCGCGCTCCACCTGCTCGACGATGAAGGCATCACCGTGGTCCAGCGCCGCGACGGCGCCGCGCTGCATGAACTGGGCGACGCCTGAGGTCGAATACTGGATCAGGTTCTCGAACACCTGCTGCAGCTCGGGATGGGTCTTGATCCAGCCGACGCGCCAGCCGGTCATCGCCCAGTTCTTGGAAAAGGAGTTGACGAACAGGATGCGGTCTTCCGCGGTCGAAATGTCGAGGAAGGACGGCGCACGGCCGTGGCCGTAGTGGAACAGCGAATAGATCTCGTCGGCGATGATCCACAGGCCCTTTTGGCGGGCGAGATTCAGGATCGCCTGCAGTGTTTCCTTATCGGCCGTCCAGCCGGTGGGGTTCGATGGCGTGTTGACGAACAGCGCCTTGGTGCGCGGCGTCACCGCAGCCGCAATCTTGTCGACATCGCAGGACCAGCCATTGCCCGACTGGTCGAGCGTGACCGCAACCGGGGTAGCGCCGGAAATACCGGCGGCGGCGGCGAAATTCGGCCAGGCCGGGGAGAGATAGACCACCTCGTCGCCGCTGCCGGCGACCGCGGCTAATGCCAACTGAATGGCATGCATGCCGGAACCGGTTGCGATGAATTCCTCTTCGGCGAAGCTCTTGCCGAAATGCCTGGCATAGTAGCGGGAAAGCGCTTGCCTCAGCTCCGGAATGCCTTTCTGCCAGGTATAGAAGGTCTCGCCATTGGCGAGCCCCTTGGCGGCGGCTTCCGAAATGAAGGCAGGCGTCGGCAAATCGCCTTCACCGGCCCAGAGCGGGATCATGCCCTCGCGCGTACGGCCGTAATTGACGACGGCGACAATGCCGCTTTCGGGCGCGGCCACCGCTTCGGCGCGCAAGCTATCGATCAGGGTCATGACAGGTCCGTTTTGATGTCTGCTTTGATGCATGTCGTTATCCCAGAACCGCTGCACACTTCTGGGCGACATGCATTGGCGGATGGTCTTAGCAGATGCGGCAACAGAAAACCCCGGCCGCGAACGACCGGGGTTTTGGTCCAGAAATCGAACCTTGGGCTATTTCCTGGCGAGGAGATCGCGAATTTCAGTGAGCAGTGCGACGTCAGCCGGCGGCGGAGCGGCCGGGGCGGCGGGCTTCTCGCGCTCAAGCCGCTTGCGCAGGTTGTTCACCGCCTTGACCATCAGGAAGATGATGAAGGCGAGGATGAGGAAGTTTAGCGTCGCGGTGATGAAGCTGCCATAGGCAAGGACCGCGCCTTGCCCCTTGGCCGCGTCCAAAGTCGGAGCGTTGACGGCCGAGGAAAGTCCCAGGAAGTAGTTGTTGAAATCCAGTCCGCCGAAGATCGCGCCGACGATCGGCATGATGACGTCGTCGACCAGCGAAGTGACGATCTTGCCGAAGGCGGCGCCGATGATGACACCGACGGCCAAGTCCATCACATTGCCCTTGGAAATGAATTCCTGGAATTCTTTCAGCATTCGACCCTCCTTGTCATGACGACCGCGCTGCCGCCGTCCCTCCGGCGTCGGCCCGTGCGCACCATAACAAAAACCTGCGGTTGCAACAGAAGCAAAAGCTGGAAAACACCGCTTTCTCCTTACCTTGGTTCACGGTTCGACAGGGCGGCGTCGCGACCATGCGCCGAAAGCCGCGATGGACTTGACCTTGGAGCTGTGATTGCCTCTGGGAAGGCCGTGAAAGCTGGCCGAGGAGGACTTTCGGGCCGTGCAGGGCTGGTTCATCGTCATCATTGCCGTCGCCTATGGGACGCTGCTGTTCGTCATCGCCAGCCTCGGCGACCGGCGTTCAACGGCGTTGGGACCCGGCCGCGCCCGGCCCTTCATCTATGCGCTCAGCCTCGCCATCTACTGCACCTCATGGACCTTCTTCGGCTCGGTCGGGCTGTCCTCCGAGCGCGGCCTCGAATTTCTCGGCATCTATACCGGCCCGGTGCTGGTGTTCGTGTTCGGCTTTCCGCTCCTCAACCGCATCGTGCGGCTGGCCAAGAGCGAGAAGATCACCTCGATCGCCGACTTCCTCGGCGCCCGCTACGGCAAGAGCTTTGCCGTCTCGGCGATCGCCACGCTGATCGCCACCATCGGTGCGGTGCCCTATATCGCACTGCAATTGAAGGCGATCTCCGGTTCGGTCGGCCTGATGGTCGAGCATTATACGGGATCGCCGCCCTCCTTCGATCCCTTCGTCAGCGACATCTCGCTGGTGGTGGCCATGCTCTTGGCGCTGTTTGCGGTGCTGTTCGGCACCCGCCATGCCGACGCCACCGAGCACCAGGACGGGCTGGTGCTGGCGGTGGCGGTCGAAACCGTGGTCAAGCTCGCCGCCTTCCTGGCGATCGGCCTGATGGTCACCTTCCTGATCTTCGGCGGCCCGGGCGACATGATCGACAAGCTGGCCGAAAACAGCCAGGTGCGGCAAGCCATGGGCTACAACACCTCGCTCGCCACCTGGCTGGTGCTGACTTGCCTGAGCGGCTTTGCCATCATCATGCTGCCGCGCCAGTTCTACGTCACCATCGTCGAGAACCGCGGCGAGGCCGAACTGCGCACCGCGACCTGGGTGTTTCCGCTCTATCTCGTGGCGATAAACCTGTTCGTGCTGCCGATCGCCTTCGCCGGCCTGGCGCTGGTCGGCACCAAAACCACCAGTGACCTCTATGTGCTGGCGCTGCCCTTGTTCGGCGGCCATGACTTCCTCGCCATGGCCGCCTTCATCGGTGGGCTATCGGCGGCGACCGCCATGGTGATCGTCGAAAGCGTGGCGCTGTCGATCATGATCTCCAACGACCTCGTCATCCCGCTGTTCGTGCGCCGCCTGCTCAAGACCACGACCTCTGAGAATGAGGATTGGTCGACGCTGATCCTCAACGTGCGGCGCGGCGCCATCTTCATCCTGTTGTTCATCGCCTTCCTCTACTACCGCGAAAGCACCAACTCGGCGCGGCTGTCGTCGATCGGCCTGATGTCGTTCGCGGCAATCGCCCAGTTCGCGCCGGCGCTGATCGGCGGGCTGATCTGGCGCGGCGCCAATGGCCGCGGCGCGGCCCTTGGCATGGTCGCCGGCATCCTCGTCTGGGGCTATACGCTGCTTTTGCCGTCGCTCTCGGCAGCCGACGCGGACATCGTCGTGCAGGGGTTGTTCGGTTTCGAGGCGCTGCGGCCGCAGGCTCTGTTCGGCACCGTCGCCGAACCGTTGAACCACGGCGTGCTCTGGAGCCTGTCGGTCAACACGCTGTTCTTCGTGCTCGGCTCGCTGTCGCGCGCGTCAGTGCCGCTGGAGCGGATCCAGGCGTCGATCTTCGTGCCGCGCGAATCCGGCCCGATGCCCAGCCTGCGCCGCTTCCGCACCGCCATCACCGTCAACGTGCTGAAGGACACCATCTCGCGCTACCTCGGCGTCGAGCGCACCGAGCGCTCCTTCCAATCCTTCGAGAAAAGCAATGGCGTCTCGCTGCACGGCAATGAGCAGGCCAGCATGGATGTCATCCGCTTTTCCGAGCAGCTGCTGGCGAGCGCGGTCGGCTCGTCTTCGGCGCGGCTGATCCTGTCGCTGCTGTTTCGCCGCAACGACCGCGAGTCCAAGGACGCCTTTCGCCTGCTCGACGACGCCACCGAAGCGCTGCAGCACAATCGCGACCTGCTGCAGATCGCGCTCGACCAGATGGAGCAGGGCATCACCGTATTCGACCGCGATTTTCGTCTGATCTGCTGGAACAGACAATATCGCGCGCTGTTCGACCTGCCCGACGAGATGGGCCAGGTCGGCGTCTCGCTCGACCGCATCCTGCGCCACCTCGCCGAGCGCGGCGATATTCCGGCCGACCAGCGCGTGGCGATGCTCAACCGGCTGACCAGCTTCGTCAGCCCATGGCAGATGGAGTTGAAGACCAGTGGCCGTATCCTCGAACTGCGCTCCAACCCGATGCCGGACGGCGGAATCGTTGCCACCTATGCCGACATATCAGGACGCGTCGAACAGGATTTGGCGCTGAAGCGGGCCAATGAATCGCTGGAGCAGCGGGTCAAGACGCGTACCATCGAACTGACTAGGGTCAACGAGGAGTTGACCCGGGTCAATGAGGAGTTGGCGCAGGCGCAGATGCTGGCCGAGGAGGCCAATCTGGGCAAGACGCGCTTCCTCGCCGCCGCCGGCCACGACATCCTGCAGCCGCTGAACGCCGCCCGTCTCTACTGCTCGTCGCTGATCGAAAAGGCCGGCAAGGGCCCGGCCGGGAAGGCTGCTATCAACATCGAATCCTCGCTCGAATCGGTCGAGACGATCCTGGGCGCCGTGCTCGACATTTCCCGCCTCGACGCCGGCGCGATGAAGCCGGACGACAGCGCCTTCCGCCTGGACGGGCTGCTGCGCCAGATCGGCAATGATTTTCAGCCGCTCGCCGCCGAAAAGAAACTCGATCTGACGATCATAGCCTCGTCGCTCAGCGTGTTGACGGACCGCAACCTGCTGCGCCGGCTGATCCAGAATCTGGTCTCCAACGCCATCAAATACACCCCCCATGGCCGCATCCTGGTCGGCGTGCGACGGCGCGGCGAACTCGCCGAAATCCAGGTGATCGACACTGGCATCGGCATTGCCGGCGACAAGCTGAACACGGTCTTCAACGAGTTCACCCGGCTGGACGAAGGCGTGCGCGAGGCCGAAGGTCTCGGCCTTGGCCTGTCCATCGTCGACCGCATCGCGCGGGTGCTGCGGCTCGAGATCCAGATCTTTTCCAACCCGGGCAAGGGTACGCGCTTTTCCGTTATCCTGCCGGTTGCGGCGGTTGAGGCGCCGCGGCGCGAGGTCGAGCCGAAGGCGCCTGCCCGCACCGCGAATTCGCTGGCCGGCCTGCGCGTCATGTGCATCGACAACGACGCCCGCATCCTCGACGGCATGCGGCTTCTGCTCGAGGGCTGGGGCTGCAGCATCGGCACGTTTTCGGGTTCGGAGGATTTTGGCAGGGCCGATCGTCCCGACATCGTGCTTGCCGACTATCATCTCGATGGCAGAAGCGGCCTCGACATCATCGCCCGCCTGCGTGACATCCATGGTTCGGACCTGCCGGCCGTGCTGGTCACCGCCGACCGCTCCACCGAGGTCCGTGCCGCTGCCGCCGCCCTGGACGTGCCGGTGATCAACAAGCCGCTGAAGCCGGCCGTGCTGCGTTCCATGATGGCAAGGGTCAGGCCGCTGGCATCGGCGGCCGAGTAGGGTTCAATGCATGTCGCCCAGAAGTGTGCCCCGGTTCTGGGACCACGACATGCATCGAACAAGAGCTAAAGCGGGTCGCATGAATCCGTTCAGCGCGATGCGCTTTAGCCTGCTGGCTGCAACGGATCGCTGCCGATCTTGGACAGCTGGATCACCGCCTGGGTGCGGCTGTCGACGCCGAGCTTTTGCAGGATGGCCGAGACATGCGCCTTGACCGTCGCTTCGGAGACGCTGAGTTCGTACGCGATCTGCTTGTTGAGCAGGCCTTCGGCCAGCATGCCGAGGACACGCGTCTGCTGCGGTGTCAGCGCCTGCAGCCGCTTGATCAGGTCGGATATTTCGGGGTCGCGCTCGACGCCGAGGTCGATGCCGACGGGTGCTGCGATGTCGCCGGCCAGCACCGTCTGCACGGCGCTGCGAATCTCTTCCATACTGGCCGATTTGGAGATGAAGCCGGACGCGCCGAGATCGAGTGCGCGCCGGATGGTCACCGGGTCGTCATGTGCCGACACCACCACCAGCGGCACCGCCGGGTGGATGCCGCGCAGCGCGATCAGACCGGACAGGCCGCTGGCGCCCGGCATCGACAGGTCGAGCAGCACCAGGTCGACATCCTCATTGGCCACGACCAGGACCTTGGCGCTTTCGAAATCGCCGGCCTCGTGAATGGCTGCGACATCACCAACGCCGGCAAGCGCCTCTTTCAGCGCGCCGCGGAAAAGCGGATGGTCGTCGGCGATGACGAAGGTGTAACCCGACGGCAAATGTTCCTCCCCAAATCCCTTATTGATTATCGGCTTTTACGGGGACCGGACGATTATGCGGCGAAGCGCTTTGTCTTCATGCGGCAATGGCCGGACGGGGCATTCCCCGCCGGGCAGTTCAGGTCTTTTGCGAATTGAGATTGGCGCCGTCATCCTTGTCCATTTCCTTGACGATGCCCATGAAGCCGCGCAGCATGCGCTCCATATAGCTCATCGTCTTGTCGAAATCCTCCTCGCTCGGCAGCTTCGATTCGAGGCGGGCGGACAGCGAGTTCTCGAGCTTGGCGACGCGTTCGTCCATTGCTTTCATCGAGGCCTGCAAACGGTCGACTTCGTCCTGGAAGGCGGCGCGTTCGTCGGCGGCCATCTTGCAGACGAGCTGGCCGGAGCGCTCCTCGCAGATCGACATGGCGCCGGTCCGGGTGTCCATGCGGACATAACCGTTGGCGGATTTTTCCACCCGGTAGCGGTCGGTCTCTTCGGACCAGGCCGATGCCGCAACCAGCGAGACCAGTGCGGCGGGGATCAGTATGTGCTGCAGACGCATGTTCATCCTCCACGAGCCAGTGTGCGCAACCTATCACAGCTTTGCGCCGTAAATGCGGACGAGTTGCCCTTCCCTGCATGAGCCATCCGGACCAGAGCGGGTCGCCGTTCCACGGCGCTCCGCTCTATCTCCTTGTTTTGACGCAATTCCGGACGGAAAACCGCTTCACACTTTTCCTGGTATTGCTTTATAGCGCAACAATGTCTCAGATTATCTACAAGATCGCGCCCGAAGCGCTTTGGCGCGCGGCCGAGAAAAACGGCCGCTTCACCGGAGCTCCGATCGACATCGCCGACGGCTTCATCCATTTCTCCACCGCTGATCAGGCCAGGGAGACGGCGGCGAAGCATTTCGCCGGCCAGATGGATTTGCTGCTGATCGCCATCGACGGGGCGCTGCTCGGTGACGCGCTGAAATACGAGGTCTCGCGGGGCGGCGCGCTGTTCCCGCATCTCTATGGCGTGCTCGATATGAACGCCGTGCTGTGGGTGAAACCATTGCCGCTCGGCGCTGATGGCGCACACCAGTTTCCGGCGCTGGAGGCCGAATGATCGTGTTCGATCGCATCGGCCAGAAACTGCTGTTCACCTTCGATCCGGAAACGGCGCATGGTATGTCGATCGCTGCGCTGCGCTGCGGCCTGCCGGTCGGCGCGCGGCCGGTGCGCGACGAAAGGCTGAAGGTCAGCCTCTGCGGCCTCGATTTTCCGAACCCGCTCGGCATGGCCGCTGGCTACGACAAGAACGCCGAGGTACCGGACGCGCTGCTTGGCCTCGGCTTCGGCTTTGCCGAAGTCGGCACCGTGACGCCGCTGCCGCAGGCCGGCAATCCGAAGCCGCGCATTTTCCGGCTGACTGAGGATGATGCGGTGATCAACCGCCTGGGCTTCAACAATGAGGGCCACGAGGCGGCGGAAAAACGCCTTGCCGCGCGCCAGGGACGCGGCGGCATTGTCGGCGTCAACATCGGCGCCAACAAGGACAGCGCCGATCGTGTCCGTGACTATGAGTTGGGCGTTTCCCGTTTTGCGAAATACGCCAGCTATCTCACCGTCAACATCTCGTCGCCCAACACGCCCGGCCTGCGCACCATGCAGGCGCGCGAACAGCTCGGCGAACTGTTGTCTCGGGTCATGTCGGTGCGTGCAGCAGCTTCGGCGCAGCCGCCCCTCTTCCTCAAGATCGCGCCCGATCTGGTCGAGGCCGAGCTTGAAGACATCGCCGCCGAAGTCAGCGAGAAGCAGATTGACGGCGTCATCGTCTCCAACACGACGCTGGTGCGAACCGGATTGCGTAGCGCCACCACCGAGACCGGCGGGCTCTCCGGCAAACCGCTGTTCGAGCGTTCGACCATCGTGCTGGCCAAGATGCGCAAATTGCTCGGGCCGGAGCGCGCCATTATCGGCGTCGGCGGCGTCGATTCGGCCGAGAACGTGCTGGAGAAAATCCGCGCTGGCGCCGATCTGGTGCAGCTCTACACCGGTATGATCTATGCCGGCCCCGCGCTGCCGGGCCGCATTCTTTCAGGCATGGTGCGGTTTGCCGACAAGGAAGGGCTGAAGTCATTGCGCGCGCTGCGCGGTGCCAAGCTCGATCAGTGGGCTGCCAAGCCGCTCTAAAAAGCCGTGCGCAGCCTGAGCCGCAGGATGGCCAGCAGGCTGAAGCCGCGCACCAGCAGGAAGACGTGCAGCGCCGCCCACAGGCCGTGATTGCCGAGAGACGGCGCCAAGCTGAACAATGCGGCGCTGAAGGCCAGGAACGACACCAGCATCATGTTGCGCATCTCGCGCGACCAGGTAGCGCCGATGAAGACGCCGTCCATCTGGAAGGCCAGCACGCCGCTCAGCGGTGTCAGTGCCGCCCACGGCAGATAGATGTCGGCAGCAGCACGAACGTCCTGCGACGTGGTGATCAAAGAAATCAGGCCGGCGCCGCCGAGCCAGAAGATCAGCGTCGCGGTTCCGGCGAGGCCGAACCCCCCAGAACAAGGTCAGACGCACCGCCCGGCGGAACGCCGTCTCGGCGCGTGCGCCGATCGCGCGTCCCGCCAACTGCTCGGCGGCTGTGGCAAAACCGTCGAGGAAATAGCCGGCGACGAGAAAGAAGTTCATCAGCACGGCATTGGCGGCCAGCGTCAGCGTGCCGAACTGCGCGCCCTGGCGGGTGAACAGCGCGAAAGCGGCGAGCAGCGAGAACGAGCGGATCATGATATCGCGGTTGAGCGACATCATGCGCAGGAAAGCGGGCATGTCGAGCAGGCGATGCCGCGGCAGGCGGGGTGCGGCCCGGAACCGCCAGACAACGATGGCGAGACCCAACAGCATGGCCAGACATTCGCCGGTGACGGTCGCCCAGGCCACGCCGGCGACGCCCCAGCCAAGCTTCAGGCCGAGCAGGATGCAAAGCACGATGTTGATGCCGTTGAGCACCGCCTGCAGCATCAGCCCAAGCCCGCCCTCACCGCGTCCAAGGACATAGCCGAGGATGGCATAGTTGATCAGCGTGAAGGGCGCGGCGAGCATTCTGATGTGGATATAGACGCCCATCGCCTCGCTGACGCGCGCTTCGCCGCCGATGAATTTCTGGCCGGCGATGGCGATCAGCGGCGCAAGGGCGACAAGCACGATGCCGGCCGCGGCCGCGATCAGCACGGCGCGCCAGAACACCGCCTGCTCCTCCAGTTCGTCGCCGCGCCCGAACGCCTGGGCGACGAGGCCGGTGGTGCCGGAGCGCAGGAAATTGAAGGTGCTGAAGACGACGTCGAAGACCAGCGCCCCGGCCGCCAGGCCGCCGAGCAGGGCGGCATCGCCGAACTGCCCGACCACAGCCGTGTCGACGATGCCGAGCAGCGGCGTCGTCAGATAGGCGAGCGTCATCGGCACGGCGATGGCGAGCACCGAACGGTTGGTGACGGCGAAGGGTCTCGCGTCGGCTGGGATTGCACCCGTGTCCAGGGGACTGCTGCCTTGCTGATTGCGGCTTGATCGAACAGCCGATGTGCCCCATTTTCCGGCCACCGCGCAATCACTCTTGCCGTGACGGCCAACCGAAATGTTCTTCTGGCGCGAGCCCGCCGGATCCGAGTACTGGTTTTAAGCAATTCCCAAGGGGAGGCGCTACGCGCTTCTCCCGGGAAAACCGCTGCCCACTTTTCCTGGAATTGCTTTAGCCATGCCTTTGCAGATCGTCCATCACCCCGACTACGATGCCGGCTTCGCGGTCAATCATCGCTTTCCGATGAGCAAATATCTGCTGCTGATGCAGGCCTTGCATATCAGGGGCCTGATCCGCGCCGAGGCGCTGGCGATGCCCGAGCCGGCGCCGGCCTCCTGGCTGAAGCTTGCCCATGCGGCTGATTATGTCGACCAGGTCATCGCTTGTTCGGTGCCTGAGAAGATCGAGCGCGAGATCGGCTTTCCCGTGGTTCCGCGCGTTTCGCTCAGGGCGCAACTCGCCGCCGGCGGTACGGTGCTGGCAGCACGGCTGGCGCTTGTCAACGGCATTGCCTGCAACAGTGCCGGCGGCAGCCACCATGCGCGGCGTGCGCAGGGCGCGGGCTTCTGCACTTTCAACGATGTCGCCGTCGCTTCGCTGGTGCTGCTAGCCGAAGGTTCCGCCCAAAACATCCTGATCGTCGATCTCGATGTGCATCAGGGCGACGGCACGGCGGACATACTGAGAGACGAACCACGCGCCTTCACCTTCTCCATGCATGGCGAGCGCAATTATCCGGTGCGCAAGATTGCCTCCGATCTCGACGTTGCGCTGCCGGACGGCACCGGCGATGGCGCCTATCTCGAGCGGCTGGGTGTCCTCCTGCCGGAGCTCTCGGCCAAGGCGCACTGGGACATCGTCTTCTACAATGCCGGCGTCGACGTCCATGCCGAGGACCGGCTCGGCCGGCTATCGCTCAGCGATGACGGCGTGCGTGCCCGCGACGCCATGGTGATCGGTCATTTCCGCGCGCTGGGCATCCCGGTCTGCGGTGTCATCGGCGGCGGCTATTCGACCGATGTCGAAGCGCTGGCCGCGCGCCACGCCGTCCTGTTCGAGGTGGCGTCGGACTTTGCCTGAGCGGCCTTCGGTTTGAGCACAATCTTTTCCGACCGGTTGCCACTTTTCGGGATCATGCCTCCGCTTCACTTCCGGAAGTTCGCGACCCTGAGCAGGATGAACACCGGCACGACGATCGCGGCGCCGAGCAGGATATAGCCGAAGAAGCGATAGACGGCGTTGAAGCCAAGATTCCACAGATCGATGAAGAAACCCTGGATGCGGTAGAAGACGTCCATCGGCGTCCAGCCGAACGCATTCATGACCAGGCCGACGAGGAACGACACGACCAGCAGCTTGACGATCACCCTGACGGGCGAGTCACCGAGAAAGCGCGTCACTGTGGACAAGGGCCTGCCTCCAGATTGGTGTGCCCGGATTCGGGGTACAAACCCACGAATACGCACTTGCTGCGCCCGCATCAAGGCGGGCGGACGGCGCAATCGGTCGGGTTTCCAACAGCCGTTTCCGAACAGCTGTCCAAGGGCGATTGCCCGAAGCACGCCCATCATGATATCGAGAGGCCGACGCGGGTATGATGTAATGGTAGCTTGTCAGCTTCCCAAGCTGAACGCGAGGGTTCGATTCCCTCTACCCGCTCCAGTTCCTATCCCACTTCCCGCAAGATAAAATCGTGCAGCATCTTGGCTGCCGGCGACAGCACGCGGTTCTTCACCGTGATCAGGCTGTAGGGGCGGACCTCGATGTCGAACTCGGTCTGGACGACATCGATGGCGCCGGCGAGACCGTCGGGGTTCTGGATGAATTTTGCCACCTGGATCGACACCGGGGCGATGGCGTCGGACTGCGCCACCATGACCAGTGTGAGCAGCAGCGACGAGGTGTTGAGGATGCGGTCCGGCAGGGCGATGTTGCGGTTCAGGAAATTGCTCTCCATCGCCTGGCGCAGCGGCGACCCGCCCGACTGGAACACCCAGTCAAAGGCGGCGGTGTCCTCCAGCCTCACCGCCTTCCCATTGTTTAGAGGATGGCCGTTGCTCAGCGGGTGGCCTCGGCGCACGATCAGGCAGGCCTTCTCGACGCCGATGACGCGCGATTCGAACAGGCGCGGATTGAGGTCTTCGGGGACACGGGCGATGATGAAATCATGGCGCGTGGCGATCAGTTCGCGCGCCAGCACATTCGACGTCTCGACCTGCATGGTAATCTCGATGCGCGGATAGAGGCGGCGTATCTCGCGGATCGCCGGGACCGCCAGTTCGATCGCCGGCGCCGTCACCGCGCCAAGGAACACCGAGCCGCCCTTGCCGGCCTTGAGCTCCGATATTTCGCGGTCGGCCTCGCGCATTTCAAGCAGGATCGAGCGCGCGCGCCGGGCCAGCGCCTTGCCGTAAGGGGTGAGCGTGATGCCGCGCGGCAGCCTTTCGCACAGCTTGACCTCAAGCACCGCTTCCATCTCGGAAATCATGCGCGAGGCCGCCGGCTGCGAGATGTTCATCACCTGGGCGGCAGCGCTCACCCGACCGTGATCGTCGAGTGCTGCGATCATGCGCATGTGACGCAGGCTCAAGCCGCTACGCAGAAGTGTCTCGCCATCGCCCGGCAATTCATCGTAACCGCTTGAAATTCCCGGAGGACCTCGTAAAGCCGCCATGCCTTTTCCCGCTTCCGCCACTGTTCCAGCCCGGTCTAGTCATATACCGGTTTTGGTATAGCAACCACCGAAGATCGCATTTGACAGTTATGGCAAAGGGTCACACTTTCGCGCGTCCTCAAGACTTGACGGTCGATGACGAGCAAAATCGTATCGATTTAAATCAAGACTGAGGGCCGATTGGGAGGATACCGGAGATCGATTATGACGGCGGCGGCGCTTTGGCGCATCCGCCCGACTGCGCGGCCCGCGAAGCCCCGAGGTGTCGCGTCCATCAACCAGGGAGAGTTTTACGTGAAAATCATCAAGACACTGGCCGCCGTCGCGGCCCTTGGCATCGCTGCCATGACCTACTCGGCGCACGCAGCCGACAAGGGTCTCGTCGGCGTGCTGATGCCGACCAAGACCTCGCAGCGCTGGATCAATGACGGCGATGCCGTCAAGTCCCAGCTCGAAGCTCTCGGCTACACGGTCGACCTGCAGTACGCGCAGGACGACATCCCCAACCAGCTCAGCCAGCTGGAAAACGAAATCACCAAGGGCCCGAAGGCGCTGATCATCGCTTCGATCGACGGCACGACCCTGTCGGACGCGCTGCAGAAGGCCGCTGACGCCGGCGTCGTCGTCGTCGCCTATGACCGCCTGATCAAGAAGACCGCCAATGTCGATTACTACACCACCTTCGACAATTTCGGCGTCGGCGTGATCCAGGCGAACTCGCTGGTCAAGGGCCTCAAGGAGCGCTTCCCGAACACCAAGCCGTGGAACGTCGAACTGTTCGGCGGCTCGCCGGACGACAACAACGCCTTCTTCTTCTACAACGGCGCAATCTCGGTGCTGCAGCCGCTGATCGATGACGGCTCGATCAAGATCAAGTCCGGCCAGACCGGCATGGACAAGGTCGGCACGCTGCGCTGGCTCGCCGCCACCGCCCAGGCGCGCATGGACAACCTGCTGTCGGCCAACTACTCGGACGGCAGCCGCGTCGATGGCGTTCTGTCGCCCTATGACGGCCTGTCGCGCGGCATCACCGCTTCGCTGCGCGCCGTCGGTTACGGCACCGACGCCCAGCCGTGGCCGATCGTGACCGGCCAGGACGCCGAGACTGCTTCGGTCAAGCTGATCATCACGGGCGAGCAATACTCGACCGTGTTCAAGGACACTCGCGAACTGGCCAAGGCCACCGTCGAACTCGTCGACAAGGTGCTCTCGGGCGGCAAGCCGGACGGCCTGGATGAAAAGACCTACAATAACGACGTCAAGGTCGTTCCCTCGATCCTTTTGACGCCGCATGAGGTCGACAAGTCGAACTACCAGGCACTGGTCGTCGACTCCGGCTACATCAAGGCCGACGAACTGAAGTAATCCGTTTAGAAAGACAGGGGTCCTGCGCGACGCAGGACCCCTTTCCGTTCACAAGCGACCCCGGTATTGTTTCTACCGGACTTAGTTTGCGTGCATGTCGTTGTCTCTAACCGCAAGCACTTTTGAGCGACATGCAACAGGAGGAGCTTGCCCTGATGACGACGATTTTGGAGATGCGCGACATCACCAAGACGTTCCCCGGCGTGAAGGCGCTGTCGAACGTCAACCTCAGCGTCGAGGAAGGCGAGATCCACGCCGTGGTTGGCGAGAACGGCGCCGGCAAGTCGACGCTGATGAAGGTTCTGTCGGGCGTCTATCCCGCCGGCACATATGACGGCCAGATCATTTTTCAGGGTCAGGAATGCCAGTTCAAAGGTATCCATGACAGCGAACACAAGGGCATCGTCATCATCCACCAGGAGCTAGCGCTGGTGCCGATGCTGTCGATCACCGAAAATATCTTCCTCGGCAACGAAAACGCCCGATACGGCGTCATCGACTGGGATGCCAACGAGGCGCGCACCGCTGCCCTGTTGAAGAAGGTGGGCCTCAAGGAGGACCCCAAGACACTGATCACCAATATCGGCGTCGGCAAGCAGCAGCTGGTCGAGATCGCCAAGGCGCTGAGCAAGGACGTCAAGCTTTTGATCCTCGATGAGCCGACCGCGTCGCTCAGCGAGAAAGACAGCCAGGCGCTGCTCGATCTTCTGCTCGAATTCAAGCGGCAAGGCATGACCTCGATCCTGATCTCGCACAAGCTCAACGAGATCAACCGGGTCGCCGACAAGGTAACCGTCATCCGTGACGGGCGCACCATCGAGACGCTGGCCAAGAAGGATATCTCCGAAGACCGCATCATCACCTCGATGGTCGGCCGTTCGCTAGACGACCGCTATCCGCCGCGCGAGCCCAAGATCGGCGAAGTCGTGTTCGAGGTGAAGAACTGGTCGGTCTATCACCCGCTCCATGCCGAGCGGCAGGTGATCAAGGGCATCGACATCAATGTGCGCAAGGGCGAGGTGGTCGGCATCGCCGGGCTGATGGGCGCCGGCCGCACCGAATTCGCCATGAGCCTGTTCGGCCGCTCCTATGGCCGCCGCATCACCGGCGAAGTGCTGCTCAAGGGCAAGCCGGTCGATGTCTCGTCGGTAAGCAAGGCGGTCCAACACGGCATCGCCTATGTCACCGAGGACCGCAAGACCTACGGCCTCAACCTCATCGACCATATCAAGCATAACATTACGCTGGCCAATCTCGACGGCGTGTCGCGCCACAGCGTGATCGACGACATGCGCGAACTTGCGGTCGCCAACGACTATCGCAAGAAGACCAATATCCGAGCGTCCAGCGTCTATCAGATGACCGGCAATCTTTCCGGCGGCAACCAGCAGAAGGTGGTGCTGTCGAAATGGTTGTTTGCCGACCCTGACGTGCTGATCCTCGACGAGCCGACACGCGGCATCGATGTCGGCGCCAAGTATGAAATCTACACGATCATCGCGCGCCTTGCCTCGGAGGGTAAGGCGATCGTGGTCATCTCGTCGGAAATGCCGGAATTGCTGGGGATTACCGACCGCATCTACGTCATGAACGAAGGGCGCATGGTGGGCGAAATGCCGGCGGCGGAAGCAAGCCAGGAAAAGATAATGCGCGCCATCGTCCGGGGAGAAGGAAAAGCAGCATGAGCACCGAAAGCGCCCCCGCCCCGCAGGGCAACGTCGCCGACGAACAGCGCCCGCGCATCGCCGTCTCGGCGCTGGCGACGAATTTACGCGAATACGGACTGATCATAGCCCTGATCGTCATCATGCTGTTCTTCCAGTTCACCACGTCGGGGACGTTGTTCAAGCCGGTCAACCTCAGCAATCTGGTGCAGCAGAACTCCTTCATCATCGTGATGGCGCTGGGCATGCTGCTGGTGATCGTATCGGGCTATATCGACCTCAGCGTCGGATCGGTCGCCGGTTTCATTGGCGCGCTGGCGGCAAACATGATGGTCATCTGGCAACTCGGACCGCTGAGCAATCCCCTGGTGGTTTCGATCGTCTGCCTGGTCGCGGGTGGCCTGATCGGCGCCGCGCAAGGGTATTGGATCGCCTATCACCGGATACCGAGCTTCATTGTCACGCTGGCCGGAATGCTGATCTTCCGCGGCATTTGCCAGGCGTTGCTTGGCGGCGGCTCGTCGGTGGGTCCGCTTCCCGACGACTTCAAGATGCTCAGTTCCGGCTTCATCCCGGATGTGATCGGCCCACTGACGCTCGTCCCGCCGGTCGTGAACGCAGCCGGCAAGACCATCATGGGCAGCGGCGTGACCCTGCACATGACGACGGTCGTGCTGGGGCTGATCGCCGTGCTCGCCTATGCCTATTTCGGGGTCCGCACCCGGCGCAAACGAGAACGCCATGGTTATGAGGCCGAGCCCTTCACCCTTTTCGTGGTCAAGACGCTGGTCGCCAGCGCGCTGGCGCTGTTCCTGGTCTATGAGTTTGCCAGCTACCGCGGCCTGCCGGTGGTGCTGCTGGTCATGGGCGTGCTGATCACGCTGTTCGTCTTCGTCACCAAGCGCATGACCATCGGGAGGCGCATCTACGCCATGGGCGGCAATCCCAAGGCGGCGCAGCTGTCGGGCATCAACACCGAGCGGCTGACGCTGATGGTGTTCATCAATATGGGCGTGCTGTCGGCGCTTGGCGGCCTGATCATCGCGGCTCGTCTCGGCCAGGCGGTGCCGGCGGCGGGTCTCGGCTCGGAGCTCGATGTCATCGCCGCAGTGTTCATCGGCGGCGCCTCGGCGATGGGCGGCGTCGGCCAGGTTATCGG
Organism: Mesorhizobium sp. M0615; assembly: GCF_040320805.1. Classification (NCBI taxonomy): domain Bacteria; kingdom Pseudomonadati; phylum Pseudomonadota; class Alphaproteobacteria; order Hyphomicrobiales; family Phyllobacteriaceae; genus Mesorhizobium; species Mesorhizobium sp. M0615. The sequence goes on along the minus strand of NZ_JAMYQI010000006.1, from coordinate 332,080 downwards.
GGCGGTCGTCGGCGGCTTCATCATGGGCGTGATGAACAACGGCATGTCGATCATGGGCGTCAATGTCGACTGGCAGCAGGTGGTCAAAGGCCTGGTGCTGCTCGGCGCCGTGATCTTCGACGTCTACAACAAGAACAAGGCCTGACAAGCTTCAGGCGAGGCAAGCAGGAGGCATACGATCGCGGCGCAGCCGGCAAATTGTCGGCATAAGAAGTCCCCCGAGGGATCAAGCTCGCGAGCGCAATCCGGACGAAGAGTTCAACCCGTGGCGCCGCTAGGTCCGAGCCGCGCAGGTCAAGGTTTGCCAAGAGGCATCCAAGGCCAAGCACATGAGAGAGGATTTCATCATGCTAATCTCCCAGATCCTCGACGACGCCGAGACCATCCGCGTCGTCGCCCGCAATGGCGGCGGCAAGACCAGGATCATCAACGGCGCCCGCAGCGTCTATTCGCTGGCCCTGGAAGCCGCGCGCACCGGAACGGGCCTCGCCGCGCTGATCGAACGCAAGGGGTTCGGTGAAGCGATAGACCTCGACGCCATCTACAAGAAGGGCCGGCTGGAGTCGCCGATCAATCATCCCGATCCTGCGCATCTGCATCTGACCGGCACCGGCCTGACCCATCTCGGCTCGGCGGCGACACGCGATTCCATGCACAAGAAGCTCAGCGATGGCGGCGAGGAGCAGCTTACCGATTCCATGAAGATGTTCCGCATGGGGCTCGAAGGCGGCAAGCCGGCCAAGGGCCAGACCGGCGTGCAGCCGGAATGGTTCTACAAGGGCAACGGCACCATGGCGGTGGCGCCGGGCGCCGCACTGATGTCGCCGGCCTTTGCGCAGGACGCCGGCGAGGAGCCGGAAATCGCCGGCATCTATGTCATCGGCGACGACGGCGCGCCGTTCCGCGTCGGCTTCACGCTGTCGAACGAGTTTTCCGATCATGTTACCGAGCGGGTGAACTATCTGTTCCTGGCACATTCCAAACTGCGCAACGCCTCGTTCGGGCCGGAAATCCTGATCGGCGACCTGCCGGCCGACGTCAGGGGCTCATCGCGAATCTATCGCGACAGCAATTTGCTGTGGGAAAAGCCGTTCCTGTCGGGCGAAGCGAACATGTCGCACACAATCGCCAATCTCGAACATCATCACTTCAAATATTCGGCCTTCCGCCAGCCGGGCGACGTGCATGTGCACATGTTCGGCACGGCGACGCTGTCCTTTGCCGACGGCATCAAGACTCAGGCCGGCGACGTTTTCGAGATCGAGGCCGCGGATTTCGGCCTGCCGCTGCGCAACCCGCTGGAGATTGAGCAGCCGGTTAAGGTGGCGGTGAAGGCGCTTTGAGAGCGTAATCTCCCTCCTTGAGGGGGAGATGTCGCCGAAGGCGACAGAGGGGGTCGTTGCGCGTGGAGCGCTAAAGTCTTCCGCGGCTGAGAGGCGCTGGCATTCTACGCGCAGCGACCCCCTCTGGCCTGCCGGCCATCTCCCCCTCAAGGGGGGAGATTTGGCAGTTCCAACCTCAATAAATATCGAAATCGAAATACTTGGCCTGGATCTTCTTGTAAGTGCCGTCGGCGACAATGGCGTCTATCGCCGCGTTGAGCTTGTCGCGAAGTGCCGTGTCCTCCAGGCGGACAGCGATGCCGGCTTGCGTCTCGGTGCCCTTGACGTCACCGACAAGCTTGCAGCAGCCGTCGCTCGCCTTCTTCAGCCAGTCCATCAGCACGAATTTGTCGGAGATGACGGCGTCGAGACGGCCGTTCTGCAAGTCGGTGATCGCCTCTTCCTGGGTGGGGTAGAGTTTCGCCTCGGCGCCGGCCTTGCCATAGGCGTCCTGCGCATAGTCGGCCTGGGTGGTCGAGGCCTGCGCGCCCACCGTCTTGCCGGCAAGGGCTGCCGGTTCGGTGGAAGTGAGGTCGCTGTCCTTGGGCGCCACCAGCGCCAGCGGCGTCGTGTAGTATTTGTTGGTGAAGGCGACCTGTTTCTTGCGCTCCTCGGTGATGCTCATCGAGGCGATGATGGCGTCGAACTTTTTCGCCTGCAGCGCCGGGATGATGCCGTCCCAGTCCTGGGTGACGATCTCGCACTCGACCTTCATCTGCGCACATAGCGCATTGGCAATGTCGATGTCGAAGCCCTCGATCTTGCCGTCCGCGGTGATGGTGTTGAAGGGCGGATAGGCGCCCTCGGTGCCGATCTTCAATTTCTCCTGCGCCTCAGCCAGCGAGCCGGCCGATATCACCAGCATGGCAGCGCCCGCTGCCGATATGATCCATCTTGAAATCTGCATTTTGGTTCCCCTTGCGCGCCGTTCTCTTGCCGGCCACCGAAAGGCAGCCAAGCATGGTGAGGCAGCGCAGGCAAGTATTTTGCCTGACGGTGATCGAAGGCTCAGCCGGCGGGGCGGAAATGCTTGGAGAGCTTGAGGCCTTGCGCCTGGTAATTCGAGCCGAGATCGGTGCCGTAAAGCGCCTGCGGCCGCTTCAGCATGTGTTCGTAGACCAGCCGGCCGACGATCTGGCCGTGGTCGAGGATGAACGGCACTTCGTGGCTGCGCACTTCGAGCACCGCCCGGCTGCCGGTGCCGCCTGAGGCCGAATGGCCGAAGCCCGGATCGAAGAAGCCGGCATAGTGAACACGGAATTCGCCAACCAGCGGATCGAAGGGCGTCATCTCGGCGGCGTAGAGCGGCGGCACGTGCACGGCTTCGCGGCTGACCAGGATGTAGAACTCGTCCGGGTCGAGCACCAGTTCGCCGGCGCCGCTCTTGTAGAGCGGCTCCCAGAAATCGACGGCATCCTGGGCGGCGCGCTTGTCGACATCGACCAAGCCGGTGTGATGCTTGCCGCGATAGCCGACCAGGCCGTTCTGGTCGCCGTCAAGATCGATCGACAGCGCAATGCCGCCGCCGGAAATGTTGGGCGGCTCGGTCGCCACCAGCATCTCGGCGCGGTGCAATTCGTTCAGTTCTGCCTCCGACAACAGCGCGTTGCCAGTGCGAAAGCGGATCTGCGACAGCCTCGATCCGGCGCGTACGACGATCGGGAAGGTGCGTGGACTGACTTCGAGATAAAGCGGCCCGTGATAGCCGGGGGCGATCTTGTCGAACTCATGGCCGCGATCGGTCATCACCCGGGTGAAGATGTCGAGCCGGCCGGTCGAGCTTTTCGGGTTGGCCGAGGCCGACACGTTTGCGGGCAGCGCCAGGCTTTCGAGCAGCGGCACGATGTAGACGCAGCCGGTTTCCAGCACCGCGCCCTCGGCGAGACTGAATTCGTGCAATTTCAGCCGGTGAAGCTTGTCGGCCACCAGATGATCGGGACCCGGCAGGAAGGAGGCGCGCACGCGAAAAGCCTTGTCGCCGAGCCTGAGATCGAGGCTCGCCGGCTGCACCTGGTCGACATCGAGCGCGCGCGGCGACTTCAGCGCGCCGGACTGAAACAGCGCGGAAATGTCCTGATCGGGAAGAATGCCTGTCTGCCGCAAAAGGCTGGCTCCGCTCCAAGGTCGGTCTCTTTGTGGCAGGTTCTTGCCGCAAAACCGCTGGATATTATTGCGGAACCTGCCTGGTACAAACCTCTTAATGAAGCCGGCAATTGACGCAAGCGCAGGTGAGGTCTAAAGGGTCGTTATCCCGTGGTGATTTGGCCGGTCGGCTTGCAGCCACGTTAAACAAGTCGCTAAAGGACCGTCGGGCCGCCAGGCCATATGGACCGGTTGCGACTTTCGCGGCCGGTTTTTTTGTGTCTGGAACAAAAGCGATGAGCACCAAGAAGCGTAACTGGAAGCCTCAGACCGCACTCGTGCACGGGGGAACACTGCGTTCCCAGTTCGGCGAGACGTCGGAAGCGATGTATCTCACTCAAGGCTATGTCTATGAAACGGCGCAGGCCGCGGAAGCCCGTTTCAAAGGCGAGGAGCCGGGCTTCATCTATTCGCGCTACGCCAACCCTACGGTCGACATGTTCGAAAAGCGCATGTGCGCGCTGGAGGGTGCCGAAGATGCCCGCGCCACGGCGTCGGGCATGGCGGCGGTGACGGCAGCGCTGCTGTGCAGCGCCAAGGCCGGCGACCATATCGTTGCGGCGCGCGCGCTGTTCGGCTCCTGCCGCTGGGTGGTCGAGACGCTGGCGCCGAAATACGGCATCGAGGCAACGCTGGTCGACGGCACCGACATCGTCAACTGGGAAAAGGCGGTGCGGCCGAACACGAAACTGTTCTTCCTGGAAAGCCCGACCAATCCGACGCTGGAAGTGGTCGACATCGCAGCGGTGGCGGCGCTCGCCACCTCGATCGGCGCCAGGCTGATCGTCGACAATGTCTTTGCCACGCCCTTGCAGCAGAAGCCCTTGCAGCTCGGCGCCCATATCGTCGTCTACTCCGCGACCAAGCACATTGACGGCCAGGGACGCTGTCTCGGCGGCATCATCCTGTCGGACAAGAAATGGATCGACGAGAATTTGCACGACTATTTCCGCCACACCGGCCCGAGCCTGTCGCCGTTCAACGCCTGGACGCTGCTCAAGGGCCTGGAGACGCTGCCGGTTCGGGTGCGCCAGCAGACTGAAAGCGCGGCCAAGATCGCGGATTTCCTGGCAGGACGGCCGGAAATCGCCCGCGTCATCTATCCCGGCCGCGCCGACCACCCGCAGGCCGACATCGTCAAGAAGCAGATGACGGGCGGATCGACGCTGATCTGCCTCGACGTGAAGGGCGGCAAGCAGGCGGCCTTCGCCTTGCAGAACGCGCTCGACATCGTGCTGATCTCCAACAATCTCGGCGACGCCAAGAGCCTGATCACCCATCCGGCGACCACCACGCACAAGAACCTCAGCGATGAAGCGCGCGCCGAGCTCGGCATCGGGCCGGGAACGCTCAGGCTGTCGGTCGGCCTTGAGGACACGGACGATCTGCTGGAGGACGTTGCGCAGGCGCTGAAGGCAGCCGGATAGGCCGCGAGGCGTCACGCTCCCGACGAAACCTCTTCCAGTTCGGCCGTCTTGGTGCCGATGGTCATGATGTTGCCGCGCCAGTCGACGGCGCCGCTCAGCCAGCCGCGCGCCCAGATGGCGGGAAGCATCATGTCGCGCACCATCATCGCCGGGACCATGCGCAGCGACAGGTGCCAGCCCTTGGCCGCGGCCAGCGCGCATTCGGGAATGTAGGCCGCCGTCAGCACGGCCAACACCGTGGCCGGCAGGCTGATGCCGGCACTTGCGGCCGCCACCAGCGCCAACGCCAACGGCACGGCGACGCCGGTCAGGATCTCGGGTGCGAAAAACAGCGGGAAGGTGACGCGGCGCAACCGCGCCCAGCGCGCCTGGCGCGACCAGATGTCGGCAAGTCGGCGCTGCCCCAGTGGTTGCTCGAAAGGCGAGGCAACGAGATTGACGTGCAGGCCCAGTCCGTTGACCAGCTTGGTTGCAGCAGCATCCTCGGCGATCTCGGCGGCCAGCGCGCGGATACCGCCATTGGTATCGAGCATCGGCTTGTTCCACAGCATGCTCTTGCCCTGGGCAAAGCCGAGGCCAAGCGCCTCGCCGGCATATTGCCAGCGCGCCTGCAGCGTGTTGAGGAACGCGCATTCGACCTCGGCCCAGAAGCCATCCGGCCGCGAGCCGATCGGCGTCGAGCAGATAAGCCCGGTATTGGTCCGCCAGGCCGCCATCAGGTGCTGGACGTAATCCCTTGGCATCAGCACGTTGGAATCCGCCAGAATAACCCAATGATAGCGCGCCGCTTCCCAGCCCTTGACGCAGTTGTTGAGCTTCGGGTTGCTGCTGACGCGGTCGTCGCCGATCAGCAGCCGGGCCGGCACGTTGGGAAACAGGACGATCGCCCTGTTTATCAGTTTGACGACGGGATCGTCGGCGTGAGCGACGCAGAAGATCAGTTCGTAGCGCGGCCAGTCGAGCGAGAAGGCTCGCTGCAGCGTCTCTTGTGTGAACGGCTCCACGCCGCGCGACGGCACGACGATCGAGACCGGTGGCTGCTCGCCGGACGGCGGAGGGATAAGGCGACGCGCTTGCAGTTTCGACGAAGCAAGCAGGATGCTGGCGAGATTGGAAAGAAGCAAAGCGGAGGAAGCGAAGGCGGCTGTGAGAGCTGGTTCCATCGAGATCTGGTCACTCCGGAAAGGCCGCTCGCGGCTGCTTTGTCAGTCGACAGATGGGCCTTGAGTCGCCGGCAAGGTTTGCGCACACCAACATTGTCATGTGTCACTTAAATGACATTGTTTGTCGGCACTGCGCTTTGAGGCTGGCAGGACATGCCGCTCTGCGCGTATCAAACCGCATGGCGCGACAAATGTTCCCTGCTGCGCAACCGGAGCAGCCCATGTACCGCGCCGTCACGCGCAACATCGAAGTGCAGGTCAGACCGTTCTACCTGGAGGACCGCTCGGACCCGGCGGAGAACCGTTATGTCTGGGGCTACCAGGTGACGATCGACAACCAGTCGGACGATTTCGTGCAGCTTATGGCGCGTTACTGGCACATCACCGACGGCAGCGGCCGGGTCGAGGAAGTGCGCGGCGCCGGCGTGGTCGGCGACCAGCCTGAGCTCAATCCCGGCGACAGCTATCAATACACGTCAGGCTGCCCGCTCTCGACGCCCTCCGGCTTCATGGTCGGCCACTACACCATGCGCAACAAAAAGGGCGAGACGTTCGACGTCGCTATTCCCGCGTTTTCGCTGGATCTGCCGGGGACCCGACGGACGGTAAATTAGGGGTTTTCTCCCCGTCACTATACGGGGAGAAATGCCCGGCAGGGCAATGAGGGGCAGCGCCAGAGTCATGAGGTTATCTTCCACGCACATGACCTAGGCTATGCGCGGCCATTCACCAAAGTTCGCGCTGCCCTCATCCGCCCTTCGGGCACCTTCTCCCCGTGAACGGGGAGAAGGAAGAGATGCTACTGAGTTGCAAACTCCGCCGGGTCGAAGTCGTACTGCTTCGAGCAGAACTCGCAGGCGACGTGGATGCCGCCATCTTCGGTGCTGTCCTTGATCTCCTGCGCGGAAAACCCCTCGAGGATGCCGCGTATCTTGTCCCTTGAGCAGGAACATTGGTCGGCGACCGGCACGCCGCCGAAGACGCGCACGCCATGTTCGTGGAACAGCCTGTAGAGCAGCCGCTCGGCGCCGATGGTCGGGTCGATCAGCTCGGTCGGCTCGATGGTGCCGAGCAGCGCCACCAGCTCGCGCCACGAATTGTCGGCCGGCTCCTGCGTCACGTCACGCGGATCGCCGTCGCCGCCCGAAATGTCGGGCACGCGCATGCGCTCGGGTGACTGCGGCAGGAACTGCGCCAGGATGCCGCCGGCGCGCCACTGCTCACGAGCGCCGCCGGGACCTGGCGTCAGAAGCTTGGCCACCGACAGCCTGAGGTCGGTCGGGATCTGCTCCGACTGGCGGAAATAGGTGCGCGCGGCGTCCTCCAGCGTCTCGCCGTCGAGCTGGACGATGCCCTGATAGCGCTGCGTGTGCGCGCCCTGGTCGATGGTCAGCGCCAAAACGCCGCTGCCCAGCAGCGTCTGCTGCGAGGTCTGGCCTGCGGCCACCAGGGCCTCCAGCCGGTCGGCGTCGAAACGCGCATAGGCGCGCAATGCCGAAGGCGTGGAGAAATCCGCGACCAGCATGTCGACCGGGCCGTCGGTGCGGGTCTGCAGGATGAACTTGCCTTCGAATTTGAGCGAGGTGCCGAGCAGCACCGTCAGCACACAGGCTTCCGCCAGCAGGCGGGCGACCGGCTCGGGATAGTCGTGACGGTTGAGGATGGCGTCGAGCATCGGCCCGAGTTGCACGGTGCGGCCGCGCACGTCGAGCGGGCCGACCTCGAAGGGTACGACATGATCGTCGCCGGCATAGCCGAACTCGCCGAGTTTGGGGTGATGTTCAGTCACTTGATGCGTTTCCAACATGACAAAGCTCCAGGGCGCGGCCATGCGGCCCGGAGGGGTGCATGCGTCCAAACGCGCTTGATTTGCGTGATGGGGCGCAAATAGGCATCGCGCCGCCCCGGATCAAGCGCTTGGAGATCAAGCGCCTGGAGATCAAGCGCCCAGACACCAGGCCAAAACCGCCTTCTGGGCGTGGAGCCGGTTCTCGGCTTCGTCGAAGACAACCGAATGCGGACCGTCGATGACCTCGTCGGTGACTTCCTCGCCGCGATGCGCCGGCAGGCAGTGCATGAACAGGGCGTCGGGCTTGGCCCTGGCCATCAGCGCCGCATTGACCTGATAGGGCGAGAAGACATTATGGCCGCGGGCGCGGTGTTCCTGGCCCATCGACACCCAGCAGTCGGTGACGATGCAGTCGGCTTGGTCGACGGCTTCCTCGGGCGAGCGGGTGAAGTGCAGCTTGCCGCCATTGCTCTTCGACCAGTCGATATGCTTTTGCGCCGGCTCGCTGCCTTCCGGCACTGCGACGTTCAGGTTGAAGCGGAACCGCGCCGAAGCTTCGAGCAGCGAATGCAGCACGTTGTTGCCGTCGCCGGTCCAGGCGATGGTCTTGCCGGCAACCGGACCGCGATGCTCCTCGAAGGTCATGATGTCGGCCATCAGCTGACAGGGATGGGTGTCGTCGGTCAGCCCGTTGATGACCGGAATCGTGGCATTCTCGGTCAGCTCGAGCAGCCGCTCATGCGACGTGGTGCGGATCATGATGGCGTCGACATAGCGCGACAGCACCTTGGCGGTGTCGGCAATGGTCTCGGAACGGCCGAGCTGCATTTCGGTGCCGGTCAGCATGATGGTCTCGCCGCCGAGCTGTCGCATGCCGACGTCGAAGGACACGCGCGTGCGCGTCGACGGCTTGTCGAAGATCATGGCCAGCACCTTGCCTTCGAGCGGTTTGGTCCGTTCGCCGGCCTTGAGGCGCGCCTTGCGCACCACCGCATCGTCCAGCATCAGGCGCAGATCGCCTTCGGAAACGGCGGAAAGATCGGTGAAATGGCGAAGGCTCATCGGGAATGGTTCTCGGGATTACTTCGCGGCGGCCGCGGCGATGGCGTCGGTCAGGCCCTTGGCGCCGGCGCGGATGCGATCGAGCGCTTCGCCGATCTCGGCGTCGGTGACGGTCAGCGGCGGCAGCAGACGAATGACGTTGTCGCCGGCCGGCACCGCCAGCAGATGCTGGTCGCGCAGCGCCATGTTGACCTTGGTGTTGGGCATGGCGCATTTCAGGCCAAGCATCAGGCCGCTGCCCCTGATGCCTTCGATGACATCAGGAAATTCGTCGGCGACCGCCGCCAGGCCCTGCTTCATCAGCAATGCCTTGCGCTGGACGTCTTCGAGGAAGCCGTCTTCCAGCACGACGTCGAGCACAGCGTTGCCGACCGCCATGGCCAGCGGATTGCCGCCGAAAGTGGTGCCATGCACGCCTGCCGTCATGCCGACGACAGCGTCGTCGGTGGCGAGGCACGCGCCCATCGGGAAGCCGCCGCCAATGCCCTTGGCAATCGCCATGATGTCGGGCGTCACGCCGGTCCATTCATGCGCGAACAGCTTTCCGGTGCGACCGATACCGCACTGGACCTCATCGAAGATCAGCAGCAGGCCGTGCTGGTCGCAGAGCTGCCGCAGCCGTTTCAAGGATTGCGTCGGCACCGGGCGGATGCCGCCCTCGCCTTGCACCGGTTCGATCAGGATCGCGGCGGTCTCTGGTGTGATCGCCTTCTCGGCGGCGTCGATGTCGTCGAAGCCGACCTGGTCGAAGCCTTCGACCTTGGGCCCAAAACCTTCGAGATATTTGTACTGGCCGCCGGCGGCGATGGTCGCCAGCGTGCGGCCGTGGAAGGCGCCTTCGAAGGTGACGACCCGGAAGCGCTCGGGATGGCCCTTGACGAACTGGTAGCGCCGCGCCGTCTTGATCGCGCATTCGAGCGCCTCGGCGCCGGAATTGGTGAAGAACACCTTGTCGGCGAAGGTGGCGTCAGCCAGCCGCTCGCCGAGCCGGGTCTGCCCCGGGATCTCGTAGAGATTGGAGACGTGCCAGAGCTTGGCCGCCTGTTCGGTCAGGGCCGAGACCAGATGCGGATGGCTGTGGCCCAACGAATTGACCGCGATGCCGCCAGCGAAATCGAGATATCGCTCGCCCTTGTCGGTAACCAGCCAGGTGCCTTCGCCATGATCGAAGGCCAAAGGGGCGCGGGCAAAGGTCTCGTAAAGCGCCGAACCGCTCATTATATGCGTCTCCGGTACCGGAAAAATCAAAAAAGCCGCCAAAGCGGCGGCCTTTGCGGCTTATCGTGTTTTTCGGCCATGAAGTCAACGAAAACGTCGTGCAGAGGCGCGTGGCCAGCTCCCGACGAGACGCCGGCTCATAAGCGACCGGGCAAGTTGGGGAAAACCTAAAAAACCGATTCGTGTTGCACCTGGGACTCTTGTCACCGAGTCAACACATGAGGTAATTGTAGTCGGGAAATAACTAGATTTCGTGCGGCGGACCTAATCACCTAATATATGTGGTGTCTGCCCCGGCAAAGATTGCCGGGTCGGGAACGGATTCCGGCTGCCGCACACTTAGCAGGAGCGCGGTCTCATGAACTGGACTGACGAGCGGGTCGAACTTCTCAGGAAACTGTGGTCGGAGGGCTTGAGCGCAAGCCAGATCGCCGCACAACTCGGCGGGGTCAGCCGCAACGCGGTCATCGGCAAGGTGCACCGGCTGAAGCTGTCGGGCCGCGGACGCTCGACCGCGACGCCGGCGCGTCAGAAGAAGACAACGCAGGGATCTTCGATCCAGAAATCGGTGCCGCGCGCCGCAACCACGCAGCGCCATGTCACGACGTCGATCGGGGCGAACGCGCTGCAGGCGCAGTTCGACGCCGAGCCAGTGGCGCGCCACTACATCCGCCCGGTCGAAAACGTCGTCGTGCCGATCTCGCGGCATCTGCAGCTCACCGATCTCACCGAGCGCACCTGCAAATGGCCGAATGGCGACCCGCTGTCGGAAGACTTCAACTTCTGCGGCAACGAGGCGGCTGAAACCGGACCTTACTGCAAGTACCACGCAAGGGTGGCGTTCCAGCCGGCTTCAGAGCGGCGCAGAAGCCGGTAGTTAGGAATAGGGATTGGGGACTGGGCAGTAGGGAATGGGGTAGCGCTCGTGAGGCGCTACCTTATTCTGACTACTGCCTACTGCCTACTGCCTACTGCCTACTGCCTACTGCCTACTGCCTACTGCCTACCATCACAGCCACCCACTCTTCCGAAATCGCCAATACAAAAACGAGCAGATCAGCGCGATCGAGACCAATACGACGGGATAGCCGTATTGCATCTTCAGCTCCGGCATGTCGTCGAAATTCATGCCGTAAATGCCGGCGAGCGCCGTCGGAACCGCCAGGATCGCGGCCCATGAGGCCAGCTTCTTGGTGTTCGCGGTTTCCTGGCTCTGGCCGACCAGCAGGCTGGCTTCGAAAGCGAAGGCCAGAACCTCGCGCAGGCTGTCGATCTTTTCCTGCACGGTGCGGATATGATCGGTGACATCGCGAAACAGCGGATGCATGGCGGTATGGATCTGCGGCAGGTCGGCGCTGGTCAGCCGGCGGCAGACCTCGACCAGCGGCAGCGCCGCATTGCGCAGGCGCAACAGATCGCGGCGCAGCATGTAGAGCCGCTCGATGTCGGGACCGGTCATCGGCTTCAGCAGCACCCTGTCCTCGATCGCCTCGACCTCGTCCTCGATCTGCTCGAGCACCGGCATGTAGTTGTCGACGATGAAGTCGAGAATGGCGTAGAGGACGAAATCCTCGCCCTTGGCCAGTGAGTGCGGACAGCTTTCCCAGTGCTGGCGCACGGCGGCGTATGAGGTCGAGGGACCATGCCTGACGCTGACGATATAGCCTGAGCCGACGAACAGATGCGTCTCGCCGAAGGTGACGCGTCCGTCGATCAGCTGTGCAGTGCGGGCAACGATGAACAGCGCATCGCCATATTGCTCGATCTTCGGCCGCTGGTGCGGATGTTCGGCGTCTTCGATCGCCAGTTCGTGCAGATGAAATTGCGCCTTGACGCGCAGCAGAAGCTCGCGGTCGGGTTCGAGCAGCCCGATCCAGACGACATGGCCCGACTTCTTGGCCCATTCGCCGGCTTCCTCGATCGGTATGTCGGCGATGCGCTTGCCGGCGGTGTAGACGCTCGACGCGATGATGCCGGACGATGCCGGCGCCGGCTTGAACTCTCGGACATATTCCATCGCAGCCTCCTGAGCGCCTGGCCTTGGCCAGGAACCGAGACGCTAACACCCGGGCAGTTTAGCGCAATATGATTAAGCGTTCGAGGGGCGCGCGATCACTTCACCGGCAGCGCCGGAAGGGCAACCTTGTCGGTCTTGTCGCCCTTTGGACGCTCGGCCGGCAACTGCTCGCCGGTGACGATGTAGTAGATCGTCTCGGCAATGTTGGTGGCGTGGTCGCCGATGCGCTCGATGTTCTTGGCGCAAAACAGCAGATGCGTGCACGGCGTGATGTTGCGCGGATCTTCCATCATGTAGGTCAAAAGCTCGCGAAACAGCGAGGTGTACATGGCGTCGATCTGGTCGTCGCGGTCGCGAACGAAGCCTATTTTCTCGACCGAGCGCGAGGCATAGACGTCGAGCACTTCCTTGAGCTGGGTCAAAGCGAGTTCGGCAAGCGCCTCGAGGCCGCGAAACAGGCTGGTCGGCTGGCGGCCGTCAATGACGCTGACCACACGCTTGGCGACGTTCTTGGCGAGGTCACCGACCCGTTCGAGGTCGGCCGAAATGCGGATGGCGCCGACGATCTCGCGCAGATCCGTCGCCATGGGCTGGCGCTTGGCGATGATGACGATGGCTTTGTCGTCGATTTCGCGCTGGCCATCGTCAAGCACGATGTCGTCACGAATGACCTTCTGGGCGAGGCCGGGATCGGCATTGACCAGCGCCTGGATCGCCTGCTCGACCATGCGCTCGGCATGGCCGCCCATCGCAGCGATGCGCTTCGCCAGGTATTTCAGCTCTTCGTCATAGGCGCTGACAATGTGTACGGACTGCATGGGCGAAATGCCTTCCTTAAATCTTTGGCCTTTTGAGTCGTTTCCTCGACCCTGTGCTGATACGCTAGCCGGATGACAGAAAGAAGAAACAGGCAGTTAGCAGATAGTACCGCCTCAGCCTGCCGGCAAATGGACCGTGAACGCCGCGCCCTTGCCAACCTCCGACTTGATCGAAAGCCGGGCGTTGTGGCGCGTCAGAATATGCTTGACGATGGACAGGCCAAGACCGGTGCCTTTCTGCGAGCGGCTGCTCTCCACGTCGACGCGATAGAAGCGCTCGGTAATGCGCGGTATGTGCTCTTCCGGGATGCCCGGGCCATAGTCCCTGATGGTGACATCGATGCCCGGTTCCGGGCCGGCCTCGCCCCGCGCGATCGACACTGTGACGCGTCCGCCAGGCTGGCCGTATTTGCAGGCGTTTTCCAAGAGATTCTCGAACACCTGGAACAGCTCGTCGCGGTCTCCGGGCACGTCGAGCGGCCCCTCGGCGTAGTCGCGGTCGATGACGACGCCGTTCTCGCTGGCGAGCGGGCCTAGTGAATCGATGACGCTGTCGATGGTCTGGCGCAGATCGACCTCGGTTCCCGGCCTCAGGTAAGGCTTCATTTCAAGCCTCGACAGCGACAGGAGATCGTCGATGAGGCGCGCCATGCGGCCGGTCTGGTTCTGCATGATCTGCAGGAACTGCTCGCGCGCCGCCGGATCGTTGCGGGCCGGGCCGCGCAACGTCTCGATGAAGCCCGAGATCGAAGCAAGCGGGGTGCGCAGCTCGTGGCTGGCATTGGCTATGAAGTCAGCGCGCATGCGATCGATGCGGCGCGTCTCGCTCTGGTCCTTGAACACCAGCACATAGAGATCTGTGGCGTGGCCGACCGAGGATGCGCTGACCCGGTAGGCGCGTTCCACCGGCAGCTTCTCGGTGTAGTCGACGGCATCCGAGGCGACGGCTCCCGACAGCACGCCGTCGAGCAAGGCCTGCATTTCCGGCGCGCGGAATTTTAGCGACAGCGACAGGCCGGGCGCGATACCGACAAAGGCGGCAAAGGCGGCGGCATTGGCGTGGACGATGGTGGCGGTGCGGTCGAAGATGATCAGCGGATCGGCAACGGCAGCCGCAAGATATTCGCCGGAAAGCCGCTGCAGCCCGCTCGCCTCGACCGTGGCAATGGTCTTCTCAGCAGACCGGCTGGCGCCACCGGTTGGCAGAAGCGCGGCAGCCAGCAGCACCGTCAACGCAGCCAGGACGACATAGGCGGAGATACCGGCAAAACCATAAACGGCCAGGATAGCGATCGCACCGGCGGCAAGCAGCCATCGGCTGTTCCACAGCCGGCCGGCGACGGCCTGCCCCGTGGTTGTCCGCTCTGCCCCGGTGTCAGCCATTCGTGCTTTCCGTGCTTCTGCGCCGGTCCCGCCGAAACTTCCGCTGGACCGGGTTTGAGGCCCCCCATAGCATGAGTCCGCAAGCTGGAAAGGTTCGTCTCGATGAAAAAAGCCAAGGAAAGTCCCGCCGCAGAGCCGGCAAAGGGGCCGCTGAAGATCAAGGTGGACGGCAAGGAGCGGGAGTTCGACATCGAAAACCCCGAACTTCCCAGCTGGATCGAGGACCACAAACTGACCGCAGGCGACTACCCCTACGACAAGAAAATGAAGAGCGAGGAGTATGACGAGACGCTGGAGCGGCTGCAGATCGAACTGGTCAAGGCGCAGGCCTGGCTGCAGGCGACCGGCAGCAGAGTGATGTCGCTGTTCGAGGGGCGCGATGCCGCCGGCAAGGGCGGCACCATCTCGGTGCTGCGCCAGTATCTCAATCCTCGAACCGCGCGCAACGTGGCGCTGACCAAGCCGACCCCGACCGAGGTCGGGCAGTGGTACTACCAGCGCTACGTCGCCCATTTCCCGACATCAAGCGAATTCGTCACCTTCGATCGCTCCTGGTACAACCGCGGCGGCGTCGAGCCGGTGATGGGCTTCTGCACACCGGAACAGCATGCAAAATTCCTCGACGAGACGCCGCATTTCGAGCGGATGATCTCCAATGAGGGCATCTATTTCTTCAAATTCTGGCTCAACATCGGCCGCGAGACCCAGCTCGAACGGTTTCACGACCGCCGCTGGTCGCCGCTGAAGAACTGGAAGTTCTCGCCGATCGATATTGCCGGCATCACCAAATGGGACGACTACACCAAGGCGCGCGACCAGATGGTCGAGCGCACGCACAAACAGTTCGCGCCCTGGATCATCGTGCGGGCCAATGACAAGCGACGCTCGCGGCTGGCCGTCATGCGGCGCATCCTGTTGTCACTGCCCTATGATGGGCGCGATCTCGACGCCATCGGCAAGGAAGACAAAAAGATCGTCGGCGAAGGGCCGTCGTTTCTCGAGAAGTAGAGACTGGCCTCGATAGGCAGAGGCTGAAATTACAGAGCCCACCCCCACACGGAGGTGGGCTCTGTGGCCATTGTCTAAAGCGCATCGCATTTGAACGGATTCACGCGACGCGCTTTAGGTCTTTGTTTCATGCATGTCGTTCTCTCAAAACCGGGGCCACTTTGAGCGACATGCATTAAAGCGCGTCGGGTGAAGACAGTCTCACGACGCCTGCCGCATGCCGAGCATGTGGGGGGTGCCCCTGGCCAACACCGGGGCGTGATGGTTGCGGCGCGAACGCACGACATCCAGCGTATGCTCGTTGAAGGTCAGCAGTGTGGCGACGACCTGCTGGTTGCCATAGGTGCGCTGGTAACCGAGCGGCGTCGCCAGGAAGTGCAACTGCAGCGTCCGCAGCACCCACACCGGCTCGACCTCGATAATGACCTGATCGACATTGCGAGCAAGGCCCCATTCGACGAAGCCGGCGATCAGTTCGGTGCCGACCGTAGACACGCCGCGCTTGCCATCGCGAAAGCCTGGCGCCACCGCGTAACGGGTTAGCTCCCAGACATTCGGTCCCGAAGGGCGCTTTCCCTCGCAGAGTTCCGGCATCACATCGCTAAGGAGATGCGGCCGTGTGGTCGGCAGCATCCGATGATAGCCTGCAAGCTCGCCATTGCGTACGACAAGGTGGTGTTCGGCCTCATCATGGTCGAATTGATCGATTTCGAGGCCGTCCGGGCGATCGAGATCGGTCCACCGCATCTCATCGACGAAGACCTTGTAACGCAGGCGATGGACGGCCTCCCATAGGTCGGGACGTTCCATCAGTTGTTGAGTGGTAAGGGAAAATAGCATTAGCCGTCTCCTGGGCTTAAGAGGAAGATACGGCCGGGCTTTCCCGAAAAAATTGCGCGAAGGTGTTGGCAAGGATTTCCAGGCTGCCACAGCCGACATGGCTAATATAGCTGCGTCTAAACGCCTCCGCGATGGCGTGCACCCTGTTGGCGACGCCGAGTCTGCTTTTGGCGTTAAGAAAGCATTAGCCCTCTCAAGAGGACGACAGGGGCCGGTCTTTTCTGAAGATATGACGCCAACAATGCGGCCATAAATTTCGGGCCGCCAGAACCGGCCTAGCTGATATAGCCGTGCCTGACTGCTTCGGCGACTGCCTGCACACGGTTGGCGGCGCCTAGTTTGCTCTTGGCGTTGAGAAGGTGTTTCTCAGAGGTATGCTCCGAGATGCCGAGGATCTGCGAAATTTCCCACTCGGATTTTCCGACCGCCGCCCATTGCAGGCATTCGCGCTCGCGCGGCGTCAATTCAATGTGATCGATAGATTTGCCGGCCGTCGTTTGAAGCTGCATGGCGCGGCCGATGGCATAGGTGGAGGCCAGCGAGACCATTGCGAATTCGGCTTCGGACAGTTCGACCGCCTCACCGCCCAGCGAGACCAGCGCGATCTGGCCTTCGAGCGTGATCAGCGGGAAGGCGAGGCCGTCACGCAGCTTGAACTGGCGGGCGTCGCGCATCACCTCGGCGCTGCTCTTGTCGGCGGGCATGCTTTGAACGGCATCGCGCCATTGGAATGGCGCCCGAAACTGCTTCAAATGGCTGACGACCGGATCGTGGTCGACGTAGTTGCGCGATAAGTAACGCTCCAGCCATTCGCTAGGCCAATCGCAGAGCAGCACATGGTCCTTCGTCTGGCTGCTTGGTGTACCGGGCTGCGGCACCGTTGCGGCTATCAGGGCCGTCAATCCGAAATTCGAGGTGACACTAAGTAGCTGCTCGCACACCGCAGCCGACGTGTCGGCACGCTGCACCCGGTCAATATATTCAAGTGTCCGGTCAAAATAACCCATCGCAACATCTACCCCATGTTGCCTACCGCTCTTGAGACCGATGCTACGTGCCTGCCCCGCACTTAGCCATCAACCCCGGATTGCAAAGCCACATCCTTAGCTTTTCTAACGCCAGCGACCGCCAACCCCGGGCCGACTCTGTGCGGCTATTTGCAACCTCGCCAAAGCATAACCCGAAATTTGCCCTTTGAAATCAAAAACAATTGTGCCTGCGCCGTTTTCGTATCACAAGCCAACGGCCAAGACGGGCGGAGTTTTTTGTGACATCACGCTGGATAACCATCGCCTTGCTGTCGATGCTGATCGGAGTGCAGCCGTTTGCCGGCGCTGTGCGGGCAGCGGAACCGCAGGTGCCGGTGCTTTGGGATGCCAAGGAGCGGCTGCCGAAGCCGGACCTTGCGGCGCTGCCGAGGCTCAGGTTCCTCACCACAACCGATTTCCCGCCCTTCAATTTTCTCGACGGCACGGGCCGACTGTCCGGCTTCCACATCGACCTGGCGCGGGCGATTTGCGCCGAACTCGACATCGCCGACAAATGCCAGATCCAGGCGCTGCCCTGGGCCGAACTCGACGACGCGTTGCAGAAGGGCGAAGGCGAGGCGATCATCGCCGGCATCGCCGCAACGCCGGAGACGCGGGCGAAGTACAGCTTTTCGCGCTCCTATCTACAGTTTCCGGCGCGCTTCATCATGCCGAAGACCAAGGCCTTCGCCGAGCCGATCCTCGACAAATTGCGCTCGAAGCGGGTCGGCGTGCTGGCCGGCTCGGCGCATGAAAAGATGCTGCGCGATTATTTCGGCACCGTGCAGATCATCCGCTTTCAACGGCCGGAAGACCTCTACAGCGACTTGAAGAGCGCCAAGATCGATGCCGCCTTCGGCGACGGCATGCGCTTTTCCTTCTGGCTGGGCGGCACGGACGCCGCCGGTTGCTGCCGCTTCGCCGGTGGACCCTACCTCGCGCCGGAATATCTGGGGTCCGGCATGACCATTGCCACCCGGGCCAGCGACCCAGCGCTGGCAGCAGCCATGGACTACGCGCTGCAGGAGATATCGGTGAAAGGCACCTTCGCCGAATTCTACCTGCGCTATTTCCCGGTCAGCTTTTTCTGATCCGGTCCCGGTCAGCTTCCTCTAGGGGCTGGATCAGGTCAGCGTACGCAGGCGGGCCTTCGCCCCGCGCGCGATGGCTGCGGCGGTCAGCGTGTCGAGATCGAGCTCACGCCGGATCAACTGCAGCACCCGCAATTCCTCCATGCGCATTTCTAGATCGACGGCGGCAACCTCGAAGGCTGCGGCATAGGCGGTGTCGTGCAGCCGTTCGGGCAAAGTCTCGGCGACACGCTCAAGCACGCCTTCCAACCCATCCTTTTCATGCAGCATCTTCTGGCAGTCCTGCGCAATGGCGATCAGCCTGTCCTGCTTGAAATCCTCGAACACCGGCCAGCTGCGGACGACGTCGCCGATGCGCGCCAGTTCGATATCGGTCATGTCGCGATCGGAAGCCGAGGTGATGACCATCAGGTAGATCAGGGCTTCATGGGTGGACGGCAACGGCATTCAAAACTCCTTGATAGTGAGGGTCGAAGGTAGGGACGCCACGGCGCCGTCGCAACGAAAACGCCTGATATCGTTGACGCTCCGCCCTGTCGCGCCTAGAGACCCGGTTGAAAAATCTTACCAGCCGCGAAAGCCGGCCATGACTGGAACTTTGACATGACGGGATCAAACATCGCCGATCTCAACCCCGAAATGCTTGCGGCAGCCGCCGAAAGCAAGGCCTGGCCGTTCGAGGAAGCCAAAAAGATCATCGAGCGCTACAAGGGCGGCGACTTCCCGGAGATCGTCCTGTTCGAGACCGGCTACGGCCCGTCGGGCCTGCCGCACATCGGCACGTTCGGCGAGGTCGCGCGCACCTCGATGGTGCGCCATGCCTTTCACGTGCTGACCGGGAACAAGGTCAAGACGAAGCTGCTCTGCTTCTCCGACGACATGGACGGCATGCGCAAAATCCCCGACAATGTGCCGGATCGCGCAGCGCTCGAGCCCTATCTGCATATGCCGCTGTCGTCGGTGCCCAATCCGTTCGGCGGCGACTATGCGAGCTTTGCCGACCACAACAACGCGATGCTGTGCCGCTTCCTCGACACGTTCGGCTTCGACTACGAATTCGCCAGCGCCACGCAGTACTACAAGGCCGGCCGCTTCGATGCGATGCTGGTGCGCGCCGCCGAGCGCTACGACCAGATCATGGCGGTGATGCTGCCGACGCTGGGGCCGGAGCGGCAGGCAACCTACAGCCCGTTCCTGCCGATCTCGCCGAAGAGCGGGCGCGTGCTCTACGTGCCGATGAAGCATGTCGACGCCAAGGCCGGCACCATCACCTTCGACGATGAGGGCACCGAGACCACGCTTTCGGTGACCGGCGGGAAGGTCAAGCTGCAGTGGAAGCCGGATTTCGGCATGCGCTGGGCAGCGCTCGGCGTCGATTTCGAAATGTTCGGCAAGGACCACCAGACGAACGCGGTGATCTACGACCGCATCTGCAACATTCTCGGCGGACGCGCGCCGGAGCATTTCGTCTACGAGCTGTTCCTGGACGAGAACGGCCAGAAGATCTCGAAGTCGAAGGGCAACGGGCTGACCATCGACGAATGGCTGCGCTACGCGCCGACCGAAAGCCTCGGCCTCTATATGTACCAGCGGCCAAGGCAGGCGAAAAAGCTCTATTTCGACGTCATCCCACGCGCCGTCGACGAGTACTACACCTTCCTCAACGCCTATCCGCGCCAGGACTGGAAGGAGCGGCTGGGCAATCCGGTCTGGCACATGCATGACGGCAAGCCGCCTTCCATCGACATGCCGGTGCCGTTCTCGCTGCTGCTCAACCTGGTCAGCGCCTCCAACGCGCAAAACAAGGATGTGCTGTGGGGCTTCATCTCGCGCCATGCACCTGGCGTGATGCCGGCGACGCATCCCGAACTCGACCAGCTGGTCGGTTTCGCCATCCGCTACTTCGACGATTTCGTGAAGCCGACGAAGACCTTCCGGCCGGCCGACGATGTCGAACGCGTGGCGCTGGAAGCGCTTGGCAACGCGCTTGCTGGCCTGCCGGCCGGCGCCGACGGCGAAGCGATCCAGAACGCTTCGCTCAACGTGGCGCGCAAGATCGAACGCTATCAGGACCATTCGAAGAAGAGCCCGGACGGCGGCCCTGGTGTCTCGGGCGCTTTCTTCCAGATGATCTACCAGGTGCTGATAGGCCAGGAACGCGGCCCGCGCTTCGGTTCGTTCGCAGCCCTCTACGGCATCGCCGAAACCCGCGCGCTCATTGAGCGGGCGCTGGCTGGTCAGCTGGCGGCGTAATTTCCGTCCCGGCCGGCGGCATCTCGGCAACCGGGACATCGAGGATCGGTTGCGACGCCGTCGGTGCCGCAACAGGCGTTGGCGCCGGTGGCAGGCCGCCAAGATCGGGCGCGGCGCCGAAGACGCCCTTCTTGGCGGCGCGCGCCTTGTCGCCCGCTTCGACATAGGGGCCGCCTGCCGTGGCGCGCGCCCAGCCGTTTTCGACCAGCCACTGGCCGACATCCAGCTTGCCGATGCGGCATTCGGCGGCGATCAACGCACGGTCGGCCTCCGGCGGCACCTTGCAGGCAACGGCCCGGCCGCGCAGGAAAGACCGGAACGCGGTGCGCGCCCTGATACCGCAAGCCCAGGACTTGCCGCCCTCGGTGCAGGTCTCGTCTCGCCTGACGATGTCGATGCCGGAGACCGTCACGGAATAACCATTGGCTTCGATCAGGCCGGCGGCGGCCGCGACCGGCTGGAACAGTTTTGTTCCTCCCCAGTCGTCGACCGCTCTGCGCCCACGCGGCTTGGGCGGTCCGGCCAGCGCCAGGTCGCTCAGCGGCGCGCGTGGCTCAACCCGTTCAAGTTCTTCTACCGGCAGCGGCGGCGGTGCGATGGCCTCGGGATCGATCGCCCTCGAATGCACCGGAAGCGAGTGCGCCGGAGGCTTGACGGGCTGGATCTCGGGGATCGCCGACGTCGCCGGCTCCTCGGGCACGACCTCGGTGTCCGGGTCGATCTGGTCGACAGTGATGGCGGGGCCGTCGCGATGCAGCGCGCGACCGCCGGCGACGACAATGGCGACCATCACCGGGATCGCCAGGAGGGCTATGAGGATTTGAAGCAGACGCACCGCGAGACCTACTGGCTTGCCCAGACGATCCGCGCCACCCATTCGACATCACGCATCGCGATGTCGCGGTCCGGGTGGTCGGGGTTGAGCGAGATCAGCACGATCGATTTCGTCGTCTGGCGGTCGAGCACCTTGGCCATGACTTCGCCGGCATTGGTCTTGACGACGACGCGGTCGCCCTTTCGGGTAGCGGCCCCCGGCTCGACGATCAGCACATCGCCATTGCGGTACAGCGGCAGCATGGAATCACCCTGCACCTTCAACGCATAGGAGGTTTCGGTTGCCCGCGCCGGAAGCTCGACAAGGTCCCAGCCCTGGCCGGAGGGATAGCCGGCATCATCGAAGAAGCCGCCGGCGCCGGCCTGGGCGAAGCCGAGCAGCGGCACCGCCGAACGCTGCGAGGCTAACGGGCCCGAAGCTGTCTTGGCGCGGCCTTCGACCAGCCCGGTGAATTCGTCGAGCGAAGCGCCTGTCGCCTCGATGATCTTGGCCAGCGATTCGGTCGAGGGCCAGCGCGGCCGCCCATCCGAGGACAGCCGCTTCGACTTGTTGAAAGCGGTGGAGTCCAGACCAGCTCGCCGGGCCAGGCCGGAGGCCGATAACGAATAGCGCTCGGCGAGAGCGTCGATGGCGGCCCAAACTCGGTCATGCGAGAGCAATTCGCTCTCCTCAAAACAGGAAAAAATACCTTTTCCTTCTAACGCGCGGTCATCCGATTGTCCACCGGCGCGCGGCCCGATCTCTCAAAAAGCTGCGTGCGGCGAAGTCGTCATGGATGCCTCAAACTGCCTTGGGCAGGCTGCGCAATCCTTGGTGGAGGTCATGCAAACCCGCTCGGCCTCGGTCGGCGGCCGCGGTTGAACGGAGCGGGCAAGCGTCCTATCGGACGCGCCAAGGACGCTGTAGCATTTTGATTTGGCGCATGATCCTTTTCGAGAATCGATTCCGATTTTCGGGGTCATGCGCGAGGTCGGCGAGCATCATGTAGCGGGCGTTGTTGAGATGGAGGTTGAAGTCGATGTCGGCAGCGAAAAGCCAGGCGGCTTTCGCTGCCGACCGCGTAAGGCCACGGCGCCTTGCCGTGGCCATCATGCGCGCAAGGCGCCCTCAGACGTACATGGGGCGCTAGCTCAAGCGGCCTTCTTCACCTCGCCTTTCGCATAGGGATCGAAGCGCTGGTAGAAGGTCTCGCCCTTCTCCGCCAGGTCGAGTAGCAGCTTGGGCGCCTTGAACTCGGCGCCGTATTTCTTCTGCAGGCCCTTGGCTATTCTGACGAACTCCCCGGCGCCGATGCCGTCGATATAGGACAGCGCGCCGCCGGTGAATGGCGCGAAACCGAAGGCGAGGATCGAGCCGACATCGGCCTCGCGCGGATCGGTGACGATGCCCTCTTCCATCACCCGGGCCGCTTCCAGCGCAATGGTTACCAGCAGGCGCTGCTGCAGTTCCTCATAGTCGACCTCCTCGGCCTCCAGCTGCGGATAGAGATCCTTCAGGCCCGGCCACAGCTTCTTCCTGGCAGGCTTGGCCGGATAGTCGTAAAAACCCTTGCCGTTCTTGCGGCCGAAGCGGCCATGGGTGTCGACCAGCGTGTTGATCAGCGCCATCTGCCTGGGGTCGACAGACTTGTCTCCGAGGTCCCTGATGGTCTGCTTCATGATCTTCTGGGCAAGGTCAATCGCCGTCTCGTCGGTCAGCGCCAGCGGGCCGACCGGCATGCCGGCGGCCTTGGCGGCGTTCTCGATCATCGGCGCCGGAACGCCTTCGATCAGCATCTTGTAGGCTTCCGACATGTAGCGCAGCACGCAGCGGTTGACGTAGAAGCCGCGCGTGTCGTTGACGACGATCGGCGTCTTCTTGATGGCGCGCACGAAATCGATCGCGGTGGCCAGCGCCTTGTCGCCGGTCTTCTTGCCCAGGATGATCTCGACCAGCATCATCTTGTCGACCGGCGAGAAGAAGTGGATGCCGACGAAATTCTTCGGCCGCGCCGAATTCTTGGCCAGTGCAGTGATCGGGATGGTCGAGGTGTTGGAGGCGAAGACCGCTGACGATTTCAGCACGGCTTCGGCCTGCTCGGTGGCAGTCTTCTTGACGGCCGAATCCTCGAACACCGCCTCGACCACCAGATCGCAGCCGGCGAGATCGGCATAGTCGGCCGTCGGCGTGATCAGCGACAGAAGTCTGTCCTTCTCCTCGGGCTTGGCGCGGCCCTTCTTGACCTGATCGGAGATCAGGCTGTCGGAATGCGCCTTGCCCTTTTCGGCCGACGCCATGTCGCGGTCGAGCAGGAAGACCCGGATGCCGGCCTTGGCGGTGACAAAGGCGATGCCGGCACCCATGAAGCCGGCGCCGAGAATACCGATCTTCTTGAACTTGGTCTCCGGCACGCCGGCCGGACGGCGGGCGCCCTTGTTGAGCTCCTGCAGCGAGACGAACAGCGAGCGGATCATCGCTGCTGCTTCCTTGGACTGCATGATTTCGGTGAAATAGCGCTGTTCGATCCGCAGACCGGTGTCGAACGGCACCAGCAGGCCTTCATAGACGCATTTCAGGATCGCCGCGGCGGCCGGATAATTGCCGTAGGTCTCGCGGCGCAGGATGGCGATGGCCGGCGGCCACAGATTGAAGCCGGCCGGCGTATAGATTTGGCCGCCAGGCAGCTTGAAGCCCTTCTCGTCCCAGGGCTGGACGGCTTTCAGGCCGTTCCTGATCATCGCTTTGGCGGTCTCGATCAGCTTGCCGGGTTCGGCGACCTCGTGGATCAGCCCCATCGCCTTGGCTTTCTGCGGCGACAGCGTCTGGCCGGTGGTCAGCATTTGCAGCGCCTGCTGCTGGTCGGTCAGGCGCGGCACGCGTTGGGTGCCACCGGCGCCGGGGAAGATGCCGACCTTGACTTCCGGCAAGGCTATCTTGACCTTTTCGGAGTCAGCGGCAACGCGGCCATGACAGGCCAGCGACAGCTCGAACGCGCCGCCCATGCAGGTACCGTTGATCGCCGAGACCCAGGGCTTGCCCGACGTTTCGAGCTTGCGCCACAGGCCCCCCATGCGGCCGGCATTGTCGAACAGAAGCTGTGCCGCCTTCTCCGGGTCCTTGGTCTTCTCCTTGGCAAATACGGCCAGCATCTTCTGCAGCATGGTCAGGTCGGCGCCGCCGGAGAAGCTGTCCTTTCCCGAGGTGATCACCGCGCCCTTGATGGCGGCGTCGGCCACCACCTGGTCGATGATCTTGTCGAGCTCGTTCATTACCTCTTCGGTGAAGACGTTCATCGAGCGGTCCGGCATGTTCCAGGTGACCAGCGCGATGCCGTCTGCGTCGGTGTCGACCGTGAAGTTTGTATAAGTCATGTCTCTCTCCTTCCGGCCGAAAATCAGACGCGTTCGATAATCGTTGCGGTGCCCATGCCGGCGCCGATGCAGAGCGTCACCAGAGCGGTGTTCAAATCGCGGCGCTCGAGCTCGTCCAGCACCGTGCCCAGGATCATCGCGCCGGTGGCACCGAGCGGATGGCCCATGGCGATGGCGCCGCCATTGACGTTGATCTTGTCGTGCGGGATTTCGAATGCCTGCATGTAGCGCAGCACCACCGAGGCGAAGGCCTCGTTAAGCTCGAACAGGTCGATATCCGACAGCTTCATCTTGGCGCGCTTCAGAAGCTTCTCGGTGACGTCGACCGGACCAGTAAGCATCAGCACCGGCTCGGAGCCGATGTTGGCAAAGGCGCGGATACGCGCGCGTGGCTTCAAGCCCATCGTTTTGCCGGCCTTCTTGGAGCCGAGCAGCACTGCGGCGGCACCGTCGACGATGCCCGACGAATTGCCGGCATGGTGGACGTGATTGACCTCTTCCACCTCAGGGTGCTTCTGCACGGCGACCGCGTCGAAGCCGCCCATTTCACCAGGCATGACGAAGGACGGGTTGAGCGAGGCCAGCGACTGCATGTCGGTCGACGGCCGCATATGCTCGTCATGATCGAGGATGGTGAGGCCGTTCTGGTCCTTGATCGGTATGACGGAGTTCTTGAAACGGCCATCGGCCCAGGCCTTGCCGGCGCGCTTCTGGCTCTCGACCGCATAGGCATCGACGTCGTCGCGCGAAAAACCATATTTGGTGGCGATCAAATCGGCCGATATGCCTTGCGGCACGAACCAGCCGGGCAGGCCGACGGACGGGTCCATGAACCAGGCGCCGCCCGAGGCGCCCATGCCGACGCGCGACATCGATTCAACGCCGCCTGCAATGACGATCTCGTCGGCGCCTTGAGCGATCTTGGCGGCGCCGAAATTGATGGCGTCGAGGCCTGAGGCGCAGAAGCGCGAGATCTGCATGCCCGGCGCCTTGTTGTCGTAGCCGGCCTCGAAGGCGGCGGCACGCGGAATGACGGAGCCGGCTTCGCCGACCGGATCGACGCAGCCGAAGATGATGTCGTCGACGTTTGCAGTGTCGAGGCCATTGCGGTCGCGCAACGCTTCAAGCGTCCTGGCCGCAAGCCGCACCGCCGGCACCTCGTGCAGCGAGCCATCCTTCTTGCCCTTGCCGCGCGGTGTGCGCACGGCGTCATAGACATAAGCTTCAGCCATTTGCTTGCTCCTTGCTTTGCCGACCTCGCTCTCAGAGAGAGCGGCCGATCAGCAATTTCATGATCTCGTTGGTGCCGCCGTAGATGCGCTGGACGCGGGCGTCGCGGAACATGCGGGCGATCGGATATTCATTCATGTAGCCATAGCCGCCATGCAATTGAAGGCATTCGTCGAC
The DNA here is from genome assembly GCF_040320805.1 of Mesorhizobium sp. M0615. Taxonomy (NCBI): domain Bacteria; kingdom Pseudomonadati; phylum Pseudomonadota; class Alphaproteobacteria; order Hyphomicrobiales; family Phyllobacteriaceae; genus Mesorhizobium; species Mesorhizobium sp. M0615. The sequence continues at coordinate 305,867 of NZ_JAMYQI010000006.1, read as the reverse complement.
GACTTTTCCCTGCAGGTCCGAGAGCCAGTATTTCGCCATCGACGCCGTCACCGGATCGAGGCCGCCATTGATGTGGCGGGTGACGCAATCATTGTAGAAGACCCGACCGATGGTCGCCTCGGTCTTCAGTTCGGCGAGCTTGAACTGGGTGTTCTGGAACTCGATGATCGCTTTGCCGAAGGCCTTGCGGTCCTTGACGTAGTCGATGGTCAGCGCCAGGGCGCGCTCGATCATGGCGATGGCGCCGGTGCCGATCTGCAGGCGCTCCTGCGGCAATTGCTGCATCAGCTGGATGAAGCCCTGTCCCTCTTCGTGGCCAAGCAGGTTCGAGGTCGGCACGCGCATATCATTGAAGAACAGCTCCGACGTGTCGTTGGCCTTCAGGCCGATCTTGTCGAGGTTGCGGCCGCGTTCGAAGCCTTCGGCCTCGTCGGCCTCGACGACGATCAGCGAGGTGCCCTTGGCGCCTTTGGCCGGATCGGTCTTGGTGACGACGATGATGAAATTGGCCAGTTGGCCATTGGTGATGAAGGTTTTCGAACCGTTGATCTTGTACTGGTTGCCGTCCTTCTCGGCGCGCGTCTTGACGCCTTGCAGGTCGGAGCCGGCGCCCGGCTCGGTCATGGCGATGGCGCCGATCAGTTCGCCGGTCGCCAGTTTCGGCAGCCATTTCTTCTTCTGCTCTTCCGAGCCGTAGTGAAGGATGTAAGGAGCAACGATCGCGTTGTGGAGACCGATGCCGAAACCGTCGACGCCGACGTGGCCGATCGCCTCGATGATGGCGCTCTCATGCGCGAAGGTGCCGCCGGAGCCGCCATATTCCTCCGGCATAGAGGCGCAGAGCAGGCCGGCGGAACCTGCCTTGCGCCAGCTCTCGCGGTCGACCATCTCGTTCTTCTCGAACTCGTCGTAGCGCGGCGCGATCTCTTCCGACATGAAGCGATGCGCCATGTCGTAGAGCATGCCGACTTCGTCCGCCGCCCAGGCTGGCTTCGGCAAAGAGAGCACTTCTGATGGATTTGTCATGCCGTTTCTCCCGCGCCAACGTCCCCCTCCCCCTTGAGGGGAGGGTGGCCGCGAAGCGGTCGGGTGGGGTCGCCGATGACGTGCTCGACCTTATCTTCGGAATTGACGCGGGTTTGGGGCATTGCGATCATCTCCTACCAAAGCGCCAACCAGCCGGCGCACTGCACGCAGGACCCCTCCCGGCCCTTCGGGCCACCCTCCCCTCAAGGGGGAGGGGGACGCTGGCCATTTCTAGAACGCTTCCGCAGGCAGCGCCATTAGCGTGTCCGCACCACTGGAAATGCGGGCCAGATGTGCCGACGTCTCGGGCATGATCCGCTCCATGAAGAAGCGCGCCGTCACCACCTTGTTGTCGTAGAACGACTGCGAACCATTGGCGCCGGTCTTGCGGAGCGCGGCCTTGGCCATCTGCGCCCACATGTAGCCCAGCGCCACCAGGCCGAAGAGATGCATGTAATCGGTCGACGCGGCGCCGGCATTGTCGGGCTTGGCCATGCCGTTCTGCACCAGCCACATGGTCGCCGCCTGCAGATCATTGAGGCCCTTCTTCAGCGCCTTCGTGAAAGGCGCCAGCTTCTCGTCGGCGCGGTTCTCCTCGCAGAACTCGCCGACGTCCTTGAAGAAGGCCTGCACGGCGCGGCCGCCATTCAGGCCAAGCTTGCGGCCGACGAGGTCGAGCGCCTGGATGCCGTTGGCGCCTTCATAGATCATGGCGATGCGGGCATCGCGCACGAACTGGCTCATGCCGTGCTCTTCGATGTAGCCGTGGCCGCCGAACACCTGCTGCGCCATGACGGCATGGTCAAAACCCTTGTCGGTGAGCACGCCCTTGATCACCGGCGTCAGCAGGCCGGTATAGTCGTCGGCCGCCTGGCGATCCTTGTCGTCGGCGGAGCGGTGGGCGATGTCGGACTTGATCGCCGTCCACAGCGCCAGCGCGCGGCCGGCCTCGTTGAAGGCCCTCATGGTCATCAGCGAGCGGCGGATGTCGGGATGGACGATGATCGGGTCGGCTTGTCTGTCCGGCGCCTTGGCGCCCGACAGCGAGCGGCCCTGCAGCCGGTCCTTGGCGTAGGAGACCGCGTTCTGGTAAGCGATCTCGGACAGCGACAGGCCCTGCAGGCCGACGCCGAGGCGGGCTTCATTCATCATCGTGAACATCGCCTTCAGGCCGCCATTGGCCTCGCCGAGCAGCGTGCCTTCGGCCTCGTCATAATTCATGACGCAAGTCGAATTGCCGTGGATGCCCATCTTCTCCTCGATCGACCCGCAGGAGAGCGTGTTCTTCTCGCCCGGATTGCCCGAGGCATCGAGCTTCAGCTTTGGCACGATGAACAGCGAGATGCCCTTCACGCCTGCCGGCGCGCCTTCGATGCGGGCCAACACGAGATGAACGATGTTTTCCGACATGTCGTGCTCGCCGGCCGAGATGAAGATCTTCTGGCCGGATATCTTGTAGGTGCCGTTGCCGTTCGGCACCGCCTTGGTGCGCAGCAGACCGAGATCGGTGCCGCAATGCGGCTCGGTCAGGTTCATGGTGCCGGTCCAGGACCCCTCGACCAGCTTCGGAAGCCATGTCGCCTTCTGCTCGTCGGTGCCGTGGGTGATGATCGCCGCGATCGCGCCTTGCGTCAGGCCGGGATACATCATCAGCGCCATGTTGGCCGAAACCATGTATTCGGCAACCGCGGTGTGCACGGCATAGGGCAGCCCCTGGCCGCCGAACTCGACGGGCGCCGCCAGTCCCATCCAGCCGCCTTCGCGATACTGGTCGTAGGCTTCCTTGAAGCCCTTCGGCGTCGTCACCGAGCCGTCCTCATGGCGCACGCAGCCTTCCATGTCACCGACGCGGTTCAGAGGATGCATAACGTTTTCGGCGAGCTTGGCGCCTTCGGCGAGGATCGCCTCGACAACGTCGGGCGTCGCGTCGGCAAATCCGGGAAGGTTGGAGTAGCGCTGATAGCCCAGCACCTCGTTGAGCACGAACAGCGTGTCCTGGACCGGCGCCCTGTAGATCGGCATGTGTTTCCTCCACCATGCGGGTCTTGGCCGCGAGATCGAGCCCCGAAACATGAGGTTGGGGCGGCATGCGGGCCAATGTTGAAAGCGGGATAGCAAAAATTGACGTTTGCGTAAACGTCAATTTAGTCGCCGCGACAAAATTTACTTATGCCAGCCTGTCGCACGAGCGGTGCATGGCTTTGCGCAAAGCAAGGGGGGGTCAAACAAAAAGAGCCGCGCGGGCGGCCGCGCGGCTCTTCCGTTCAAAGCTTTCGCCGGGAGCTGCGGAGCAAAATCAGCTGGCGGCGCTGGCCGGGGCCGAACGCTCGGACAGCATCTGGCGCACGGCCGACATCGAGCCGCTCAACTCGTTGATGGCGTCGTCGATCAGCGCGCGCTGCTTCTGCAGGCGGGCAAGCTGCTTCTCCGACTTGTCGAGAGCCAGCCGCAGCTGCTTAGTGTTGGAACCCGTCGGATCGTAGAGATCCATCATCTGCTTGACGTCGCGTAGCGAGAACCCGACCTTGCGGCCGAGCAGGATCAGCTTCAGCCGCGCCTTGTCGCGACGCGTGTATAGCCGCGTCGCCCCATCGCGCTTTGGATTGAGCAGGCCCTTGTCTTCATAGAAACGCAGCGTGCGCAGCGTCACGCCGTATTTCTTGGCCATCTCGCCGATGCGCACGAGCTCCTCACTGGCTTCGGCAGACATATTGTTGGTGTTGGCCGCGGCTTCGCCGGGCGAAACAAGTTTCATAGTCACTGGCTTTCCCCTGTCGTGGCATCGCGGTCTCGGACCTTGCAACGCCTGAGTGGAAGCGGGGGCATGCTTCCAGTCGTGGTTTCAACTAATTCATCGCAAAAGGCACGAACGGCGCCCCTCTTACGTTTACGTCAATTCTATATCGATAGCCGCCGCATGACGCAAGGGCGTTCTGGGATTGCGAAACCTTATGCCGCACCCCGGCGCCGGGTCCGAACGGGCACCGCCTGTATTTCAGCAATGCCGTAACTTCTTAAGCTTGGTTAACACCTTGTTTACCACGATGGGTGAAATGTGCGGATGTCGGTCACCCGTGTTTATCCTGTAGCGAATTTTTCACGGTTTTTCGGAGAGCGGGCCTGGCCCGGGAAGCTCGTCTTCCGCCGCAGCAGTGCCGCGCGGCCGCCTTCGTTCCCGACAAGGACTTGGGAAACTGGCAGCAAGCCGGCCATTCTGAAAAACGGACGCATCGATGAACAGCAAGCGGTCCTATCTCGATACACTCAACGCCGGCAGGCCGCGCAGGCCGAACACCACACTTGATGAATTGAACCGCTCGCTGGAAACGCTGGAGCAGCGGCTGGAGCGCAAGCGCGAGGACGCCGCCGAGCGCTTCGATCCGCGCCGGCCGCCGGCAGAGCCGCGCTACGCAAGCGCCCAGCCCTACGCCCCGCCGCGCTGGTACGAGGACCCTCAGCCCACGCCGCGGCCGAAAGGCGCCGGGCCGGCCGGCTTCGACCAGAACTATCAGGCGATCGCGCGCGACATCGACCGCGTGCGCGGCCAGGAAGACAGCGTCGCCGTGGTCGGCAAGATCGCCGGCGAATTGCGTGGCCTGCGCGAGGAACTGCGCCATCAGATGACGGCCGGCCTGCAGCGCGAATTCGCCGCGTTGCGCAAGGACATCGAACGGGCCTTCCAGGCGAGCAACCAATCGGGTGGTCAGGCAGGCGGCTTGCCCGGCAAGGGCAGCGCCGAACTCGGCGTCGAATTCGAGCGGCTGTCCGGCGCCATCCAGACGCTGGCCGAGAAGAGCGACGACCGAAGCGTCAACATGCTGCGGCTCGAGCTCGAGCAGGTAAAGACGGCGCTCGACACATTGGCGCGCGAGGAAAGCGTGCTGAAGGTCGACCGCCGCTGGGACGATTTCGACCGCCGCTGGAGCGCGTTCGAGGACCGTGTCGACGCCGACCAGCGCAACCGCGCCGACGGCCCCGGATTTTCGGCCCTGACCGACCGGCTCGAACAGATCAGCAATGCGGTCCACAATCTGCCGGAATCGCTGTCGCTGCGCTCGATGGAAGAAAAGGTCCGCACGCTTGCCGGCGCCGTCGATCATTTCGTCAGCCAGCAGAGCAACCGCGGCGGCGACACGCTTGGCCTGATCGACGAACGGCTCGACGAGATTTCGCGCGCCATCGTCGCCTCGACCGTCGCCGCACAGGCCAATTCCTTCGACCCCGAACCCTTTGAACGCATCGAGAAGCGGATCGCCTCGCTGGCGCAGCAGATCGAGGAAGTCGTGCAGGTTCGTCCGAGCGGCGAGGTTCTCGACCGTCTCAGCACGCTGTCGAACAGGGTCGACGAGCTTGCCGGCCGCGCCAATCTGCCGGAACAGGCGATGGAGCGCCTCGGCAAGCAGATCGCGATGATCGCCGACAAGATCGACCGCGCCCCGGCCATGCCCGACGCCGACTATATCTTCCAGGGTCTGGAACAGCGCTTCGACGTGCTGTCGGGCATGATGGAACGCCGGCAGGGCGACGCCATCGAACAGGGCAACATGCTGTTTCGCGATCTCGAGCGGCGGCTGGACGAGGTTGCCGACCGGCTGGACCAGCGCCAGCCGCAGGCTGACAGCGCCGGCATCATGGACGCCATCGACGCACGCTTCACCGCGCTCGCCCAACGCATGGAGACGCGCATTCCCGATCCTGCCAACGAGGCGGCGATCCGCGGCCTGGAAAGCCGGCTCGAAGACATTTCAAGCCGGCTGGAATCGTCGGCCGCGCAGGTCGCCGGCATCGATCCGGCACTGATCCGCAGCCTCGAGGCGCAGGTCTCCAGCCTATCGGCGCATCTGTCGAAGCCCGGCACGCCGCTGCCGGAATTCGAGGACATCAGCCCGCGCCTCAACGAAATCGAGAAGTCGCTGGCCGGAACCCGCGAATCCATCATGGGCGCGGCACGCGAAGCAGCCGAGAGCGCCGTGCGCTCGCTGGCAGATTCCAACGCCAACACCGCGGCCGTTACCGGCCTTGCCCAGGATCTGAAGACGCTGGAAGCGCTGACGCGCCGTTCGGACGAGCGCAATTCACGGACATTCGAGGCGATCCACGACACGCTGCTCAAGATCGTCGATCGTCTGGGCTCGCTGGAGACCAGCGAACCGGCCGAGGCGGTGAGCGAGCTTCTGGATGCCCAGGCCGAGCCGGCGCGGCGGGCCCGCGCTGCACGCGCCTCCAAGATTTCGGTGCAGGACGCGCCATCGATGGATATCGACCGGCCGCTGCCGCTGACCGGAGACATGGCCGATCTCGACGGCCGCGCCGCCGTCATCATGCGCAGCGAGCCGGATATGCGCGCCGACTCGGGTACGCGTAGCGACCCAGGTACGCGTAGCGACCCGGTCATGGGCAGCGAACCAGTGCGGCGCTCGCCAGCCGAGGCTGCCGCGGCCGCTGCCCAGGCAGCGCTCGGTTCCGACAGGATTGCCGAGAAAGGCGAAGGCACGGCCAAGAAGTCGCTGTTCGGAGGATTGGCGCGCGCCTTCAGGGGCAAGAAGCCGGCTGACATGCCGCCGCTTGCCGGCTCGGGGCCCAATGTCGACATGCCGAGCGTCGATCTCGACGAGCCGCTCGATCCGAAGCTCGCCAACCGGCCGTTGGAGCCGGGCTCCGGCGCGCCCGACCTCAACGCCATCATGAAGCGCGTGCGCGACGAGCGTGGCCCACCGGTGCGCCAAAACTCCGGCGATGCATCGAAATCCGACTTCATTGCCGCTGCCAGGCGCGCGGCGCAAGCCGCGGCCGCCGAGGCCGACGCACTGAAACGCCAGTCCACCATGAAGGGCCCGGTCAAGGCGCTTCGTATCGGCGACCTGCTCAAGGCGCGGCGCAAGCCGATCCTGATGGGAGCGGTCGCGATCATGCTGGCGCTTGCCGGCCTCCAGTTGGGCAAGGCCTTCTTCGCCGACCCGGTCGAGGTCGCAAGCAACGATACAGCGCCGATCGTCGCCTCGCAGCCGGTCGAGACTGCTTCGGTCAACGCTGCCAGCCAACCCAAGGCAGACGCGCAGGTGGCCGTGCAGGACGCGCCGGCCCGGACCGTCAGGCAGGCGGAGCCCACGGAACCGGCAGCTGGCAACGATGCGCCAATGAATGCGGCCTCGATCGCCGAGCCCGAAATGCCGGCCGTGGAACCCGTGCCAGCGCCGGTGGCTCTGGCCGATCCGGCCCCCGCGCCAAATGCAATGCTGCCGAGGACCGCCACTGCGGAACCGGCGGCTGCCGACGCGCAGCCTGCGGCCGCCGTCATGGCGCCCTCGGCCTCGGATACGACGGCCTCGGATACTACCGGCGCCGTTCCGCCGGCTGATGCCGCGGTAACACCTGTCGTGGCCAAGATAGACGTTCCGGCCGATGCCGGCCCGCAAGCCTTGCGCGACGCGGCTGCCGGCGGTGACGCCAAGGCGCTGTTCGAACTCGGTTCGCGCTATGCTGAATCGCGCGGCGTCAAGGAAGACATGGCGGCAGCGGCCAAATGGTACGAAAAGTCGGCCGAGCTCGGCTTCGCACCGGCGGAGTACCGCATCGGCAATTTCTACGAGAAGGGCATCGGCGTCACGCGCGACGTCAAGAAGGCAAAGACCTTCTACCAGCTCGCCGCCGCGCAGGGTAATGCCAGCGCCATGCACAATCTGGCCGTTCTGTTTGCCATGGCCGCCGACGGCGTGACCGACAATGAATCGGCCGCGCACTGGTTTCAGGCGGCGGCCGATGTCGGCGTCAAGGACAGCCAGTTCAATCTCGGCATCCTGGCGGCAAAGGGCGTCGGCATGAAGCAGAGCCTGGAGGAATCCTACAAATGGTTCGCGCTCGTCGCCAAGACCGGCGACAAGGATGCGGCTGCAAAGCGCGACGAGGTCGCCACTGCGCTGCGCCCCGAACAGCTGGAGCGGGCGCGCGCCGCCACGGAACTGTGGAAGCCGAAGCCGCTCGACCCGGCGTCCAACTCGGCCGATATTCCTGAATCCTGGCAGGAAGGCACGCCGCAGACCACCGCCAGCGTCGACATGAAGAAGGCGGTCAAGAACATCCAGCTCATCCTCAACAAGAACGGCTACGATGCCGGCGGCGCCGATGGCGTGATGGGCGGCAAGACCAAGACCGCAATCATGGCTTTCCAGACCGACAACAAGATGCAGGCGACCGGCGAAATCGACGAAAAGCTGGTGAAGGCGCTGCTGGCGCACAAATAACGGCAGATGCGTCGCTAACGCGACGCCCTTGCCATACATTTGCCTGTTAACTGCTTGAGATGTTTTTTGTTTCGGTAGGGCGGCGGGGTTTGATCCCACTGCCCCGGCGGTGCAAGAAAGAATTGGCTTTTCGGTGCGACAATGCCCTGGAATGGCTGCAATCGCCGACAGGCAAACTGATCGAGACTGACGGGTGGGCATCTATCTCCCGATCGCGGAAATTTCCGTCAACGTCTTCGTGCTGCTGGCAATGGGCGCGGCGGTGGGTTTCCTGTCGGGCATGTTCGGGGTCGGTGGCGGCTTTCTGATCACGCCGCTCTTGATCTTCTACAACATCCCGCCGGCAATCGCCGTTGCTACCGGCGCCAACCAGGTTATCGCCTCCTCCTTCTCCGGCGCGCTGTCGCACATGAAGCGCGGCACGCTCGACTTCAAGCTCGGCGGGGTGCTGCTGGCCGGCGGCATCGTCGGCTCGACCGGAGGTATCTTTGTCTTTGCCTTCCTGCGCCGGCTCGGCCAACTCGATTTGTTCATTTCGCTGCTCTACGTCGTGCTGCTCGGCACCGTCGGCGGGCTGATGCTGGTCGAGAGCGTCAATGCGCTGCGCGCCACGCGCAGCGGTGCGGCGCCGGTCTTGAAGAAATCCGGCCAGCACAACTGGATCCACCGGCTGCCGCTGAAGATGCGCTTCAGGGCCTCGAAGCTGTTCGTCAGCGTCATTCCGGTGCTGGGGCTCGGCGCCGGCATCGGCTTCCTGTCGTCGATCATGGGTGTCGGCGGCGGCTTCATCATGGTGCCGGCGCTGATCTATCTCTTGAAAGTGCCGACCAACGTCGTCATCGGCACCTCGCTGTTCCAGATCATTTTCACCTCGGCCTACACCACGCTTGTCCACGCCACCACCAACCAGACGGTCGACGTCATGCTTGCCTTCCTGCTGATGGCGGGCGGCGTTGCCGGCGCGCAATATGGCGCCAAGGCAGGACAGAAGCTGCGCGGCGAACAGCTCAGGGCACTGCTGGCGCTGCTGGTGCTGGCGGTTGCCATCCGGCTTGCCATCGATCTCTTCGTCACGCCGCCAAACCTCTATTCGCTGACCGCCGCGGGCCTGAACTGATGCCGCGGTGGGGGATTTTTTCGGCCGCCGCTTTGCTTATCGCCGTCGCTCTGCCGGCCGCAGCGCAATCGCCGAACCCCTTGCCGGAAGGCATCCAGATCGGTCTCTCCACCGACGCCGTGTCGATCACCGCCGGTTTTTCCGGCGCCGACCTGACCATTTTCGGTTCGCTGGAAAACCCCGACCCGCTGGTCGCGCGACAGGGGCGCTACGACGTCATCGTCGTGCTCGAAGGCCCGCCGCGGCCGGTGGTGGTGCGCCGCAAGGACCGCGTGCTCGGCGTCTGGGTCAATCTGGAATCCGAAACCTTCGAGAACGTGCCGGTATCCTACTCCGTCGCCACGACGCGGCCGCTGCAGGACATCACCGAACCCAACAGCTACAAGCAGCTGTCGCTCGGCGCCTCCAACCTTTACATGCAGCCGGCCGAGGTAACCGACAGTCCGGCGACGATCGAGGAATTCACCGTGGCGCTGCGCGAGCGCAAGGCGGCGACCGGCCTCTATAGCGAGAATGTCGGCGGCGTGCAGTTCTTGTCGCAGAACCTGTTTCGCGCCACGGTGCGGCTGGCGCCCAACGTCCCGGTTGGAACGCATAAAGCCCGCGCGTTCCTGTTCAAGAGCGGCCTGTTCCTCAAGGAAAGCTCGGCCCAGCTCGAAATCCGCAAATCGGGTTTCGAACAGTCGATCTTCCGCGTCGCGCATGATTACTCCTTCCTCTACGGCGTCTTCTCCGTGTCGCTGGCCATGATCACCGGCTGGCTGGGCAGGCTGATCTTCCGCAGGGATTGACGCGCACGACCCATTTCCGGGGAAAGGGGGTTCCCCTTTTCTCAGTCTTGCGATAGACCGCCGCCTCCCAACCCTCGGGTTACACGCACAATCATTCGGCAGAACGGTCAGGCCTCTGGACGGCGCGCGCCTTGCGGACGCCCGCCACAGCGACGACCCAATGACAGGAGGCTGCAATGCACCAGGCATTTGGCGGCATCGATTTCGGCACGTCCAATTCTACGGTGGGCGTGATCCGCAACGGCCAGGCACGGCTGGTGGCGCTGGAAGGTGAACAGCCGACATTGCCAAGCGCGGTTTTCTTCAACTTCGAGGACGGTCACACCTATTTCGGCCGCCGCGCCATTGCCGACTACACCGATGCCATCGAAGGCCGGCTGATGCGGTCGCTGAAGAGCGTGCTCGGCAGTTCGCTGGCGCATGAGAAGACGCGGATCAAGGCCCGGCAGATCGGTTTCATCGACATTGTCGGCATGTTCGTCGGCCATTTGAAGAAGCGGCTTGAGGAAGATGCCGGCGCTCCGGTGGAGAACGTTGTGCTCGGCCGGCCGGTGCAATTTGTCGACGACGATGTGGAAGCCGATGCCAAGGCGCAAAGCGAGCTTGAAAAGGCGGCGCGCGCGCAAGGCTTCAAGCACATCGCCTTCCAGTTCGAACCGATCGCGGCAGCGCTCGACTATGAGCAGGACGTGAAGCGCGAGGAACTGGCGTTGATCGTCGACATGGGCGGCGGCACGTCCGACTTCTCGATCGTGCGCGTTTCGCCGCAACGCGCCCGCTCACGCGACCGCAAGGACGATATCCTGGCCAACCGCGGCATCCATATCGGCGGCACCGATTTCGACCGGCTGCTCAGCATTGCCCATGTCATGCCCAAGCTCGGCTATCTCTCGCCCACAAAAGACGGCAAGCGCAACCTGCCGGCGAGCTATTTCATTGATCTCGCGACGTGGCAACGCATCAACCTCGTTTACACCGCCAAGGCGATGACGCATCTGAGGCAGATCCGCTTCGAGGCCGTCCGCGCCGACCTTGTCGACCGCTTCATCCATATTGTCGAGCACCGTTACGGCCATGCGCTGGCCGGCCTGGTCGAACGAGCCAAGATCGCGCTGACAGATCAGGCTTCGGCTGATGTGACGGTGGCACTGCCCGGCGCGGGTTTTGCCGCCGAGATCACGCGGACCGGCCTGGAAGAGACCATCGCCGCCGACATCGAGCGGGTGTCCGCTACGGTGCGGCAGACGATTGCCGATGCCGGCATAACGGCGTCTGCGATCACCGCCGTATTCCTCACCGGCGGTTCGACCGCGATCCCGCTGGCACGGCGTGAAATCCTGTCGCTGGTGCCGCAAGCCGCCGTTATCGAGGGCGACATGTTCGGCTCGGTTGGCCTCGGCCTGGCGCTGGATGCGCAGCGGAAGTTCTCCTGAACACATAACTGCGGCTACCCACAATGACCATAAATACCCAAACGAGGCCGCACCATTTCACCCCGACCCTAGACCGATATCAGATGCCCTGAGGACGGCTATGCCGGGATGCCGTTCCCCGCTTCAGCGCCGAGATGCGCCTTGAGCGCCATCTGGGCCAGGCTTGCCCGGCGGTCACGATGGGTGATCATGGCGAAGTCGCGCTTCGGCAGTTCGAGCGGCACCGACCGGAGACTGCCCTCGGCGACGGCGCGTCCGACGACGAGGTCCGAGATGATGGTGGCGCCGGCGCCGGCCTCGATCGCCTGGCGAACCGCCTCGTTGCTCGGCAGCACCAGAAATATCTGCAGGTCGCCAAGCGATATCCCCTCGCGGCGGGCCAGGTCCTCCAGCACCTCGCGCGTGCCGGAACCACCCTCACGGATGATCCAGCGCAGCCCTCTGATATCCGGGCGGCCCGGCGCGATCTCGGCGATTTCGGGATGCGAGGCGGCGACGACCAGCATCAACCTGTCGACGTCGACCTTGGTGCGGCGGAGGATGTCTGACTCGGTGCGCCCCTCGACCAGACCGAGATCGGCGGTGCCGTCGAGCACATTGGCCTCGACCTGCCTGGTGTTGCCGATGCTGACGCTTAAGCGCACCGCCGGGTAGGCCTCGTGGAAAGAGGCCAGCCTGCGCGGCAGCCAGTAGCTGGCGATGGTCAGGCTGGCGGCGATGGACAGACTGCCGGCGACCGTCTGCGAGACATGCTCCAGCACATTTCGGGCGGCGGCGGCGCGTTCCAGCACCGCCTTGGCCTCGGGCAGGAAACGGTGGCCGGTCTGAGCCAGCTCGATGTTGCGGCCGACACGGTTGAACAGATGAACGCCATGCTGCTCTTCGAGCGCGCGGATGGCGGCCGACGCCGCCGACTGGGAGATGCCCAAAAGCTCCGCCGCCTTGGTCATATGGCCGCGTTCGGCAACGGCAACGAAAATGCGCAACTGGTCCAGCGTCATGTGTGCATTAAGAACCAATTCCGATCGAATTTACAAGAACAACTGATTAGACGGATCGATAGCTTTATTCTACTTTTTCTGCCGAAGTTAGAAAAAATTCGCCAACAAATCGCAGCCAACAAAATGATCGGGCGGTTCAGATCCCTGTTTGCGCATTGGACCCGTGGCCTCAGGCGGCGGCTGGCCGGCGACCGCTATCATCCTGAAGAACACTATATGCGTGGCCCCGGACCGAAGACGCGGGCCAAATTCGCAGGTAGCAAAAGCACGCCGGCATCATGAACCCAGCTGCGCCGCGCGGGGCCAATTCCGCACCGTCGCAACGGCCGCTTGCCGACACGCGCGCGCCGGATGAAGGCGACGGCGTCGACACCTCGCCCGATGTCTCCGACAGCATCGCCAAGACCACCTGCTATATGTGCGCCTGCCGCTGCGGCATTGACGTCCATATCAAGAACGGCAAGGTGCGCTACATCAACGGCAACAAGGACCATCCGGTCAACCGCGGCGTAATCTGCGGCAAGGGCAGCTCCGGCATCATGCAGCACTACAGCCCGGCGCGGCTGAAGAAGCCGCTGTTGCGCAGCGGCCTGCGCGGCTCGGGCGAATTCCGCGAGATCGAGTGGGAGGAAGCGTTTTCGATTGCGACCGGGCGGCTATCGAATATCCGCCGGGCCGATCCGAAAAAGCTCGCCTTCTTCACCGGGCGCGACCAGTCGCAGTCGCTGACCGGCTGGTGGGCGAGCCAGTTCGGCACGCCGAACTTCGCCGCCCATGGCGGCTTCTGCTCGGTCAACATGGCGGCCGGCGGGCTCTACACGATCGGCGGCTCGTTCTGGGAGTTCGGCGAGCCGGACTGGGACAATACGAAATACTTCATGCTGTTCGGCGTCGCCGAGGACCATGATTCCAACCCGATCAAGATCGGCTTGGGTAAACTCAAGGCGCGCGGCGCCAAGGTGGTGTCGATCAACCCCTGTCGCACCGGCTACAACGCCATTGCCGACGACTGGATCGGGATCCGGCCCGGCACCGACGGCCTCTTCGTCTTCGCCCTAATCCATGAACTGCTGAAGGCAGGCCGCGTCGATCTCGATTATCTGCTGCGCTACACCAACGCCCATGTGCTGGTCGTCCAGGAGCCGGGCGCGGTCGATGACGGGCTATTCCTGCGCGACAGCGACAACAATCTTCTCGCGTGGGACAGAGTGGCGAAGACAACCGTCAACGCAGCCGATGCGGATGCGAAGCCGGCGCTGACCGGCAGCTTCACGTTCGCCGGCCGCCGCTGCGTGCCGGTGTTCCGGCTTATCGCCGACCGCTACATGGACGACAGCTACGCACCCGATGCGGTCGCGGCACGATGCGGCATTCCGGCCGACACCATCCGCCGGATCGCTGCCGAACTCGCCCACGTCGCCTTCGAACAGACGGTCGAACTGCCGGTTGCGTGGACCGACTGGGCCGGACGCCGGCACGAGACGATCAAGGGACGGCCGGTGTCGATGCATGCCATGCGCGGCATCTCGGCCCACTCCAACGGCTTTCACTCCTGCCGCGCCATCCACCTGCTGCAGGTGCTGCTCGGCACGGTGGACGTGCCCGGCGGCTTCCGTTTCAAGCCCCCCTACCCGCGCTCGGCGCCCCCGGGACCGAAGCCGGCCGGCAAGGTGGTCAGGCCGATGACGCCGCTCGACGGCATGCCGCTCGGCTTCGTCTGCGGGCCGGACGATCTCCTGGTCGACGAGGCCGGCACGCCTTTGCGCATCGACAAGGCTTATTCCTGGGATGCGCCGCTCGCCGCGCATGGGCTGATGCATACGGTCATCCGAAATGCGTGGGCCGGTGACCCGTACCCGATCGACACGCTGATGATGTACATGTCGAACATGGCTTGGAATTCCTCGATGAACACCGTCGAGACCATTGCCATGCTCACCGACCATGACGAAGCGGGTAACTACAAGATCCCCTTCATCATCTATTCCGACGCCTATTATTCCGAGACGGTGCCGTTCGCCGATCTGGTGCTGCCCGACACCACCTATCTCGAACGTCACGACTGCATCAGCCTGCTCGACCGGCCGATCAGCCATGCCGACGGGCCGGGCGACGCGATCCGCCATCCGGTGGTCGAACCGGACCGAGATGTCAGGCCGTTCCAATCGGTGCTGATCGAACTTGGCGCTCGGCTTGGCCTGCCCGGCTTCGTCGAGGACGATAGCTCGGCCAGATATGCCGACTATGCCGACTACATCGTCAATCACGAACGCACGCCCGGCATTGGGCCGCTCGCCGGCTGGCGCGGCAAGGACGGCACGTCTGTCGGCGAGGGCGAAGTCAATCCCGACCAGTTGCAGCACTACATCGACAATGGCGGCTTCTGGCACCAGGATTTTGCTGAGGACCAGCGCTATTACAAGATGGCGAACCGCTCCTATCTCGACTTCGCAGAGCAGATGGGGTTCATCCCCAAGGCCGAGCCGATCGTGTTCCAGCTCTATTGCGAACCGATGCAGCGCTTTCGCCTCGCCGCGCGCGGTCATGGTCGCGTCCAACCGCCGGAGAGCGAGCGCCAGCGCATCGAGACCTATATGGACCCGCTGCCGTTCTGGTTTACGCCGTTCGAGGAGGCCGCCGTCGATCCGCAGAAATATCCGCTGCATGCGCTGACGCAGCGGCCGATGCACATGTATCATTCCTGGGGTTCGCAGAACGCGTGGCTGCGGCAAATCACCAGCCAGAACCGCCTGTTCGTGCACCACAAGACCGCGGCGGGCCTCGGCCTTTTCGACGACGACTGGGTGTGGATCGAAAGCATCAATGGCCGGGTGAAGGGGCAGATCAAGCTGGTCGACGGGGTCAATGCGGATACGGTCTGGACATGGAACGCCATCGGCAAAAGGCGCGGCAGCTGGGGGCTTAAGGACAACGCTGCCGAGAGCAATCGCGGCTTCCTGCTCAACCACATTATCGGCGACCAGACATCGGCTGACGCGAAAGGCAAACGCTATTCGAATTCCGATCCGGTGACCGGCCAGGCGGCGTGGTTCGACCTCAGGGTACGCATCCTCAAATGCTCTGATGAGGAAGCCGGCTTCACCGAACCGCAATTCGAGCGTTTCAGCCAGCCGCCAAATGTCGAGCCTTCGCCCGACATCCTTCGCTTCGGCGCCGAGTTCCGCGTCAATAGGGAAGCCGTGGAATGACCTGCCTTCCCGCCCATACAGACAAGAAGCTTGGCCTGGTCATCGACCTCGACACCTGCGTCGGCTGCCAGGCCTGCGTCACCGCCTGCAAGGAGTGGAACACCGGCGGCCACATGGCGCCGCTGACCGACATCGACCCCTATGGCGGCCATGTCGACGGCGTCTGGTTCAACCGCGTGCACAGCTACGAGCACACGACCGAGGCGGGCGGGCGCACGGTCAACTTTCCGCGCTCCTGCCTGCATTGCGAGACGCCTGCCTGCGTCACTGTCTGCCCGACCGGCGCGTCCTACAAGCGGGCGTCGGACGGCATCGTGCTGATCGACGAAAGCAAATGCATCGGCTGCAAACTGTGCAGCTGGGCGTGCCCCTATGGCGCGCGCGAATTCGACACCGATGTCGGCGTGATGAAGAAATGCACGCTTTGCGTCGATCGCATCTACAATGACAATCTGGCCGAGGAAGACCGCGTGCCGGCCTGCGTTGCCGCCTGCCCGACCAGCGCCCGGCATTTCGGCGATCTCGGCGATCCCTCGTCGGCTGTCTCGCAACTGGTGGCGGAGCGTGGCGGCGTCGACCTGATGCCGGAGATGGGCTACAAACCGACCAACAAATATCTGCCGCCGCGCGCCCAGCGCGCCGCATCGGTGCCGGCGCCAAGGCTCGAGCCAGTCACGGCCGAAGGCGGTTTTCTCGGCTGGATCGACCGCATGCTTTCGAACTGACCAATGCATCCAGCCTTTTCCGTCGTCTTCTTCACAACTGCCACAGGAGCGGGCTACGGCCTGCTGGCGCTGCTTGGCGTGCTTGGCGGACTGGGTTTTATCCCGGCCCATTTCTGGCTCGGCCTTATCGGCATGGGGCTGTCGCTCGGCCTGATCGCCGCCGGCCTATTGTCCTCGACCGGCCATCTCGGCCGCCCCGAACGTGCATGGCGCGCCTTCTCGCAATGGCGCAGTTCCTGGCTGTCGCGCGAAGGCGTGGCCTCGGTCGCGACCTTCATTCCCGCCGGGCTGTTCGGCATCGGCTGGGTGTTTTTTGGCCGCACCGGAGGCTGGATGGCCATCGCCGGGTTTCTCGCAACTATCGGCGCAATCGTCACCGTCTGCACCACCGGCATGATCTATGCCTCGCTGAAGCCGATCGCGCAGTGGCATAGCCCGTATACGCTGCCGGGCTATGTCATCTTTTCGGCGATGACCGGCAGCGTGCTGTTGAACGCGCTGCTGCAGGCTTTCGCCATCAGCCCGACCGCCGTTGCGGTAGCCGCCCTGCTGCTGACCTTGCTCGGCTGGGGCTGGAAGCTGGCGACGTGGCGATACAATGACGCGCTGGAGATTGCGAGCACCGCCAACACGGCAACGGGGCTCGCCGGGGGTACAGTGCGCTCACTGGAATGGCCGCACACCGAAGAGAACTACCTGCTCAAGGAAATGGGCTTTCGCATCGCGCGCAAGCACGGCGCCAGGCTGCGTCGTATCACGCAGGTGCTGGCTTTCGCCTTGCCTGCCCTGCTGCTTGCTGTTCTGTTCGCTTTGCCCTGGCCGTTCGCAGCGGCGCTGTCGGTGCTTGCGGCAATCGTCCAGTTTGCCGGCATGCTGGTCGAGCGCTGGCTGTTCTTCGCCGAGGCGAAGCACACCGTCACCCTCTATTACGGCCGGTAGAGCGTCCCGCCGTCAGGCGGCTCGCGCTTCTGGCGCGACGGGCAAATCCTTAAGGAGGATTTCGATCGCGGCATCGACAACAGCTGTCCTGCGGTCGTGCGCGTAAAGGCCGTATTGGACCGTGAGCGGCTCGGGCAGACCGGCTGACGTCTTCAGCACCCGCATCGAAGCGGTGCGCACCGATTCGGGCGGAAGCAGTCCAACGCCCAGTCCGTTCTCGATCGCCGCCTGAAGGCCGGTGACGCTCTGGCAGGACAAGGCGATCCTGTGCTGCCGGCCGGCGGCAACCAGCGCCTCTATCATACGCCTGCGCCAAGGGCAGGTTGCGCCAAAGGCGACGAGATCGAGCGGCCGGTCATGATCCAGCACATAGTCCTGGGCACAGACCCACTGCAGTTCGACATTCCATGTCCTCAGGGCATCGGCTGTTACGACGGATGTCGGGGCAATCATGACATCCAGCGCGTCCTCGCTCCATAGCCGTCCGAGCGAGACGCTGTGCTCGACCATCGCGCCAAGGCTGATGTCGGGATAGGTGCGATGCAGCCGCCCGAGCGCGGCCGAAAGCGCTGCCGTCGTGACCTCCTCGGCGAGACCGATTCGCACGCCGCCGCCTATGCCGGTCTGCTGCAGACGCGCCACCGCTTCATCGCCGAGAGCCAGGATGCGGGTGGCGTATCCCAGAAAGAGCTCTCCCTCCGCAGTCGGTACGACACCGCGGCCGGTGCGCTGGAACAAGTGCCGTTGGAGCAGGCCCTCCAGCCGGCGCATCTGCATGCTCAGCGCCGATTGGGTCTTACCGGTCTGCGCGGCGACCCTGCTCAGGCTACCCTGCCGGCAGACCGCGACATAGGTGCGGAGAAGGTCGAGGCCGATCTGTTCAGATATCATTTTGTTTGAACTCTGATGTCACCGGTATCAGTCTACAATGATATCCCGCCACGCGCTATCTCACACTCAAGGGAACAGCGCAGGGGAGAAAACCATGAAAGCGATCCGTGTTCACCGCCATGGCGGGCCAGATGTGCTCGCCTACGAAGATGTCGACATCGGCCAGCCCGGACCGGGCGAGGTGCGCGTGCGCAACCGGGCGGTCGGTCTCAATTTCGTCGACATCTATTTTCGCACCGGCGAATACGCGCCGCCCGCTCTGCCATTCATTCTCGGCAATGAAGGCGCCGGCGAAATCGTCGCCGTCGGTGAAGGCGTCAGCGGCTTCGCGCCTGGCGACCGAGTGGCCTATGTCGAGACCCTCGGCGCCTATGCCGAAGAACGCATCGTGCCGGCGCATTTCGTCGTGCATCTGCCCGACTCCATCGATTTCGAGACGGGCGCGGCCATGATGCTGAAGGGGCTGACGGCGCAATATCTGCTGCGTCGCACGTTTCGCGTCGAGGCGGGCCATACCATCCTGGTGCATGCCGCGGCGGGCGGCGTCGGACTCATCCTGACGCAATGGGCAAAGCATCTCGGCGCGACCGTCATCGGCACGGTCGGTTCACCCGAAAAGGCCGAACTTGCGCGCGCCAATGGCTGCGACCATGTCATCGAATACTGCAAAGAGAATTTCGCCGCACGGGTGAAAGAGGTCACCAACGGCGAAGGCTGCCACGTCGTCTATGACGGCGTCGGCAACGCGACCTTCCCGGCCTCGCTCGACTGCCTGCGGCCGTTCGGCACCTTCGTCAGCTACGGCACAGCGTCGGGGTCGATCCCGCCCTTCGACATCATGCTTTTGATGCAAAAGGGTTCGCTGTTCGCCACCTGGCAGTTGCTGTTCCATCATCTCGCCAGGCGTGAGGACGTTGTCGCCATGAGCGAGGATCTGTTCAGC
Source organism: Mesorhizobium sp. M0615 (assembly GCF_040320805.1). Classification (NCBI taxonomy): domain Bacteria; kingdom Pseudomonadati; phylum Pseudomonadota; class Alphaproteobacteria; order Hyphomicrobiales; family Phyllobacteriaceae; genus Mesorhizobium; species Mesorhizobium sp. M0615. Next base: position 286,551 of record NZ_JAMYQI010000006.1, on the reverse strand, counting down.
GTCGTCCTCAGCGACGCAGTGAAAATCCCGGTGCACACAAGCATGCCGCTTGCCGAAGTGGCGGAGGCGCATCGCCGGCTCGAAGCACGGCAGACGACAGGCGCAACCGTGCTTATACCGTAGAAACTTAGCCCGGCCGCAGCATCGAACCGGAAATGGCGAAGATGCGCGCGGCGCCCATCATATAGGCTATCAACGTCTCGCGGCGGAACAGCCCGGCATAGGCGCGGTCGAGCACGTTGAGCGAACCGGTATAGGCGCCGAAGGCCGGCATGATCATGCGGCCGCCATCGCCGGCAAAGCAGCGCCGCCGAACCGAGCGGCCCTGCTGGACGATGCGGGCGCAAGGGTGAAGATGGCCGGCAACTTCGCCCTCGGTTCTTACCTTCGACGGCTCGTGGCGGAACAGCAGCGAGCCGATGGCGAGTTCGCGCACCGTCTCGCCGGGCAAATCCGCCGGCGCTTCCGGGTCATGGTTGCCGGCGACCCAGAACCAGTCGCGGCCGGCCATCAGCGCTTCCAGCAGCTCGCGAAAACTCGCATGCATGCGCTCGGCACCGCCGCCGTCGTGGAAGGAGTCGCCCAGGCTGATGACGATGGCCGGCTGGTAGTCGGCGATCACCGCTTGCAGCCGCAGCAGAGTGGCGCCGGTGTCATAGGGCGGGATCAGCGCGCCGCGCCTGGCGAAGGACGAGCCTTTTTCCAGATGCAGGTCAGAGACCGCGAGCAGCCTCAGATCGGGGAAATAGAGCACGCCGCGCGAATCACAGACCGCGCGCTCGCCCGCGATGCCGACAAAGTCGGCCTCGGCGATCAGCGATGCCCGCGCCAGCGAAAAATTCATTCCTCAACCATCCCAGGACCCATGGCTTCCTCGACCAAAGTCGCGGCATCCATCAGCAGCGTTTCGTCGGCCTCGCCATTCACCGGCATCTTGCCGATTTCGAGCATGATCGGCACGGCCAGCGGCGATATCTGTTCGAGTGCCTTATGCACGATTCGACCCTGGATACGCGAGAGCATGTCGGCAAGTCTGCTGACATCGAGCAGACCGGTCGCCGCGTCGGCGCGCGTCGCCTGCAGCAGGATGTGGTCGGGCTCATGGCTGCGCAGCACGTCATAGATCAGATCGGTCGAGACGGTGACCTGACGGCCGCTTTTCTCCTGGCCGGGGTGGCGCTTCTCGATCAGGCCTGAAATCAGCGCGCAGTTGCGGAAGGTGCGCTTGAGCAGCCAGCTGTCGGCCAGCCAAGCCTCGAGGTCGTCGCCCAGCATGTCCTGGTCGAACAGAGCGCCAAGCGAAGGTTTCCGCGATTTGAACATCGCGCCCATATCGCCCAGCGACCAGATGGCCAATGCGTAGTCGGTGGCGACGAAGCCAAGCGGCCTGGCGCCGGCCCTGTCCAGCCGGCGGGTGAGCAGCATGCCGAGCGTCTGGTGCGCCAGCCTGCCCTCGAAAGGATAAGCGACGAGATAGTGACGGTTGCCGCGCGGAAAGGTCTCGATCAAGAGGTCGTCGCGTTTGGGCAATACCGATTTGTCGGCCTGGAACCGCAGCCAGTCCGATACCTGCTCGGGCAGCTTCTTCCAGCGCTGCGGGTCGTCCAGCATGGCGCGCACCTGCTCGGCGAGGTAAGTCGAAAGCGGAAATTTGCCGCCGCCATAATAAGGAACCTTGGCGTCGCTTCCCGGCGCATTCGAGACGAAGCATTCGTTCTCGCGGATGCCTTCGAAGCGCAGCACTTTGCCGGCAAACATGAAGGTGTCGCCATGCGTCAGCGTTTCGAGGAAGGCCTCCTCGATCTTGCCCAGAGCCCGGCCGCCGTGCGAAGCCGAGCCTTTGCTGCCGGCCTTGACGTAACGCACATTGAGCGCCGGCACCTCGATGATGGTGCCGACGTTCAGCCGATATTGCTGCGCGACGCGGGGATTGGAGACCCGCCACATGCCGTCCTTGTTGAGGCGGATGCGGGCGTAGCGCTCGTAGTTCTTCAGTGCGTAGCCGCCGGTGGCGACGAAATCGATGACGCGGTCGAATGTCGGCCGGTCGAGGCTGGCATAGGGCGCTGCTGTCAGCACTTCCTCGTAGAGATCGTCGGCGCGAAACGGCGCTCCGCAGGCGCAGCCCAGCACATGCTGGGCCAGCACATCGAGCCCGCCATTGACCAGCGGCGGCGTATCCTGGGCGCCCAGATAGTTGGCGTCCAGCGCTGCCCGGCACTCCAGCACCTCGAAACGATTGGCCGGGATGAGGATCGCCTTCGACGGCTCGTCCATGCGGTGGTTGGCACGGCCGATGCGCTGCGCCAGCCGGCTGGCGCCCTTGGGCGCGCCGACATGGACGACCAGATCGACATCGCCCCAATCGATGCCAAGGTCGAGCGTCGAGGTGGCGACAATGGCACGGAGCGCGTTTTCCCCCATCGCCTTCTCGACGCGTCGGCGCTGGGCGACATCGAGCGAGCCGTGATGCAGCGCGATCGGCAAGGTATCCTCGTTGACCCGCCACAATTCCTGAAACAGCAGCTCGGCCTGGCTGCGGGTGTTGACGAACAGCAGGGTGGTCTTGTGGCGCTTGATCTCGCGATAGATTTCCGGCGTCGCATAGCGCGCCGAATGGCCGGCCCATGGCACGCGCTCTTCCGAATCGAGGATCGAGATTTCGGGCTTCGCGCCGCCGGTGACGACGATGAGTTCAGCCATGTCTCCCGGTGGATTCTGGCTGACCAGCCAGCGCCGCAATTCGTCGGGCTCGGCCACCGTTGCCGACAGACCGATCGTCTGCAGGCCGGGCACGATGCTGCGCAGCCGCGCCAGCCCGAGCGCCAGCAGATGGCCGCGTTTCGATGTCACCAGCGAATGCAGCTCGTCGAGCACGACATAGCGCAGATCCTCGAAGAAGCGCCCGGCATCGCCCGCCGCAATCAGCAGCGCCAATTGCTCGGGCGTGGTGAGCAGGATATCGGGCGGCGCCAGCTTCTGGCGCTGTCGCTTGTGGGAAGGCGTGTCGCCGGTGCGCGTCTCGATGGTGACGGGCAGGCCGATCTCCTCCACCGGCTTGCCGAGGTTGCGCTCGATGTCGACGGCCAGCGCCTTCAGCGGCGAGATGTAGAGCGTATGGATGCCGCGCCGTGCCATACTGGCTTTGCGTCTGGGGCGGTTGGCCAGTTCGGTCAACGATGGCAAGAAGCCGGCCAGCGTCTTGCCGGCGCCGGTCGGTGCGATCAAGAGCACCGATTGCCCGGCTTGAGCCTTCGCCAGCAGCTCGATCTGGTGAGCGCGCGGCGACCAGCCTTTTTCGCCAAACCATCTGATGAATGGCTCGGGCAGAAGGACGGCGGCATTCTGTTTGGCAAGGCGCGGCTGCTCGGTCACGCGAAAGAGGTAGCGCGACGGCGCGCGATCGCCAAGGAAAATCGGAACAAAAGGTGATCGGCCGAGCTATCCCTCGCCGCGTTTACGGGGAGAGGGATGCCGGCCGGCAAGTGAGGCGCAGCGCGACCTTTCAGTCGCTGGCGTCGCCCCTCATCCGCCCTTCGGGCACCTTTCCCCGTGAACGGGCGAGGAAGAGGCGCTAGGGCCGCCGAAACCCAGTCGGCCCGCCATACAGATACCCAATCCGATCAACCGCATCCTTCAGCCCTTCGCTCGAGACCAGCATGGTGTGGCCGTTGGCGTGGATCATTGTCTCGGCGTCGGTCATGATCGCGACATGGCCCTTCCAGAACACCAGGTCGCCGCGTTTCAGTCCGGCATAATCGAATCCCGGATCGAGCGGCTCGCCGAGGCCTGCCGCTTGCATGTCGGAATCACGCAGCACATTGCGGCCGGCCATGCGCATGGCCAGTTGCACAAGGCCCGAACAGTCGATGCCGAAGCCGGCGGTGCCGCCCCAGAGATAGGGCGTGCCGAGAAACATCTCGGCGACCGAGACATAGTCGGCGGCGATGTCACTGACCGGGCAAATATGGCCGGCGATCAGCGCCTCGCCGGAGGGCAACAGCGCATAGTGCGTGCCGCGCGTTTCGGCGGCACCGGTTACCGTCACCGTCGAGCCCATCGACAATTGGCCGCTGATCGGGAAGCGCAGATCCGGGCCAGGATAGAGGAAGGTGCGCGGCGCCGTGACGATGTGGGTTGGCGCATGCTCGGGTGCGCCCAGCATGGTGGCGCCGACGTAGCCGACATAGCCGTCACGTTCGGCCTGGACCCAGGCCCATCCCTCGGCTTCCTCGAAGACAAGCACATCGTCGCCGAACAGAATTTGCGTGTTGACGCCGGCATCCGGGCGCGGTGCCTTGCGCACGTCAGCCACGGAGGCTGTGATCCGGGCCGGACGGCCGGTGACGAAGCGATCGGCCGACACCTCCCCTTTCAGCCTGGCATCGGCGAGGTCGGAACGGAAGGCGTGGAGGCGGGCATCCCTGGCAGTCAAATCGGTACTCGTTCTAATTCATGGATTGATCAGATGGGCAGTTCATGAGCCCTGGCAACGATACCATCCCCGAAGCGCTCGACAAAGAGCGCGCCTTCGACCGTGCGCCGGATCAGCACATTGCGCTTGTCGAGCTCGTCGCGATGGCGTGACACCAGTTTCAGCGCACCCATCGTGTCGAGCGCGCGGGTGATAACCGGCTTGGTGACATTGAGGCGGGCGGCTAGACCGCGCACCGTGTGCGGCGGCGGGTCGAGATAGATGGTGAACAGGATCGCCGTCTGGCGCATGGTGAGATCTGGCGCGCCGGCGCGCACCTGCGACAGCATCACCTGCTGCCACAGTCGCATCGCCTGGCTCGGACGCATCGAAATCGACATCGACCGAGCATGACGGGAAATTGTTTCGGTTCCGTTTCAGTTTTGGTGGCCGGTTTCAGGGCCTCAGGCATAGCGCCTCGAAATGACCCGCTCCAGTGCACGGATGCCTTGCGCCTCGCCGCCGGCGGGTCCATAGGGGCGATCGGACGGGTTCCAGGCGAAGATGTCGAAGTGCGCCCAGCCCGTTGTCCGTTCGACAAAGCGCTTGAGGAACAGCGCCGCGGTGACCGAGCCGGCGAAACCGTCCGTGGTGACGTTGTTGATGTCGGCGATCTTCGACGCCAGTCTGGCGTCATAGGGCCGCCACAACGGCATGCGCCACAACGGATCCTCGACGGCCATGGAGGCCGCAGCCAGTTCGGCCGCCAGCACTTCGTCGCCAGTGTAGAAAGGCGGCAGATCGGGGCCGAGCGCGACACGCGCTGCCCCGGTCAGCGTCGCCATGTCGATCAGCAGTTCCGGCTCCTCGTCATCGGCCAGCGCCAGCGCATCGGCCAGCACCAGCCGCCCTTCGGCGTCGGTGTTGCCGATCTCGACGGTGAGGCCCTTGCGGCTGGTCAGTACATCTCCAGGCCGAAAGGCGTTGCCGGCAATCGAATTCTCGACTGCTGGGATCAGGACACGCAGCCGGACCTTCAGCCCGGCAGCCATGATCATCGAGGCCAGGCCCAGCACATTGGCGGCGCCGCCCATATCCTTCTTCATCAAGAGCATGCCCGACGAAGGCTTGATGTCGAGGCCGCCAGTGTCGAAACAGACACCCTTGCCGACCAGCGTCACCTTCGGCGCGCCTTCCGGTCCCCAAACCATATCGATCAGGCGCGGCACTCCGACCGAGGCCCGGCCGACCGCATGGATCATCGGGAAATTCTGCTTTAGGAGATCATCCCCCTTGATCACCGATACCTCGGCCTTGTGAGTGGCCGCCAGGGTCCGTACGGCCTTCTCCAACTCGTCCGGTCCCATGTCGCTGGTCGGCGTGTTGACGAGGTCGCGCGCCAGGAAGACGCCGTCGGCGATGCGCCGGACACGACCCGCATCGGCGCCGGACGGCAGCGCAAAACGCAACGCCTTGCCTGATTTCTTGCCGTAGCGAGTGAAGACATAGCCGCCGAGCACCAAGCCTATGGCGGCGAGTTCCGGCTCGGCTGGAGCGGCGGCAAAATGCCAGTCGCCTTCCGGCAAGGCTCTCGCCAGCATGCCGACGGCCAGCGCCCCCTCGCCATCACCGACGCCGAACAAGGCGCCGGCAAGGGAACCGTTGTCGCCGGCGACGGCGAGCGTCCTGCCGGCTTCGCCGGAAAAGCCGTTGGCGGCCGCCCATGCGATCGTGGAAGGCGAAAGCCCCAAGGCCTCCAGTCCATCCCTCGCGACCAGATGGACCGGCAAGGCAGTGTTTAGTGTCTCGATGAGTTCGACGGGCATTCGATGGTCTCCGGGAAGGCTTGCAGATCGTCCCCAGTCAAGTGACAGGGACGTCGGATGATTTCAACATCTATGCACAGAGACCAGACATTGGACATGCCAGGCCAATGGCTTCCGGCGGGCCGTTCGCCGATCAGACGGCTCGCTTTTTAACTGTCCGTTAGGGTTAACAGAATATTTCTGCGGGGATGAAGATGGCCACGTGAATGGCCACGCGCAGGAATGGAGAGCCCCGTGCCGATGCCCACCAACCGCAGGATGAACGTCACGGGCAAACGGTTGGTCACCACAGCGTTGCTGATGGCGCTTGCAGCCGGTGTTGCCGGGTGCGGAACCAGCAAGCTCACGACCGGCTCGATCGGTCGCACCAGCGGCAAACCGCTGGAAACCATGTCGGCCAGCGAGTTGCACGGGGCAACCGGGCGGCTCGGCGAATCCTACGCAAAGAACCCCAACGACAAGCGGCTGGCGACAAATTTTGCGGCGGCGCTCCAGATGGACGGCGATGCCGACCAGTCGCTTGCCGTGATGCGCAAGCTGGCGATCGCCTACCCCAAGGATCGCGACGTGCTTGCCGCCTACGGCAAGGCGCTGGCCGCCAACGGCCAGTTCGAGCCGGCGCTCGACGCCGTGCGCCGGGCGCAGACGCCGGAATATCCGGACTGGCGGCTGATGTCGGCCGAGGCCGCCATTCTCGACCAGCTTGACCAGAAGGATGAAGCGCGCCAGAACTACCGCAAGGCGCTGGACCTCAAGCCGAACGAACCCTCGATCCTTTCCAATCTCGGCATGTCCTATGTGCTGGAAGGCGATCTGCGCACCGCCGAGACCTATATGCGCTCGGCAGCCCAGCAACCGAATGCCGACAGCCGGGTGCGCCAGAACCTTGCGCTGGTCGTGGGACTGCAGGGCCGCTTCGACGAGGCCGAGAAGATCGCCTCGCAGGAGCTTTCGCCGGAACAGGCGCAAGCCAATGTAGCCTATCTTCGCCAGATGCTTGCCCAGCAGAACGCCTGGAGCCAGCTCAAGGATCAGGACAAGGCAAAGGCGGCGACCAACTGAGCGCCGCATGGGCGCCGGCTCCGCACAGCGCAAAATCCGTCCACGCATCAACGCTGAAAACCAAGAGCCGCACTGCATTGGCAGTGCGGCTCTTTGTATGGCTGCAACGAGGCCTACTGGCTTGAGGAATTGTGCTGGTCGCCGAAGATGCCGCGCTGGCTGACCTGAATGCCGGCTGGGCCCAGAATGATGGCGAACAAAACCGGCAGGAAGAACAGGATCATCGGCACGGTAAGCTTCGGCGGCAGGGCGGCGGCCTTCTTCTCGGCTGCATTCATGCGCATGTCGCGGCTTTCCGCGGCCAGCACGCGCAATGCGTGCGCCACGGGTGTGCCGTAGCGTTCCGCCTGGACCAGTGCCTGGGACACTGACTTCACCGATTCCAGGCCGGTACGAGCCGACAGGTTTTCATAAGCCTGCTTGCGTTCCTGCAGGTAAGAGAGTTCGGCATTGGTCAGCACGAATTCCTCCGCCAGCGCCACCGATTGCGAACCGATCTCCTCGGAGACCTTGCGCAAGGCAGCCTCGACCGACATACCCGACTCGACGCAGATCAGCATCAGGTCGAGCGCATCCGGCCACGCCGCCTGGATCGACTGCTTGCGCTTGGCGGCACGGTTGTTGACGTAAAGGATCGGCGCGTAGAAGCCGGCGTAGGCGACGAGAATGCAGACGAACAGTTTCGCGAAGGCCGGCCGGTCAGGCAGTCCGCCGAGCACGAACAGATAGATCGCTGCCAGCGCGAAACCCACAAACGGCAGGATCAGGCGGAAAAACAGGAAGCGCGTCAGCGGGTTTTGGCCACGAAAGCCCGCCACCTTGAGCTTCTGCAACGTGCCTTCATCGGCCAACGCACGCCGCAGGTCCAGCCTGTCGACGATGTTGCGCATGCCGATCGACTGCTCTTCGCGCAGCCCCTTGCGGCGGCGATCGGCTTCGTTGGCAAGCCGCGAGCGCTGCTTGGCGCGCAATTCGTCACGCTCCAGCGCCACCGATTTCATGCGCGCCTCGAGCTGATTGCCGCCAAGCGCCGGCAGCAACGTGAAGACGGTCGCGAACACCGCAACGCCGACCAGCAATGCGATCAGGAAGGCAGGATCGGTCAGCGATTTTACGACTTGGTCGGTCATCCGTTTTCAGTCTTTTCGTTCGAGCTTTCCAAGGTGGGCCTAAACTTCAAAGTTCATCATCTTGCGCATCACCAGAATGCCGATCGACATCCACACGCCGGAACAGCCAAGGATCAGATTGCCGGTGCTGGTGGTGAACAGCGGCATGATGTAGTTCGGGCTCGACAGATAGACGAGAAGGGCGACGACAATAGGCAGCGCGCCGATGATGACGGCCGACGCCTTCGCTTCCATGGACAGCGCCTGGACCTTGGCCTTCATTTTCTTGCGATCGCGAAGCACGCGCGAAAGGTTGCCTAGCGCCTCGGAGAGATTACCGCCGGCCTGTGACTGGATCTGGATAACGATTCCGAAGAAACTTGCCTCGCTGCACGGCATGGTCTCAGCCATGCGCAAGGTGGCGTCGGGGATGGACATGCCAACCTGCTGCGAATCGACGATCCGGCGGAACTCGGTCTTGACCGGCTCCGGCGATTCATTGGCGATCAGGCGAATGGCGTCGTTGAGCGGCAGGCCGGATTTGACGGCGCGCACGATGATGTCGAGGGAGTTGGGAAATTCGTTGAGGAATGCCTTGACCCGGCGCGCGCGGCGAAACGAGACGAACCAGCGCGGCAGGCCGAGCGCGCCGGCCAGAAGCGTACCCGGCAGGACAAGTAGCGGCGCGCCGGCGAGATAGGCGAGCACCGTCAGCGCGATGCCGCAAATGACGGAGTAGATATAGAAACGCTCGATCGAGACCTGCATGCCGGCCTGACGAATCTGGGCCTTCAACGGCGGCTTCTTGACGGCGAGTTCGTTGGTTTTCTGCTTTTCGTCGAGCTGTTTCAGCGTGTCCTGGACAGATTTACGCCGCTTGACCGCCTCCGCGACACGGTCGCGCGAAGCCTTGACGACCGAACGATCGGTCTCGGCGGCCTTGATCGTCTCGAGCCGCTTGCCGGCCTGCTTCTCGTTGCTCATCTTGGTGAACAGGAAGGCATAGGCGACCGCACCGGCGCTGAAGCCGGCGAGCACGATGAAGGCCAGTACGGTGGTATCAATTCCGAACATCGACCTCAGTCTCCACGCCTGGATATGCGTTAGTCAGCGCGTTTCTCCATCGATTCCAGAGCATTGGCGAGGCGCTGTTCCTCGCCATAGTAGCGGGCGCGATCCCAGAAATGCGGACGGCCGATGCCGGTCGACACATGCTCGCCAAGCAGCCTTCCGTTCGAGTCCTCGCCCTTGATGTTGTAGAGCACGATGTCCTGCGTGATGATGACGTCACCTTCCATGCCGATCACCTCGGTGATGTGGGTGATGCGGCGCGAGCCGTCGCGAAGGCGTGCTGCCTGGATGATGACATCGACGGAGCCGACGACGATTTCACGCACGGTCTTCTGCGGCAGCGAATAGCCGCCCATGGCGATCATCGATTCGATACGGTTCAGGCATTCGCGCGGGCTGTTGGAGTGGATCGTTCCCATCGACCCGTCATGGCCGGTGTTCATCGCCTGCAGCAGGTCGAAAACCTCCGGTCCGCGCACTTCGCCGACGATGATGCGTTCGGGCCGCATGCGCAAGCAGTTCTTGACCAGGTCGCGCATGGTCACCTCGCCTTCGCCCTCGAGATTGGGCGGGCGGGTTTCGAGACGTACCACGTGCGGCTGCTGCAGTTGCAGTTCGGCCGAGTCCTCGCAGGTGATGACGCGTTCCTCGCGGTCGATATAGTTGGTCAAGCAGTTGAGCAGCGTCGTCTTGCCGGAGCCGGTACCGCCGGAGATGACGATGTTGCAGCGGACGCGGCCGATAATCTTGAGTATCTCGGCGCCCTGCGGCGAGATGGCGCCGAACTTGACCAGCTGATCGAGCGTCAGCTTGTCCTTCTTGAACTTGCGGATGGTGAGCGCGGTGCCGTCGATGGAGAGCGGCGGCGCGATCACGTTGACGCGAGACCCGTCAGGAAGACGGGCGTCACAGATCGGGCTCGATTCGTCGACGCGGCGGCCAACCTGGCTGACGATGCGCTGGCAGATGTTGAGCAGCTGCTGATTGTCGCGGAAGCGGATGCCGGTCTGTTCGACCTTGCCGTTGACTTCGATGTAGACGTTCTTGGAGCCGTTGACCATGATGTCGGCGATATCGTCGCGGGCGAGCAGCGGCTCCAGCGGCCCGTAGCCTAGCACATCGTTGCAGATGTCGTCGAGCAACTCTTCCTGCTCGGCGATCGACATTGCGAAATTTTTGATGGCGATGATGTCGTTGACGATATCGCGGATTTCCTCGCGCGCGCTCTCGGGATCGAGTTTCGCAAGTTGCGACAGGTCAATGGTGTCGATGAGTGCGGAGAAGACCTGGCTCTTGGTGTCGTAGTAGGTTTCGCTTTTTTCGCGCTGGATCTTTTTTGGCGGCTCCGGCGCCATCGACGGCGCCTCAACGGCACGGCGAGTTGGCGGCGTTGCCAGCGCTCCCGGCGGCGGCGCTGCCGGGGGTCGGGCAAGTACCGCCATGTCCGCAGGCGTTGCAGCAGCCGGCGCCGCTGACGCTGGCTGACGGAACTCCGGGGTGAACCGGCCGCCGTCGTCGGAGCCTCTTTTTCCAAACATGATCGACTACCAATTTCGCTTGAGAAGCGTCATTTCTTGTTACGCGAGAGCTTGCCGAGGAGGCCGCCAAGGCCTGCCTTCCTCCTGGCCTTGATTTCGCTGCGACCGGTCAGCACGTGCGCGATTTCGTTGATCATGCCGACGACCGGGCTCTTGGGATCCATCTCGCCCAGCATGCGGCCGTTGTTCGCGGCATTTCCAAACAACAACGGGTCAAAGGCGATGACCGACATCGGCGTGAGGCTGAGCGGCTCGGCGAAGTCGGAAGCGGAAATCTCGGGCCGTTTCGGCACGCCGGCCTGATTGATGATCAGTTTCGGCGGCGGATCGTTCGGGCGAAGCCGCGTCAGCATATCGACCAGATTCTTGGTGTTGCGCAGATTGGCCAATTCCGGCGTCGCCGTGATGACGATCTCGTCGGCCTTGATCAGTGTGTTCTTGGTCCAGCCCGTCCAGATATGGGGGACGTCGAGCACCAGCAGCGGCACGCTGCGCTGGGCGGTATCGATGAGTTGCGTGAAGGCATCGGGATCGAAATCATAGACACGTTCGAGGGTGGAGGGCGCGGCGAGCAGCGACAGATGTTCGGCGCACTGGGCAAGCAGACGGTCGAGATAAACCTCGTCGACGCGTTCGGGCGAAAACACGGCCTCGGCGATGCCTTGCGCAGGGTCCTGGTCGAAATTTATGTTGGCCGTCCCGAAAGCCAGGTCGAGATCGGCGACGACCACTTCCGACTTGAACAGCGATGACATCGCCCACGCCACATTGTGGGCGATGGTCGAGGAGCCGACGCCACCCTTGGCGCCGACGAAGGCGATCGAGCGGCCGATCGGCTCGGCTTCCGGATCGACGAAGATCGACGAAACCACCGAGACAATATCGGCCATCGACACGGGCGCGATGACGTATTCGGAAATACCGAAGCGGATGAGTTCGCGGTAAAGACCGACATCGTTGTAGTGGCCGATCACCACGACTTTAGAGGAGGGATCGCAATATTCTGAAAGCTGGGCAAGCTGCTCCAGCAACTGCTTCGGTTCGCTGCGCGACTCCAGAAGGATGAGGTTCGGCGTCGGCGCGGATTGGTAGAATTCGATCGCCGTGGCGATGCCGCCCATATGCACTTTCAGATGCGCCTTGGCCATGCGGCGATCCTCGCCGGCCCGCTCCACCGGATGCGCGACACCTTCCGTCTCGCAAAATGCCTGGATGGAAATACGCGGAACCGGCCGCAGCGCCTGCATCGCGGCAATATCCAATTGCGAGCTGTCGCCGCCGTCTACGGGCGTATCGTAGGCAAGATTGCTCATTGTCATGCTCTTTTCCGTGACTTCTCTTCCGGTCTCTACGCGGGACCGGCGCTCCTAGTACGTCACTTCCGAATTGCCGAGGAACTCGTCCGAAATACCTCTGCCGCGGTAGACGTCGATCACCGCGCCGCGGTTCTCGGCGTCGATGTCGGACGACTTTCTTGGCCCGAGCAGATCGGTCGGATTGGCGAGTTGCGCGGCGAGGTTGTTTTGAGACGAGCAGCCGTAATCGGCGTAGTGCTTGTTTTCGGAGGTTTCGAGGATGTCTTCGGGCCAGCGCCCGCATTTGTCGGTCTGGGCTCTCACCGAAACATAGGAAACGCGGATAGGCGCCGACGCTTCCGGGGAAACCGACTGGTAGGAGGTCACCACGATCCGGTTTAGCTTGATGCCGCTGGCAACCGCCAGCCTTGCGAAATCGCGCGCCGCGGCAGTCGCCGCGACCTCATTAGCCGAGCCGATCGGGGTTGCGATCGTCAGCGCCGGGGCAGCGCTCTTGTCGTAACCGTCGAGGAAGCCCAGAAGCGTGTCGCGCTGCGAGCCGGTCATGCCGCGATCGCCGGCGCCGACCGGGAGGTCGAGCTTCTGGTTCTTCTCAGCAATTACGATCGGATGCGTGGTGCGATAATCATCGGGAATCGCCCCAACCGTGATGCTGTCGCGCTTAGCGCAACCGGCAAGCGAGGCGGCGATCGCGATCGCCAGGATCGGCATTGCCGATCGGCGGATCCGGCCACGGCCAGACCATGCCGTTGCGGCAATCGCCAGTACCTTTGATGCTGACTGAGACATGTCCGCTTCCCCGCTTACTTGTAGATGAAGCCGACAACGCCGTGGTAGCGGCCGTTGGGCTTGTCGGTCTGCATGGTGCCGTAGACGCGGTTGACGCGGCCAAGGAACATGGCCGGACCATCGCCGGCGGCATTGAAATTGTCGTCCGGCTTAGCCAGGTCGTTGCGCGCCACCGGCCGAGCCAGATAAGGCGTGATGATGATGACCAGTTCAGTTTCATTGCGGACGAAATCGCGGCTGCGGAATAGCGTGCCGAGCACCGGGATCTTGGTCAGGCCGGGCAAGCCCGATACAGCCTGGCGGACGTCGTCGCGAACGAGGCCGGCAATCATCATCGAACCGCCCGACGGCAATTCGACGGTGGTGTCGGCAAGTCTCTTGCGGATCGACAGAAGCGTCAGGCCGGGCAAGCTGCCGCCGCCTTCCAGGGTGGTAGCACCTTCCGAGGTCGGCTCCGAAACCGATGTTCTGACCTTGAGGCTGATCCGACCCGCCGACAGCACAACGGGCTGGAACTCGAGGCCTATGCCGTATTCCAGCTTTTCGTTGGTGTAGGTGACCTGGCCGGTCTGGTTGTCGGTCGAAACGTTGTTCGTACGTGCCGTGATGAGATTGAATTCGCCGCCGACCCTGAACGTTGCCTTCTCGCCCGAAACCGCGGTGAGGGTCGGTTCTGCAAGCGTCTTCATGACGCCGCTTTGCTCCATGGCATTGATGTAGGCTTTGAGGCCACTGCCGCCCAAGTTAAAGCCTGAATTCTGCGAAAGCGGCTTTCCCAAACCGTAGTTGGGCGAACTCAGCGCACCGTAGGCGATGCCGTCCATGCTGCCGCTGCCAACCATGTTGACGCCGAGCTGCTTCATCACCGAGCGGCTGACTTCGGCCACGGTCACCTTCAGCGTCACCTGGTCGTCGCCGATGATCTGTAGCAGGTTGACGATCTTCGAGACCCGGCGTTCGGCATCCGGGTTGTTGATGTCGACGCCGCCATTGGCATTGCCGCCGGCCGCGGTCTGCGAATACTGGCCCGTCGTCGCTTCACCTCCGGACACGAAGATGGTTGCCAGATCGACGGCGCGCTTGGCATCGAGCGGCGTATCCACCGTCCCGGTCAGGACGACGTTGTCGTTCAGCAATTCGACCTTGATCTCGGCATTTGGAAGGAAGCGCTTGAGGTAGTCTTCCAATCCGGCGACGTCGCGTTCGACGGCCAGATCCAGGCTGGCAATCTGCTCGCCATTGGGACCGAAGACGAAGATGTTGGTTTCGCCCACCGACTTGCCGAACAGATAGATGCGCCTTGCGGTGCGGGTCACCGCATCGGCGACCGCGGGATTGGCGACAAGGATGTCGTAGGCGTCGCTCGGCAGATCGATGACGACCGATTTGTTGAGGCCGAGCTTGACACGTTGCGTGGCGGTCGAGGCCGTGACCCCGACGCTCTTTCCGGCGGCCTTGGCGTCGCCGAGGCCACTTGCATGGGCTCCGAGGAAAAGCAGGCCGACGGCTGCAGCCATGGTGACCGGCAGTTTAGCGACTAACCTCATTTCCTTGCCCCTACTTCGGAAACTTCGCCCGATTTGATCAACCGCACCGTTCCGCGCCGCCCACTGCCGGAAACGAGGTAGTCGGCTTCATCGGTACCCTTTTCCTTGTTGTCGGTGATCGAGCGCAGCGCCAGCGTCAGGCGATCGGCCATCTGCTGGGCGACGGTTATGATCTCGGCCTGCTGCGGCGTCAGCTCCAGCGTCGCCGTCTGTCCGACCCTGGTCTTCTTGCCTTCCTCGTCCTCCTGGATGGTCTGATCGATCGCCAGGACGCGGATGTTCTTGAGGATGGTCTCGGTGGTGAATCCGCTGCCGCCGTTGCCGGTGTCGGATCTGCGGGTCATGATGACGTCGACAAAATCGTTGGGCAGGATGAACCCGCCTGCCGACGTGTCAGCCGAGATCGCGGTGGCGACGGCACGCATGCCGGTGGGCAGGATCGAAGACATGAAGCTTTGCCCCTCGCCGATCAGCTTGGAGCGCCGCAGCGGCTCACCGGTGTACATCGCCATGCGGGCGACGGAGCCCTTCAGTTTCTCCCGCGCTTCGGGTTCGGCGGCACGGGTGATGAAATTCGCATTGATGCCATCGGACGGCCAGGACTCCCAGCTGAGATTGTTCTCAAGTGGGCTGCCCATCGGCACGTCGCCGGAAAGCACGAGCACATCCTGCAAGGCAATGGCCGGCGCCTGCGGGGCATCGGCGACGACCTGCTGGGGCGGGACCGCCACCATATTCTTGGCGACATAACCTGCACCACCCGCCGCAGCCACCGCCACGCCCAGAATAATCAGTCGGGATGCTGGCATCTGTCCGAACCCTCGCCTTTAGGCAACCACCTAGCCAGGCCGGACTTTGCAGCGGCAATCGTCAAAACAAGGTTAATGCAATGCTTACGATCGTGATTAATTTAAGGTTTACATAAATTGGACGGACCCGTGCTCCGACGACAGAAAGGGCGACCAGCGGCCTCTTTTCAGACCGATGTCGGAGCGGCAAAGGTTGCTTGCTGTTTCAGTTCGCCAGCTTTGCCAGTGCCCAAACCATCAGGGGTGAATCCGGATAGGTCAGCAGCCCGCCAATGCCGAGTGCAATGCCGTAGGGAACGCCAGTCGTGTCGTCGGCGAAATGGCGCAGGAATAGATTGTGGCTGGTGTAAATCGCCAGCGGCGATTTCCGGTAGAGAAGGATGGCGAGCGTCAGCAGTCCGCCGATGAACGTCGATATCACGAGATACTCGACAAGGTGAATGTTGAACCCCATCCAGACGGCGGTGCCGGCGAGCAGCTTGGCGTCGCCGCCACCCATGCCGCCGAGTGCAAACAGACCGAACGTCACGGCCAGCACCAGGCCGCCGGCGGCGAAATGCCAGCCATAGGTTGCCCAGTCCATGGCCGTCAGCGGCGCAACCAGCGCAAACACCGCCAGCAGCAGCACCGGTACGCGGTTGGCGATCGTCATCGACAGCATGTCGGAGATCGCGGCGAAGAGCATGCAAAAAGGAAAGATGACGAAGATCAACGCTTCGAGCATGGGCGCGACACCCTGTTGCCAACTGTATCCAGCCTCAGCCTAGACATATATGATTAACGATCGATGAGACTGGGTTACTCAAAACCACCCGACGCGATGAAATAAGGGCCGCCAGTCAGGCGGCCCCTATCTCTAAGGCAACCAGGGTATTACGAACCACTCACCTTACCGGCGATGGCGATGAACTTGTTGTTCAGGGCGTTGCCGAGCTGACCAGCGCCAAAAATGATGGCAAGCGCGATGAGAGCGGCGATCAGACCGTATTCGATAGCGGTCGCGCCGGATTCGTCCTTCGCGAAACGTGCGATGAGATTAGACATTCGAGAGCTCCTACTCCACGTGTTACAGCACTTCCGTCAACTTCTGTGGTGGTTGATCGGATGCTGCTAATCTACGGAGAAGCTCTTTCAATCGGCTTAATAAACAGCCTTACCGATTCCTTTCCCGCTTCGAACAGCTTGCGTGGTTAACCGTAAACTAAACGCTGGACAGTAGCTCGCCTGCCCGTGAAAAGCTGTAATTTCACGGCTATCGGCAGGACGCATTGTTATATTAGCTGGCAGCAAGATTGGAGCGAATACCCGGCGCCGGTCAAGGGTTTAACCGTTGGTTCACCAATCTCCTTCATGTTCCGTGAACAAGTTTTGCCGCTGTGGAGCGCCTCGATGACCGCCATGAAATCGTCATTCCTGCTTGTCGCGCTTCTCGCCGTCCCGGCTTTCGTGCTGCCGGCCAAGGCCGGAGCCGGCATCGAAGTGACGATGAACCAGGCCAAGATCGTCAAACTGACACGCCCCGCCGACACCATCGTCGTCGGCAATCCGGCGATCGCCGACGCCTCCGTCCAGGATGCATCGACGATCGTGCTGACGGGCAAGGGGTTCGGCGTGACCAATCTGGTTGTCCTCGACCACGATGGCAGCCCGATCGTCGACGAGCAGGTGACCGTGGTGCGCCAGGACGCGTCGTCGGTGCGTATCTACAGGCGCGCCTCGGTCCAGACCATGTCCTGCACGCCCTATTGCGAAAGCTCGTATAAGAGCGACTCGGAAAAGTCGTCCGAGGCCGAGATGAGCGCTGGGCAGTAAGCGCCTCAGGTGACTTGATTGTCTGGGGGAGAGCCGCGTCGGTTAGCGGCCGGTTAATGTCGCCTGGTCGAATTTAACGGTCATTCAAACCGGAGCTAAATGGGTTCTTGATAGTGGTGCCGACGGTACCGCATCAGGATCGGCAGGAACGGGATATGGGCGACGTTTTGGACGAGGATTCAAGACGCAAGATCTGCAAGGCCAAGGCAGGGCGCGTGACGTTTGCCCGTCGTTTCCTTGGTGATCGGCGCGGCGGCACGGCGATAGAATTCGCCATGCTTGCGTTACCGTTTGCGGCTCTCGTCTTCGCCATCCTCGAGAGCTGCATTTCATTTGCCGGACAGGAGGTGATGGCCAACATCACCGATGATATCGCCCGTCAATTGCGTACTGGCCAGTTGAGGCAAGCCGATGTGACGGAAGAGAAGCTAAAGGGTAGGGTCTGCGCCAGACTCGAGATCATTGTCGCCAAGGGTTGCCCCGGTTTGCTGGTTGATCTGCGCCCGTTCAAGACCTTTGCCGGGGCAGCCAGTGCGGGTTTCAAGATTTCCGGCTCGACCATCACGCTGACGGGCAAGGATCCGGATACAGGCAAGGACCCGGCTTTCGGGACCCCCACAATAGGTCCGGCAGAATCAAAGAACATGCTGCGGGTTTTCTACCCTTGGCCGGTCATGACCGATTTCATGGCTCAATACATGTCGAATATGGATGGCGGCAAGACGCTGCATTACGCAACGGCAACGTGGCAAAACGAGCCATTCGACAACTGAGGCACGTGTAGCAAAGGAAAAGGGCATGTCTCGTGCGGGGGCACATCCGTGGATATCGGTTATCTGGAAGAGAGCGGCGCGGTTTTGTGCCGATCGGCGGGGCATAGCGGCGGTCGAGTTTGCCCTCATCGTGCCCGTCTTGCTGATCATGTATTTCGTTACCATGGAGGCCTCGCAAGCCATCGAGACCAGCAAGAAGGTCAGCCGCATCAGCTCCATGGTTGCCGACCTCGTCACGCAGCAAACGTCGGTGGTCAATGCAGATCTCACCGACATTATGAAAATCGGAAACTCCAGCCTTCAGCCTTATAACCGCTCAGTCGCCGATATCTTCATCACAGCAATCGACATCGAAGCCGATCCGGGCAAACCGACACCGAAGGCGAAGGTGGCGTGGTCCTGGCGCGTGCTGAATGGGGTCACGAGCCGCGACTCCAACCCGACAAGCTCCACAACTGTTCCGGCGACGCTCAACGTTGCGGGGACTTTCCTTATTCGTGTCAAAACCACTCTCAAATATGAACCGATCATCTCCTGGTCGGAAAGCGCCGAAAAGCCGCTCGGATTTATCTCGGCCTTCAACGAAGGCAAAATAACGATGAGCGAAACCTACTATCTCAGGCCGCGCCGGGCCACCTCGATCCCCTGCAGCAATTGCTGAAGCAGTTCTACCCATTCAACCCGGGTCATTGCGCGCTGCTGTCCGTGCTGCCCGACACCAGGCGCACGATGGAAGCGGCCATCGCATAGTCACTCGCAGCGGCGAGCGTGAACCCTCCCGCATGTTTCGATTCCACGAAATCGTAGATTTCCGGCGACTGCGATCTGAGATTGGTGAGGAAGACCGTCAGTCGGCGTTTGGCTTCGGGGTCAAGATCGCTGCGGACGGCGTGAGGGCCGTATCTGAGCACGCCGGAGGTCCAGATGATCTGGAGCGCGGCTTCTGGAATGCCCGCCGCCTCCAGTCGCGCCGCCGTGCCGTCCGGATCAGCCGGCTGATCGCCAGCAATCGCCGTCCAGTTTTCCGCCGTGGCCCGCTCCCAGCCGAACACGGCATCGGCCTGGCCATCGACCAGCATAGTTTCTGCGGCGGCAGCCGAGCCGGCATGAGCGAGGAATGGCGCATCCTGGCTGATCTTGATGCCGTCGGCCGCCAGCCCGGCGAGCGGTAGAAGCGAACCGCCGACATTGTCGGAAGGCGCCATGGCGATGCTGTGCGTTTCCAGGGCCGCGAGATCGGAAAGCCTGCCGTCGCGCGTCAAAAGCACGGAGCGGATGCCCGTGGCACCGTCGGCATCGACCGGCGCCACAAGAGGTTCGACGCAGCCGCAGCGCTCCGAGGCGGTGGCGTAGGCGGTCGCCGAATAGACCGCGTACTGAATCCGGCCATTGGCCTGTGCCTCTATCAGCGCCGGATAGTCATGCGCGACGACGAATTCCACCTTCATGCCGAGCGCCTTGCCGTAGGCGTCAGTCAGCAAGGCCAGACCCGGAACCGTGTTGCCAGCGCCCGGCTCGGCAACGATGCCGATCCGAAACGTGCCGATCTGGTCGCGCCAGTCGGCGTGCGCGGCGAGCTGCGAGGCCAGCAGCGCTACAGTGGTCGCCAGTGCACTCCAACCGAGGTCAGCCCGTCTCATCGATCCATGCCCCGCACGCCGTTCCTTGAAGCGCATCGCATGTCTCAAGGATGCGTACACCACGCCTGCCCGACTTCGCGACTATCGCGCCAGGCCGTTGCCGCCTGGTTTACGATTTGCCAATGCCGCGACGGGACCTTATGTCTGGTCAACCAGACTGGCAATGACGGCACCGATGGCACGCGCTTTCCTCTTCGTTCTCGATTCTTTCGGCATTGGCGGCGCCGCCGATGCCGAACGCTATGGCGACGCCGGCTCGAACACATTCGGACATATCGCGCTGGCCTGCGCGGAAGCCCGCGCCGATCGCGAGGGCCTGCGCGAGGGACCGCTGAAGGTGCCCACCATGGTTTCGCTCGGTCTCGGCCGCGCAGCAGAAACCGCAACCGGCTTCCAATTCGACAGCAAAGCCGCTGTTTCAGCCTCCGCTTTCCACGGCGCCGCGCAGGAGATTTCGAGCGGCAAGGATACGCCGTCGGGTCACTGGGAAATCGCCGGGCTGCCCGTGCGGTTCGACTGGGGCTATTTCCCCGATAAGGTGCCCGCCTTCCCTGCCGAACTGACCGAAGCGATGATCCGCGAGGGCAAGGTGCCGGGCATTCTCGGCAACTGCCATGCACCCGGCACCGAGATCATCGAGCGCTTTGGCGAGGAGCATATCCGCACCGGCCAGCCGATCTGCTACACCTCGGTCGATTCCGTCCTGCAGATAGCAGCGCACGAAGTTCATTTCGGCCTGGAGCGGCTCTACGAGTTCTGCAAGACGGTACGCCGGCTGGTCGACCCGCTGAAGATCGGACGGGTGATCGCACGGCCTTTCCTGGGCGAAACATCAGCCACGTTCGAGCGCACCTACAACCGCCATGACTACGCCGTGCCGCCGCCTGAGCCGACGCTGCTCGACCGCTTGACCGGGCGCGGCAGCCGGGTGATCGCGGTCGGCAAGATCGGCGACATCTTCGCCCACCGCGGTATCTCGGAAGTACGCAAGGCGCCCGGCAATATGGCAATGTTCGACAAGGCGCTGGGCGCGATGGACGATGCCGGCGACGGCGACCTGGTGTTCGCCAATTTCGTCGACTTCGACACCGAGTTCGGCCATCGCCGCGACGTCGCCGGCTATGCCGCGGCGCTCGAAGCCTTCGACCGCCGGCTGCCCGAGGCACTGGCAAAGCTGAAGCCGGGCGATCTGCTCATCCTCACCGCCGACCATGGCAACGATCCGACATGGCGTGGCACCGACCACACGCGCGAACGCATCCCGGTCATCGGCATCGCACCGGGTCTCACGGGCGGCGACATCGGGCTCAGGACCACCTTCGCCGATATCGGCGAGACGGTCGCCGAACACCTCAAGCTGGCGCGCGGCCGCCACGGCGCTTCCTTCCATGCGGCGATAGGCGGCCATGCCTGAACTGCCCGAGGTCGAAACCGTCCGGCGCGGCCTGCAGCCGGTTCTGGAAAGCGCGCGGATCGTGCGCGTCGAGGCGCGCCGGCCCGATCTCAGATTTCCGTTTCCGGCGAAATTTGCGCAGCGGCTGACCGGCAAGACCGTCACCGCGCTTGGCCGCCGCGCCAAATATCTCACCATACACCTGGACGGTGGCCCGGTGCTGATCTGCCATCTCGGCATGTCGGGCTCGTTCCGCATTGAGACCGCTGATGACAAAGAGACGCCCGGCACGTTCTATCAAGAGCGCTCGAAGGATGCCAAGCACGACCATGTGGTGTTCCATGTCGTGTCGCCTGTCGGCGTCCAGTCTCGCGTGGTCTTCAACGACCCGCGTCGCTTCGGCTTCATGCTGTTTGCGGAAGGCCTGGCTGACGCGCATCCGATGCTGGCGGGACTGGGCGTCGAGCCGACCGGCAATGCGCTGGAAGGCGCCCTGCTCGCCTCGCTGCTGAAGGGCCGCAGATCGCCGTTGAAGGCGGCGCTGCTCGACCAGAAGCTGATTGCCGGGCTCGGCAATATCTATGTGTCGGAAGCGCTGTGGCGCGCCGGCCTTTCGCCATTGCGCGAGGCAGGCACCATCGCCGGGACCAGCAAGAAGGCCAAGGAACAGAGCGAACGACTGGCCGAGGCAATCCGTTCGGTGATCGCCGATGCGATCGCCGCCGGCGGGTCTTCGCTGCGCGACTATGTGCGCACAGACGGGTCGCTGGGCTATTTCCAGCATTCCTTCGCGGTCTACGATCGCGAAGGCGGGCCCTGTCCGACGCCCGGCTGTCGCGGCCACATCGAGCGCATCGTGCAAAGCGGCCGCTCGACCTTTTATTGCCGGACCTGTCAGCGGTAAGCTAGACAGGTCCTTCAGTGCCGCAATCAGGAGGCCAGCCCATGAGCTATGAAACCATCATCGTCGAGACGCGCGGCAAGGTCGGCCTGATCACGCTGAACCGGCCCAAGGCGCTCAACGCGCTGAACGCGCAGGTGCTGGCGGATTTGCTGACGGCGGCAAAGGGGTTCGACGCCGATCCCGGCATCGGCGCCATGGTCATCACCGGTTCCGAGAAGGCTTTTGCGGCGGGCGCCGACATCAAGGAAATGCAGGCCGTCACCTACGCCGAAGCCTATGTGCAGGATTTTTTCGTCGGCTGGGAAGAGTTTACCCGCGCGCGCAAGCCGATGATCGCGGCGGTCGCCGGCTATGCCCTGGGCGGCGGCTGCGAACTGGCGATGATGTGCGATTTCATCATTGCCGCCGACACGGCGAAATTCGGCCAGCCCGAAATCACGCTCGGCGTCATTCCCGGCATGGGCGGGTCGCAACGGCTGACCCGCTTTGTCGGCAAATCGAAGGCCATGGACATGTGCCTGACCGGACGGATGATGGATGCCGCCGAAGCCGAGCGCAGCGGCCTGGCGTCGCGCGTCGTACCGGCCAGCGAGTTGATCGAGGAGGCGATGAAGGCCGCGGCCAGGATATCAGAGTTTTCGCTGCCATCGGTGATGATGGCCAAGGAGGCAGTCAACCGCGCCTACGAGACGACGCTGGCCGAGGGACTGCGCTTCGAACGCCGGCTGTTCCACTCGCTGTTTGCGCTCGATGACCAGAAGGAAGGGATGGCCGCCTTTGCCGAGAAGCGGAAGCCGAATTTCACCAATCGCTAGAGTGGCGGCGGCGAGGACCAAAAAGAAGCCAAAGCGGCGTTGACGCGCCGGAAAAGCTGAACTATAAGCCGCTCCAACCGAGGCGGCCGTTGGCTGCCCGTTTGTTTTTTGCGCCCTGCGGCATCCCGCATGCGCCCACCAGATCAGAAGAGAGGCATCATGGCCAATACATCCTCGGCCAAAAAGGCAACGCGCAAGATCGCCCGCCGCGCAGCGATCAACAAGAACCGCCGCTCGCGCGTGCGTACCTATGTTCGCCAGGTCGAAGAGGCACTGGCTGCCGGCGACAAGGCAGCCGCGCTGGAAGCCTTCAAGACCGCAGAGCCGGAATTGATGCGCGCCGCGACCAAGGGCGTGATCCATAAGAATACGGCATCGCGCAAGGTGTCGCGTCTGGCTCACCGCCTCAAGGTGCTGTCGGCCTGATCGACCGTTCCTGAACTGTCGTTCTTTCAAACCCGGCCAATCGCGCCGGGTTTTTTCGTTTGCCGGCAAGCACTTAAAAAGAACGGCCGCAAAGCACGCCCGAGCCGCATTCCAGAGTCTGGAATGCTTTGCCGGCACATACACTCCCACTGATATTCCAATCCGCCGAAACGGCCCACGCCAATAAATTTGGCTGTCACAAATTGCTGATATTTTTCAACGACTTGCTGGAAGTGATCCACAGCTTGTTCACATCGCCTGTGGGCGATAGGCAGCAAGTTGGTGTCAAGCGAATTATTTCAGAAAATTTCAAACCGCACAGCCATTTTCATATTCGCGGCAAAAGGGTTTGAATCCCAATGGCTTTGTCAAAATATGCGCTTCCAGCACGGAGCCCGAACCGTTGTTCACTAACCAGATTTCTTAAAAATCCGTTAGAGGTGGCCTTGCCCTATCCACAGCGATTTCGGTAATGTCGATCTATCGAAAGGGACGGGCCATTAGCCCTTAACCCAGCCTGAATCGGCCAGCTAACAGTGGCAGAATTCATGACGTGGATCAATTCCGCGAACGGGTATGGCTTGCCTTTTCGATACGATAGGGGACTGGCGTAATTGTACATGGCAGCTTGATGGCGCACCGGCGTTTTCGCCGGGTAGCACCGCTTTGCCCGAACATGTCAGACGGACTGGCCTTAAGCAGCCGGGACCGATCCCATTCTGACGAGGCAACGTCATCCGCCGGCGGCGGCGGTGGTGTTGTAGCGAAGATACGGTCGCCGGAAACATGGGTGCAGGAGGCGCACTCCCGGCGGAAAAAAGGTACAAAGGAAAAGGGACGCACAATCATGCAGAGCGGCATCGAGCGGGAGCTTACGGGCGACCTGCCATTTCCCGGAACATTGGTCGGAGCGCACGACATGGCGGCTTCCAGCGACGCGGAACAGAAGTTCGACCGGGTCAAGGCCCAGTTGAAGGCGCGCCTGGGAACCGAGGTCTATTCGAGCTGGTTCGGCCGTATGAAGGTGGCTGAGGCTTCCCGGGGCATTGTACGCATCTCGGTGCCCACGGCCTTCCTGCGCTCGTGGATCAATGGCCATTATCTCGATCTCATCGCCGATCTGTGGAAGCACGAGGATCCCGAAATCCTCAAGATCGAGATGGTCGTGCGCACCGCGACCCGTCCTGCCCGCAATGGCGTCGAACCCGAGGCCGTGCCGGCGCGCAAGATGACCAAGCATACGCAGACCGCATTGGCGGCCGGCACGGTCGGCCCCGGCAGGGTGGAGCGGGCGCCCGCCCCTCGTCCCGGCACGCCGATCGAGAGCGAATTCCGGCACAATGTGCTGGGGTCGCCGCTCGACCCGCGCTACACGTTCGGCTCCTTCATCGAAGGCCCGTCGAACCGGGTGGCTTTCGCCGCAGCCAAAGCCGTGGCGGAATCGCAGTCGAGCGCGGTGCGCTTCAACCCGCTGTTCCTTCATGCAACCGTCGGGCTCGGCAAGACGCACCTTTTGCAGGCGATTGCGGCCGAATCCCTGAAACAGAACCCGAAATCGCGCGTCGTCTATCTGACGGCCGAATATTTCATGTGGCGCTTCGCCACCGCGATCCGCGACAACAATGCGCTGACGCTGAAGGAACAGCTGCGCGACATCGACCTCTTGATCATCGACGACATGCAGTTCCTGCAGGGCAAGTCGATCCAGCACGAATTCTGCCATCTCATCAACATGCTGCTCGACAGCGCCAAGCAAGTGGTGGTTGCCGCCGACAGGCCGCCGTCGGAACTGGAATCGCTGGAACCGCGGGTGCGCTCGCGCCTCAATGGCGGTGTCGCGCTGGAAATGTCGGCGCCGGACTTCGCCATGCGCATCGGCATGCTCAAGCTGCGGCTTGCCACGGCCAAGGTCGACGATGCGTCGCTCAATATTTCGGAGGAGATCCTCAACCATGTCGCCCGTACCGTCACCGGCAGCGGGCGTGAGCTGGAAGGCGCGTTCAACCAACTGCTGTTTCGTCAGTCGTTCGAGCCGGCGATCACCATCGACCGCATCGACGAGATCCTGGGGCACATCTATCGCTCTGGCGAGCCGAAGCGGGTGCGCATCGAGGACATCCAGCGCATCGTGGCGCGCCACTACAATGTGTCGAAGACCGAGTTGCTGTCCAACCGGCGCACGCGCACCATCGTGAAGCCCAGGCAGGTCGCCATGTACCTGTCGAAGGTATTGACGCCGCGCTCGCTGCCGGAGATCGGCCGGCGGTTCGGCGGGCGCGACCACACCACGGTGCTGCATGCGGTGCGCAAGATCGAGGACCTTTCCGGCGTCGACAACACGCTGGCGCAGGAACTGGAACTGTTGCGCAGGCTGATCAACGACCAAGCCTGATCGGCGCGGCAAACGGAGCGCGCCGGGTTAGAGTATTCGGTCGTCGCGCTTTAAATTTTCTTGTTTTGATGCATGTCTTTGTCCCAAAACCGCTGCGCAGTTTTCGGCGACATGCATCGGTTGCCGGCCAACGTCCGCTTTATCCCCAGAAAGCCCGCTTGACCGGCGCGAACCGGTGGCCCGGACTTGCGTTTGCTGGCTTTTTCCTGTCAGTTTGCATAGATTCTGAGCCTGTTCAGACCTTTCGCGGGGCGCCGCCCACTGGTGACCCGTCCATTCATTCAAGCGAGCCTGTTTCGTCATGCGTGTTATCCTGGAACGGTCCAATCTCCTGAAGTCGCTCAACCACGTTCATCGCGTGGTCGAGCGGCGCAATACCATACCGATCCTGTCGAACGTGCTGCTCAGCGCCGAGGGCGCCAGCCTTGAAATGAAAGCCACCGACCTCGACCTCGAAGTGACCGAAGCGACGCCGGCAAAGGTCGAGCGCGGCGGGGCGACGACGGTTCCGGCGCACCTGCTCTACGACATCGTGCGCAAGCTGGCCGACGGCGCCGAAGTGATGCTGAAGACCGACGAGGACGGCAACGCCATGACGGTAACGTCGGGCCGCTCGAGCTTTCGCCTGCAATGCCTGCCGCAGTCCGATTTCCCGGAGCTTTCGGCGGGATCCTTCTCACACATCTTCCGGCTCGATTCCGTCGCCCTGAGAGGCCTTATCGAAAAGACCCAGTTCGCCATATCCACCGAAGAGACGCGCTACTATCTCAACGGCATCTACCTGCACACGCATGAAACTGGCGGCAAGCTGAAGCTGCGTTCGGTGGCGACCGACGGCCACCGCCTGGCGCGCGCCGAGATCGACGCTCCGGCCGGGTCCGAAGGCATGCCGGGCATCATCATTCCGCGCAAGACGGTCAGCGAGTTGCAGAAGCTGGTCGACGATCCCGATGTCGCGGTGACCACCGAATTGTCCGACACCAAGATCCGCTTCACCATCGGCAGCGTGGTTCTGACCTCGAAGCTGATCGACGGCACTTTCCCGGACTACCAGCGCGTCATTCCGACCGGCAACGACAAGAAGCTGATCATCGACCGCCAGAGCTTCGCCGCCGCCGTCGATCGCGTCTCGACCATTTCCTCCGAGCGCGGCCGCGCGGTGAAGCTTTCGATCACCGAAGGCCAGGTGACGCTTGCCGTCAACAATCCGGATTCGGGCAGCGCCACCGAGGAACTGGCGGCCGACTATTCGTCCGACCCGATCGAGATTGGCTTCAACGCCAAATATCTGCTCGACGTCGCTGCTCAACTCACCGGCACGGAAGCCAAGTTCATGCTGGCCGATGCCGGCTCGCCGACGCTGATCCACGACATGGCCGATGAGACCGCGCTCTACGTGCTGATGCCGATGCGGGTGTAGCCGCACTGCGGCACACTGCAGCATAGTGATTGCGGCGACTTCTATAGGCGGATAGCGGTTGCCGGAACAAAATCACATAAGTAAGCTCACACTTACGAATTTCCGCAATTATGCGGCGTTGTCGATCGGCTTTTCACCCGGCGCGGTGGTGTTTTCCGGCGACAATGGCGCCGGCAAGACCAATCTCCTGGAAGCCATCTCGCTGCTGACGCCTGGCCGCGGCCTGCGCCGCGCGCCCTATGTCGACGTGGCCCGCGAAGGCGGCGATGGCGGCTTTGCGCTCCACGCAAGGCTCGACGGGCCGGAGGGACAGGTCGAGATCGGCACCGGCATCACCGGGGGTGAAGCGGCCGGCGAGGGTGGTCGCAAGGTGCGCATCAATGGCGCGCCGGCACGGTCGGCCGACGCCATGCTGGAATGGCTGCGCGTGGTCTGGCTGACGCCGGCCATGGACGGCCTGTTCCCCGGACCTGCCGCGGACCGGCGGCGCTTTCTCGACAGGCTGGTGCTTGCGATCGATCCCGGCCACGGCCAGCGCGCGCTCGACTATGAGAAGGCGATGCGCGGACGTAACCGATTGCTTACGGAAGGTTCGCGAGACGGCGCATGGTTCGACGCCATTGAGATGCAGATGGCCGAAACCGGCGTGGCGATTGCCGCGGCGCGCGCCGAGCTGGTGCGCCTGCTTACCGCCATGATCGACATGTTGCCGTCCAGCGGGCCGTTTCCGCAAGCCGACATCAGCCTCTTCGGCGACCTTGAAAGCCATGTCGCCTCAGCACCCGCTGTGGATGTCGAGCAACGCTATCGCGACGCCCTTGCCGACGGCCGCGAGCGCGACCGCGCCGCCGGACGCACGCTCGACGGCCCGCACCGTTCGGATCTACTGGTGCGCCACCGCCCCAAGGCGATGCCGGCCGAACTCTGCTCGACCGGAGAGCAGAAGGCGCTGCTGGTCGGCATCGTGTTGTCGCACGCAAGGCTGACCGGCGAGATGTCGGGGATGACGCCGATCCTGTTGCTCGACGAGATTGCCGCGCATCTCGATGCCGGCCGGCGCGCCGCGCTGTTCTCGATCCTGGAGGAGCTGAATTGCCAGGCCTTCATGACCGGAACCGACGCCGCGCTGTTTTCCAGCCTGAGGGGACGCGCGCAGTTCCTCACCGTCGACCAAGGCACGGTTGGGCCAACCGAAGAGACCTGACAAGCTTTTTGCTCCGCTATATGGTCCGGCAATGACCCCTGCCGCCCTCACCGACGAAGAGCTCGAACGCTATGCGCGCCATATCGTGCTGCCGGAGATCGGCGGCGCCGGCCAGCAGAGGCTGAAGCGGGCCCGGGTACTGGTCATCGGCGCCGGCGGGCTCGGCGCGCCGGTGCTGGAATATCTCGCTGCCGCCGGCGTCGGCACGCTTGGAATCGTCGACGACGATATTGTCTCGCTGTCCAATCTGCAGCGGCAAGTGATCCACGCCACCGATACGGTCGGCACGGCGAAGACCGAGAGCGCCAAAGCAGCGATCGCCCGGATCAATCCCCATGTCGCGGTGGAATTGCACGATTTCAGGCTGACGGCCGACAATGCTGCCGTTCTCGTCGCGCGCTACGACGTGGTCGTCGACGGCTCCGACAATTTCGAGACGCGCTATGTGGTGGCGGATGCCTGCGCGGCGGAAAAGCGGCCGCTCGTGCATGCCGCCGTCGGCCGCTTCGACGGCTCGGTGACGGTGTTGATGCCGTTCGGGACCGGCGCCGACGGCAGACCGAACCCTGGATATCGCGACCTCTTTCCTGAAGCGCCGCCAGAGGGGCTGGTGCCGTCCTGCGCGGTGGCCGGGGTCGTCGGTGCGCTGACCGGCGTCGTCGGCACGCTGCAGGCGATGGAAGCCATCAAGCTGATCACCGGCATCGGCGAACCACTGGTCGGCCGGCTGCTGCTCTACGATGCGCTGTCGGCGCGCTTCGACACGATCCGCTACAAGAAAAACTGACCGCATGGATCAGTCCACCAGCGTCCTTGTTACGCAGCTCGCCTCCGATTTCGAGCGCTGGGATGAACTGCTCAGCCTGATCATGCATTCCTTTGCGCCGATGGACGGCGTCATCGATCCGCCCTCCTCTGCGCATCTGCTGAGCGTCGAAAGCCTGAGGGACAAGGCTGGGCGGGAAACGGTGTTCGTGGCTCTGCAGGGCGGCCAGATCGCAGGCTGCATTTTTGCGCTGGAGAGACCCTATGATTTCTATGTCGGCAAGCTCGCCGTCGAACTCGGGCTTCAGGGCCAAGGCATCGGCAGACGATTGATGCAGGCTGTCGAGGATCTTGCCCGCAACCGCAACAAACCCGCCATCGAACTGCAGACGCGGGTCGAGCTCACGGCAAATCACGCAACCTTTGCGCGTCTCGGCTTCCGCGAAACCGCGCGCACGGCGCATGACGGTTATGACCGGCCGACCTCGATCACCATGCGCAAGGAGTTCGCGTGAGCCTCGCCCTCAGCGCACAGGAGCAGACAATCGCCTCCGGCCATGACGGGGCGGCGATGGCGATGCGCATCGTTGCCGAAAGCGCTGCGCTGCTCGGCGCGCCGCGACTGATCCCGATCGCCTCGACGCATATAGACGGCGCGCTCTATCACGGCGATTCCGGCACGCTGTTTGCCGAAAGGCTGGTCGATGGCGGCGCCAGGGTCGCGGTGCGCTCGACGCTCAATGTCGGCGCGCTCGACCTGATGGGCTGCTCGCGCGTGCGCCTCGAAGAGCCGGCGCGCGGCATGGCGCGACGAATGATGGAGGCCTACCGCAAACTGGGCTGCGAGCAGAGCTGGACCTGCGCGCCCTATCAGGCCGGCCACAGGCCGGCGCTTGGCAGCGATGTCGCCTGGGGTGAATCCAACGCGGTGGTGTTCTGCAATTCGGTTCTGGGGGCACGCACCAACCGCTATGGCGACTTCCTCGACATCGCCTGCGCCATATCGGGCCGCGCGCCGGATTACGGCCTGCATCGCCCCGAGAACCGGCAGGCACGGCTGTTGTTCGATGTGTCCGGCCTATCCGCCTCGTTCCTTGGCTCCGAGATCGCCTGGCCGGTGCTGGGCAACCTCTACGGCCGTGAGGTCGGCAATGCGGTCGGCGTCGTCACCGGCATATCCAGCCATCCCGGCGAGGATGCGCTGAAGGCCTTCGGCGCGGCGGCGGCATCGTCGGGCGCCGTCGGCCTGTTCCACATTGCCGGCGTGACGCCCGAGGCGCCCGACGCCGAGACCATCCTGGTGGGCGGCAGGCCGGAAACGATGATCCGCGTAACGCCGGAGATGGCCATGAAGGCCCGCGCAGGCCTGTCCACGGCAGCCACGCAAACCGCCATCGATGCGGTGGCGATCGGCAGTCCGCATCTGTCTTTGGCCGAATTCGATGCACTTGAGCGGCTGATTGGTGGGCGGCGGCTCAGCGTGCCGATTTACGCCTGCACCGGCCGCCACGTGCTCACCAGGCTGGAGCAGAACGGCAACCGCAAGATGCTCGAAGCCAGCGGCGTCATCATCGTCGCCGACACCTGCGTGGTGGTGACGCCGATCCTGCCGGATCTGGTCGACGGCGTGCTGATGACCAATTCGGGAAAGTTCGCGCACTACGCGCCGGGCAATACCGGCTACGCCGTGCTTTACGGCTCGCTGGCCGACTGCGTCGAAAGCGCCGTTTTGGGTAAGCCGAGGTTTACGGATATCGCCGCATGAGCGCCGTCGATGAAATCCTGGTGCCGGGCAGCGGAGGCGAAGGGCTGGCCTTGGTGCTGACCGCGCCGATCAGCTTCTGGGGCGGCGTCGACCCGAAGAGTGGCCGCATCGCCGATGTCCGTCACCCGCAGCATGGCGAGACCATTTCCGGGCGTGTGCTGTTCCTGCCCGGCACGATCGGCTCGTCCTCAGCGTCAGCCGTGCTGATGGAACTCGTCCACAATGGCCATGCGCCGACGGCACTCGTGCTGCACGAGCCGGACGCGATCCTGCTGCTTGGCTTGATTGTGGCCAGGGAAATGGGCTGGCGGACGCCGGTAGCGCTCAGGCTCAGGCGCGACGCTTTTGAGGCCTATCGCGGCAAGCGTGTGAGTGTCGCGGCGGATGGGGCCCTCACAACCGCAGCCTGAACGCGGCCCGCTTCAAGTCCGTAGCGGAAGCACGCGGTCCGGCGGCCGGTGGCCGTCGAAGAAGGCGCGGATGTTGATGATCACCTTCTCGCCCATGTCGATGCGGCCCTCGATCGTGGCCGAGCCCATATGCGGCAAAAGCACGACCTTGTTCTTGGCGGCAAGCTTCAGCAGTTTCGAGTTCAGCGCCGGTTCGTGCTCATAGACGTCGAGGCCGGCACCGGCGATCTTGCCGTCCTGGATAAGCTTGACCAGCGCTTCCTCGTCGATGATGTCGCCGCGCGCGGTGTTGACCAAATAGGCGGTGGGCTGAAGCAGAGCCAGGCGCCGCGCCGAAAGCAGATGAAAGGTCGCCGGCGTCGACGGGCAATTGACCGAGATGATGTCCATGCGGGCAAGCATCTGGTCGAGGCTTTCCCAATAGGTCGCCTCCAGCCCTTCCTCGACCGCCGGCAGCACGCGATGGCGGTTATGGTAGTGGATGGACAGGCCGAAAGCCTTTGCGCGCTTGGCAACAGCGGTGCCGATGCGGCCCATGCCGACAATGCCGAGGCGCTTGCCCCAGATGCGCCGGCCGAGCATCCAGGTCGGCGACCAACCGGCCCATTTCTTGTCACTGGTGAGCACATTGGCGCCTTCGGCCAGCCGCCGCGGGCCGGCCAGCATCAGCGCCATGGTCATGTCGGCCGTATCTTCGGTCAGCACGTTCGGCGTGTTGGTGACGGTGATGCCTTTCTTGGCCGCCGCCGCCACGTCGATCTTGTCGACGCCATTGCCGAAATTGGCGATCAGCTTGAGATTGTCGCCGGCCTGGGCAATCAGCGCCGCATCGATCTGGTCGGTGATGGTCGGCACCAGCACATCGGCTTCCTTGATCGCCGCGACCAGCTCCGGCTGCGTCATCGGGCGGTCCTCGACATTCAGCCTGGCGTCGAAGAGTTCGCGCATGCGGGTCTCGACCGGATCGGGCAGCTTGCGCGTGATGACGACGAGAGGCCGTTTTTTGCCTGCCATTGTTTCCTCGAACCCGATCTCGTTGAGACCTCTTTAACCAAGACAGGCGAAACTGAATACCGGTCGCGGTGCCTGCCACTCCTGTAACAAGCGGTGCCGCCGAAGACAAAGAAAAAGGGGCGCCCGGGCCAAAGGGCACGCGCCGAAAGGAATGAAAGTGTCTGGTTTCGCGTCGCTTCGCCTGATCCTCAGCGCAGCGCTTCTCGGCGCTCTCCTGCATTCCCCGCAAGCCGCGGCGCAAGGTGCCGCCGCACCTGTGCAGACGGTCACGCTCGGGCCGAGCGGCCTGCCGCTGCCGCGTTTCGTCAGCCTGAAATCGGCTCGCGTCAACTCGCGCGTTGGCCCCGGCGCCAACTATTCCGTCGACTGGATGTACACAAAGGCCGGCCTGCCGATGGAAATCATCCAGGAATTCGATACCTGGCGGCGGGTGCGCGATGCCGATGGCTCGGAGGGTTGGATCAACCAGTCGCTGCTGTCGGGCCGACGGACCGCGATCGTCGCCCCTTGGCAACGCACCAAAGGTGGCCGAATCAATCTGCTCGACGATGCCGATAAGGACGCCAGCGTCATCGCCATCATCGAGCCGGGCGTTACGGGCACGATCAAAACCTGCGATGGCCAGTGGTGCGAAATGACCTTCGACGGCCACACCGGCTGGATCGCCCAGTCGCAGGTGTGGGGCGCCTATCCCGGCGAGCACGTCAAGAATTGAAATTGCTGGAGGCCTAACGGCCGATACGGCCGAGATGGGTGTCCTGAAAACCGGTCGACAGTTTGAGACCGTAGCCGAGCGCGCGGTCGACGGCGATGTGGATGATCCAGATCAGACCAATCGCGGTCGCCGTCGAATTGGCCAGAAAATATCCGGCGAGGGCCAGCAACAGCGGGACGATCAATATGTGCAACGCGTTGTAAGCGACAGCGCCGATCCGTGCCCCGGCGAGATAGCCCAGCATCGCCAGGTCGGGCGCCAGAATAAGCAGGGCGAACAGCCACCAGGAAACGCCTGACGCGGCATAGGCGACTATAGCCACGACCGCGACCGCAACCCATTCGAGCCGGATTGCAAAATCGACAGGTTTCACGGGTTGGGGCTTAAACGCTGCGCTTCGGGCGCAGCCTCACCACGATGTCGACATTGGCGATCTCCATGCCTGCGGGTGGCTCCGGCAGGTTGGAGACGGTCACCGGACCGCTTTCTATATCGAAGATCCTGTTTTCGCCTTCGATGTAAAAATGATGGTGATCGGAGGTGTTGGTGTCGAAATAGGTCTTGGACCCCTCGACTGCCAGGATGCGCAGCAGGCCGGCCTGGGTGAACTGGTGAAGCGCGTTGTAGACGGTGGCGAGCGAGACCGGCACGCCGGCGGCGACCGCCTCTTCATGCAGTTCCTCGGCCGAAAGGTGGCGGTCGCCCTTGGCAAACAGCAGATCGGCCAGCGCAATGCGTTGGCGTGTCGGCCTGAGGCCGGCTTCGCGAACCCGCTTGTCCACAGCGACATTTTCCTTCCGGCAGCCCCGATCCATCTATCCGTCCAAGCCCACAGTTCTGCCTCAAGACACGCCCAGAGTGGCGAAAAAACGTCATCGGCCGAAACTGGATACCTCCCGACATATATTCTGTTGGCGGAATACGATCAATAGAGCGACGTGCGGCCAGTTGGACGCACCAAATGCGCTCTATCACTTTTGGCGTAGCATCGTGCTTTCTGGAAATCGGAATCGATTTCCAGGCCGATGCGAGAGCGCGCATTGACCCGGGCAGACGGGCGGGTTAAGCGCAAACGCCGGTTTCCGGCCCGAATGGGATTGTGTTAGGAAACCAACGACAAGGGCGCCCCACCGCCCGGGACGATTATGGGGACGAGACATATGGCGGGTTCGAAATCCAGCTACGGTTATGAGGAATTGCTCGCCTGCGCCCGCGGCGAGCTGTTCGGGCCCGGCAACGCCCAGCTACCCTACCCGCCCATGCTGATGTTCGACCGCATCACCGAGATCAGCGAGACCGGCGGCGCCTACGACAAGGGCTTCATCCGTGCCGAATTCGACATCAAGCCGGACCTGTGGTTCTTCGCCTGCCATTTCATCGGCAATCCGATCATGCCGGGGTGCCTGGGCCTTGACGCCATGTGGCAATTGACGGGTTTTTACCTCGGCTGGCTCGGCGAGCCGGGCAAGGGCATGGCGCTGTCGACCGGCGAGGTCAAGTTCAAGGGCATGGTGACGCCTTCGGTCAAGAAGGTGGAATACGGCATCGATTTCAAGCGCGTCATGCGTGGACGCCTGGTGCTCGGTATCGCCGATGGCTGGCTTAAGGCCGACGGCGAACCCATATACGCTGCGACGGACCTCAAGGTGGGGCTGTCCAAGCAATCGGCCGCCTGACCGGCGCCACTGCAGCGGCGCGTTCTTCCGAGACGCAACGCCGCTGCGGCATTTTGATTTTGCGTATGATCGCCGGCGAAAACCGACTAGGGTTTCGGGATCATCCGCTGGAAGGAGTTGCGAATGAGAAGGGTCGTCGTCACAGGCCTCGGCATCGTATCGTCGATCGGCAACAACGCCAACGAGGTGCAATCCTCGCTCCATGATGCCAAATCAGGCATCAGCTTCTCAGATTCCTTCGCCGAACACGGCTTCCGCTGCCAGGTCTGGGGTGCGCCGACGCTCGACCCGACCCCTATGATCGACCGGCGCGCCATGCGCTTCCTGAGCCAGGGCGCGGCCTGGAACCATGTCGCGATGGACCAGGCGATCGCCGACGCCGGGCTTGGCGAAAGCGACATCACCAATGAGCGCACCGGCATCGTCATGGGCTCGGGTGGCCCCTCGACCCGCACCATCGTCGAGGCGGCCGAGACCACGCTCAAGAACAACAGCCCCAAGCGCATCGGTCCGTTCGCGGTGCCGAAGGCGATGTCGTCGACCGCGTCGGCGACGCTCGCCACCTGGTTCAAGATCCACGGCGTCAACTATTCGATCTCGTCGGCCTGCTCGACCTCGGCGCATTGCATCGGCAACGCCTACGAACTGATCCAGTGGGGCAAGCAGGATGTGATGTTTGCCGGCGGCCATGAGGACCTCGACTGGACGATGTCGGACCTGTTCGATGCCATGGGGGCGATGTCGTCGAAGTATAACGACAAGGCGTCAACAGCGTCACGCGCGTATGACGCCAATCGCGATGGCTTCGTCATCGCGGGTGGCGCGGGCGTCCTCATCCTGGAGGAGCTCGAACACGCCAAGGCGCGCGGGGCCAAGATCTACGCTGAGATCGTCGGCTATGGCGCGACGTCGGACGGTTACGACATGGTGGCGCCGTCGGGCGAAGGCGCGGTGCGCTGCATGCGCCAGGCTCTGGCGACGGTGTCCACGCCGGTCGACTACATCAACACCCACGGCACCTCGACGCCGGTCGGCGATTCCCGGGAAATGGGCGCCATCCGAGAGGTGTTCGGCGAGAAGATGCCGTTCATCACCTCGACCAAGTCGCTGACCGGCCATTCGCTGGGTGCCGCCGGCGTACAGGAATCGATCTACTCGATCCTGATGATGCAAGGCGGCTTCATCGGCGAGAGCGCCCATATCGAAAACCTCGATCCCGAATTCGAGGGCATGCCGATCGTGCGCAAGCGCATCGACGACGCCAGGATCGACACGGTTTTGTCCAACTCGTTCGGCTTCGGTGGCACCAACGCAACGCTGATTTTCCAGCGCTATTCCGCATAAGGCCAGCGTTTTTTTTGTAGGGGGATTGCCGGCCATGGACGGACTGATGAAGGGCAAGCGCGGGCTTGTCATGGGCGTCGCCAACGATCATTCGATCGCCTGGGGCATCGCCAGGAAATTGTCCGAACACGGAGCGGAGCTTGCCTTCACCTATCAGGGCGACGCATTCGGGCGCCGCGTCAAGCCGCTTGCCGAGAAGCTTGGCGCGTCTCTGGTGGTGCCCTGTGACGTCGAGGACAGCGCATCGGTCGCCGCCACCTTCGAGACGCTCGGCAAGGAATGGGGCGGGCTCGACTTCGTCGTCCACGCCATCGGCTTTTCCGACAAGAACGAGCTCAAAGGGCTCTACGCCGACACCAGCCGCGACAATTTCGTCCGCACCATGGTCATCTCCTGCTACTCCTTCACCGAGGTCGCCCGCCATGCCGCCCCGCTGATGAGCGAAGGCGGCGCGATGATCACGCTGACCTATGCCGGCTCTGTCCGCGTCATGCCGAACTACAACGTCATGGGCGTCGCCAAGGCCGGGCTGGAAGCCAGCGTGCGGTATCTCGCCAACGATTATGGCCCGCGCGGCATCCGGGTGAACGGCATATCGGCGGGACCGGTGCGTACTTTGGCCGGCGCCGGAATCTCGGACGCCCGCCACATGTACTCCTACCAGCAGCGCAACTCGCCGCTGCGCCGCACGGTGACCATCGACGAGGTCGGCGGCTCGGCGCTCTATCTTTTGTCCGACCTCTCGTCAGGCGTCACCGGCGAAATCCATTATGTGGATTCCGGCTATCACATCGTGTCGATGCCAACCCTGGATGAGTTGAAGCAGACCGACAGCGTACGCGATTAACTCACCAGTAAAATTAGATGCATCGGCGGAAACTCATTTTAAGGAGATATCCGCTAGAAGTCCTATAGGCTTGGGCTCTGCGCGTTCTTGCTGGGCGCAAAGGATGCTTTAGCCTTTATGA
Organism: Mesorhizobium sp. M0615; assembly: GCF_040320805.1. NCBI lineage: Bacteria > Pseudomonadati > Pseudomonadota > Alphaproteobacteria > Hyphomicrobiales > Phyllobacteriaceae > Mesorhizobium > Mesorhizobium sp. M0615. The sequence continues at coordinate 249,634 of NZ_JAMYQI010000006.1, read as the reverse complement.
ATTTGCGCTTGATATTCCCGAAAGTCGAGTTGATTTCGGGATCATGCGACAGGGACTGAGCAATGCCTGCTGTCAGCAACCCGAAGCGGACACCTGTGTTCCGGCTGCTCACCGTCGCCAGTTCGGGCCTTGGCAGTTTCATCCTTGGGCTTTGGGGCCTCCGGCATGGTTTCGGGGACGGCTTTGCCGGCATGCAGGCGGAAACCATGATCGGCATCGCGTCGGCGCTATGCGCGCTGGCCGCCGGTGCTGCCTTGTCCTTCTTCGCCGGCGTCGATGAATCGGTGGACTACGTTTTCAACGAAACCCATTTTGACAAGCTGACCGGGCTTTTTGCGCGGCCGGCGATGGTCGGCAGGATTGCCGACGCGGCGTCCGCGACGATCAGGACCGGTGAGCCGGTGTTCCTCATCGACATCGACATCGACCGCTTCAAGCAGATCAACGACGCGATCGGCTACAGCCATGGCGACGAACTGATCCGCGGCTTCACCAAGCGGTTGAAGGCCTGCATGCCCGAAGGCGCGGTGATGGGGCGCATCGGCGCCGGCGAGTTCGCTATCCTTGTCTGGGAACACCAACTCCAAAGGTCCATGGAAAGCACCGTCGAAACCATGATCGAGGAGATGCTGAAGCCGTACCAGCTCGATTCCCACCTGCAGTCGGTCGGCCTGTCGGTCGGCATCGTGGCGATGCCAAAGGATGGCGTCGATCCGGTCCTCATCCTGCGCCACTCCAACCTGGCGCTGCAGAATGCCCGCGCCGGCGGCGTGGGCAACTGGTCGGTCTTCCATTCCGACATGGGCCAGGTCGCCGACTACCGCCACTGGATTGAATCCGAACTGCACATCGCCTTCGACCGTGGCGATTTCGACCTTCATTACCAGCCGCAGTTCGACCTGCCGACCGGCCGTATCGTCGGCTACGAGGCGCTGATCCGCTGGAAGCACCCGGAACGCGGCATGATCCCGCCGATGGAATTCATTCCGATCGCCGAAGAGACCGGCATGATCCACCCGATCGGCAATTGGGTGCTGAACAAGGCCTGCAGCGATGCCCGTTATTTGCCCGAGGACTGCTTCGTTGCCGTCAACATCTCGCCGGTCCAGTTCATGACCAAGGATTTCGTCGGCATCGTGCGCGACACGATGGCCAGCACCGGCATCAAGCCGTCGCCCTGGAGCTCGAACTGACCGAGACGGCGATGATGCAGGACCGTGACCGCGCCGCGATCATCCTGCAGCAGCTTGCCGACATGGGCATCTCGGTGGCGGTCGACGATTTCGGCACCGGCTATTCCAATCTGAGCTACCTGATCGACTTCGCCTTCGGCAAGCTGAAGATCGACCGCTCGTTCGTCAGCCGCATCGACACCGATTCCAATTCGGGCGCCGTCGTCTCCACCATCGTTGGCCTGTCGCGGGCGCTCGGCGTCGGCATCATCGCCGAAGGCGTCGAGACCGAGAACCAGGCGACGCTTTTGCGAGCAGCTGGTTGCGAGATGGTGCAGGGCTATCTGTTCGGCAGGCCGGCGCCGCTCAAGATCAAGCCCGGCGATATCAGAGCGACCATTCCCGTCCACGAGCCGGCGCGCATCGTCAGCATGCATTGAGGCGACCGGCACCGTCCTATCGGCGCGCGGAGAAAACCTTGAACATGCCGTCGCGGGCGAGCTCGGCATGGCTGGAGAAGACGGCCTTCAGAACCGGTTCGTAAGGCAGCTGACGGTTCGCCACCATGAACAGCCGCCCGCCCGGCTTCAGCGCCTTGCCCGCCGCCTGGATCATGCCGGCGCCGATTTCCGGCTCGGCCGCCCGGCTGCGATGGAAGGGCGGGTTCATGACGATGGCATCATAGCGCCGCTCGACCGGCTCGCTCAGCAGATCGGTCCAGAAGAAGCCGGGCTCGAAGCCTGTCTGGCCGATATTGCCCCTGGCCGCCTCAAGCGCGTCGAAATCCGCTTCGTAAAGGTCGAGCCCTGTTATGCCGGGTGAACGTGCCGCGACCTCGGTGGCGACATAACCCCAGCCGGCGCAGAAATCGGCAATGTTGCCGCGCAGGTCTTTGGGCAGGTTGTCGACCAGAAGTTTCGAGCCGGCATCGATGCGGTCGAAGGAGAACATGCCAGGCGCGGTGCGGAAGCGGCCCTCTACGGCTAAAGCAGGATTGGCGACGCGCAGTTTTTCCGCAGGCGCCAGATCGACCGGACGGCGAAGCCAGAAGGCGATGCCGTGATATTTCGGCAGATGCCCTTCGATGGGGACAAGCTCGTCGATGCGCTTGCGCAGGCTGGCGATGCCTTCGTCCTTGCCGCCGGCGACAACGATCAGACCGCCCGGCGTGACGCGTTCGATCGCCTCGGCAATACGCATCTCGTTTAGCCCACGATGGCGGCCGGCAAGCACGAGCGCTGCATCGGATGCATCGCCTTCCGCGCGCGGCGTTACCTTGTGACCGGCACGCTCCAGCGCTCGGAGATGCGGCCGGAAACCCTGTGCAAGATGGAGCTCTGCCTCGAAGCCTTCCGGCAAGCGGAAGCCGGGCTCCGCACCCAGGAACAACACACGCTCGCCCTTTTGCGGCAGAGGGAGCGCCTCGGCCTCGAAGGGATGGAACAGTGTCTTCAGCGGCTCAGCGGCCATTCTTCGATTCTCATGTCGTAGACGGGTCTTAAACGAAAACGGGCGCGACATAAGCCGCGCCCGTTCAACTCTATTGTCAGAGCGCTCAGGCGGCGTTTTCTTCGCCTTCGGCCTTCTTGTCGCGGGCGATTTCCTTGCCGGTGGCCTGGTCGACGACCTTCATTGACAGGCGGACCTTGCCGCGCTCGTCGAAGCCCATCAGCTTGACCCAGACCTTGTCGCCTTCCTTGACGACGTCCGAGGTCTTGGCGACCCGGTCGTTGGCAAGCTGCGAGATGTGGACGAGGCCGTCACGCGGACCGAAGAAGTTGACGAAAGCGCCGAAGTCGGCGGTCTTGACGACCGTGCCTTCGTAGATCTCGCCGACTTCCGGCTCGGCGACGATGGTATGGATCCACTTCTTGGCCGCCTCGATCTCCTTGGCGTTCGACGAAGCGATCTTGACCGTGCCGTCGTCCTCGATGTTGATCTTGGCGCCGGTCTTCTCGACGATCTCGCGGATAACCTTGCCGCCGGAGCCGATCACGTCGCGGATCTTGTCGGTCGGGATGTGCATGACCTCGATGCGCGGTGCGAACTCACCGAGTTCGGGGCGGGCGCCGGTCAGAGCATGCGCCATCTCGCTGAGGATATGCTGGCGGCCATCCTTGGCCTGGTCCAGCGCGATCTTCATGATCTCCTCGGTGATGCCCTCGATCTTGATGTCCATCTGCAGCGAGGTGATGCCGCCTTCGGTACCGGCGACCTTGAAGTCCATGTCGCCGAGGTGATCTTCGTCACCCAGGATGTCGGACAGAACCGCGAAGCGCTCGCCTTCCTTGATCAGGCCCATCGCGATACCAGCAACCGGCTTGGCCAGCGGAACGCCGGCATCCATCAGCGCCAGCGATGTGCCGCAGACGGTGGCCATCGACGACGAACCGTTGGACTCGGTGATCTCCGAGACGACGCGCAGCGTGTAGGGGAACTGGTCCGCGCTCGGCAGCATCGGACGGATGGCGCGCCAGGCGAGCTTGCCGTGGCCGATTTCGCGGCGGCCCGGCGAACCCATGCGGCCGGTCTCGCCGACGGAGTAGGGAGGGAAGTTGTAGTGAAGGAGGAACTTCTCCTTGTACATGCCGGTCAGCGAATCGACATACTGCTCGTCCTCGCCGGTGCCCAGCGTGGCAACGACCAGCGCCTGGGTCTCGCCGCGGGTGAACAGCGCCGAACCGTGCGTGCGCGGCAGGACGCCGACTTCCGAGACGATCTTGCGGACAGTCTTGAGGTCACGGCCATCGATGCGCGAACCGGTGTCGAGAATGTTCCAGCGCACGACCTTGGCCTGGAGTTCCTTGAACACCGAACCGATCTGCTCGGAGGTGTACTTGGCGTCTTCGCCTTCGGCCGGAGCGAACGCTGCCTTGACCTTCGCCTTGACGGCGTCGACGGCGGCGTAACGCTTCTGCTTATCGACGTTCTTGTAGGCATTGCTGAGCTCGTCGCCGACGATCTTCAGCATTTCGGCTTCAAGCGCGGAGTAGTCCGGCGCTGTGAAATCGCGCGGCTCCTTGGCGGCAACTTCGGCCAGCTTGATGATGGCGTCGATCACCGGCTGGAAGCCCCTGTGGCCGAACATGACGGCGCCGAGCATCAGCTCTTCGCCGAGTTCCTTGGCTTCGGACTCGACCATCAGCACGGCGTCGGCGGTGCCGGCGACAATGAGGTCGAGCCTGGATTCCTGCATCTCGTCGACATGCGGGTTGAGCACGTATTCGCCGTTGATGTAGCCGACGCGAGCGCCGCCGATCGGGCCCATGAAGGGAACGCCCGACAGCGTCAAAGCGGCCGAGGTGGCGACGATCGACAGGATATCGGGATCGTTCTCGAGGTCATGCTGGACGACGGTGACGACGATCTGGGTGTCGTTCTTGTAGCCGTCGGCGAAGAGCGGGCGGATCGGGCGGTCGATCAGGCGGGAAACCAGCGTTTCCTTTTCGCTCGGACGTCCCTCGCGCTTGAAGTAGCCGCCCGGGATCTTGCCGGCGGCGTAGGTCTTTTCCTGGTAGTTGACGGTCAGCGGGAAGAAATCGAGGCCTGGCTTCGGCTCCTTCATCGAAACGACGGTGGCGAGAACCTTGGTTTCGCCGTAGGTCGCAAGCACCGCGCCGTCAGCCTGACGTGCGATCTTGCCGGTTTCCAGGATGAGCGGACGGCCGCCCCATTCGATTTCCACTTTGTGGTAGTTGAACATATCTTGTCCTTAATAAGCGGAAAGGGCCGCGCCGTTTCACGGTGCGCGGATGCCCTTTCCCTGGCTTCCTTTCTCGGGCAGCCACGGGCAAGACAACGGGAAGCTCGGGTAGATTTCGGCGCTGGTTAGCGCACGAGCGTCCTGCAATCCTGCCCCATGACCGTCCATGGGCGGTTTCGAGTGGCCTCTGCGCGCTCGAAACCGGTCTGGCCAATCGATGCGACTGGCAGAATGCGCGACCGGCGGGCTCTCCTTCGAAAGCCCGCCGGTCAATTCGTCAACGGCGCAGACCGAGCTTCTCGATCAACGTCTGATAGCGCGCGTCATCCTTGCGCTTGAGATAATCAAGCAGGCTGCGGCGCTGGGAGACGAGAGCGAGCAGACCACGGCGGGAATGGTTATCCTTCTTGTGGTCCTTGAAGTGGTCGGTCAGGTTCTTGATGCGCTCGGAAAGGATGGCCACCTGGACTTCCGGAGACCCGGTATCGCCCTTGGCGGTTGCGAATTCACCCATCAATTCCTGTTTGCGCTCGGCAGTAATCGACATCGTGTTTTTCCTTATCTGTTTGAGGAAACGGGTCGCCCTCAGCCGGGATGTCGTCCAGCAGGGGCCGGTGCAAGCAAAGCGACATGGCGCGATGCTGCGGCGCATATAAGGCAATTCCCTGGAAAACACCAGCCCATTCATAAAGCCGGCTCCTCGCAGCCCTTTGCTCAGGAATCCAGGATCCCCCTGACACCTGAAGCTTACAGCCACTTTTTGCTTTTGAAGAAGACGATCAGCCCGACAGCAACGGCCAGCATGAACAGCAGCGAAGCCGGGTAGCCATAGTAGGCTTTCAGTTCCGGCATGTTCCACGGCGAGCTCTCGGGATCGAAATTCATCCCCCAGATACCGACCAGGAAGGTTAGCGGCATGAAAATCACCGAGACGATGGTGAGATAAGAGATCACATCGTTCGTGCGCGCCTGGCTCAGCGACAAATGCATTTCGATCAAGCCGGTCAGCATATCACGCTGGTTCTCGACCAGCTCGATCAGCCGCAATGCGTGGTCGAGCGTGTCGTTGAAGAAGATTTTCGTCTCCGGCTTCACATAGGGCACGTCGTTGCGGATCAGCGTCGCCAGCGCGTCGCGCATCGGCCACAGCACGCCCTTGAGCACATTGGCGTCGCGCCGCAATTCGTGCAGCTGGCGCATCTGATGCTTGTGAGGCGTGTTGAGCATCTCGTCCTCGATGCCATCGACCTCCTCGCTAGCGGCCTCAATCGGCGGGAAATAGCTGTCGACGATGGAATCGATGAGCGCATAGGCCAGATAGTCGGCGCCGCGCATCCGCAAGCGGTTGGGCAACGCTGCGGCGATGCGCTTGCGCACGGGGTCGAACGGATCGCCTTCGCGCTCCTGGAAGGTGACGACGAATTTCTTGCCGAAGAACACCGCGATCTGCTCATAGCGATGCACCTTGACGTCGTCGATCATGCGCATGACGACGAAGGCGTGGTCCTCGAAGAAGTCGACCTTCGGCCGCTGGCCGGTGTTGACGACATCTTCCAGAGCCAGTGGATGCAGGTTGAAGATCCGGCCGATCTCCTCGATCAGCTGGATGTTGGCGAGACCGGTGCAGTCCAGCCAGACGACCGGCCAGTTGTCGCAATGGGTGTTGAGATCGTCGATGCTGGCATCGTTGATGGTCTTGAATTTTTCAGGCGAAATCAGCGTCAGCCGCAGCTCGGACCGTCGCGCCGCCGGATCGGCGATCAGCGTGCCGGGCGAGGCGCCAACCGGCGGCCGCCGCGTTGTCACCGGCGCCCGCTTCTTCACCGCCTCAGCCTTTGCCATGTGCCCCTCGGATGTGACGTCGACGTAAGACTAGACGAGAGTGGTCAGCCGGCAAAGACCCGCTTCGGCTTGAACATGCCTTGCTCGATGGCGCCGATGGCGACAAGCTTGCCGCGCGCGGTGGCGCAGGCTTCCTCGGCTTCCACGGGCGCGTCGCGGCCGCGGATGATGACGGGATTGCCAAGGCGGATCTTGGTCGCCGCTTCGTCGCTGATGGCGATCTGGGGCAGGCAGTCGAGCGCGGCAGCCGTGTCGACAAGCAGCGCATCGATGGCGCCAAAGTCGATCGGCGCATCGGCAACATCGGCGTCGCCCTCTCCGTCAGCTTCGCGCTGTTCGCCGAAACGGGCGGCTTCCAGTTCGGCGAGGGTGACGAAATCCTCCTGGGTGAACGGCTCGACCTCGACCCGGCGCAATTCGGCGATGTGGCCGAAGCAGCCGAGGTCGCGGCCCATGTCGCGGGCCAGCGAGCGCACATAGGTGCCCTTGCCGCATTCGACCTCGAACAAGGTGTGGTCGGCAGCGTGCTCGACGATGTCCAGACGGCCGATCTCGATCTCGCGCGCGGGGATGTCGACCGCCTCGCCCCCACGGGCGAGATCGTAGGCGCGTTCGCCTGATATCTTGATGGCCGAGAATTGCGGCGGTGTCTGCATGATGACGCCGGTGTAGTTCGGCAGCAGCGCCCTGACGTCGTTTTCCGCCGGACGGCGGTCGGAACTTTGCGCCACCGGGCCTTCGAGATCGTCGGTCGAACGCTCCTCGCCCCAGGCGACGGTGAACCGGTAGATCTTGGCGCCGTCCTGCACATAAGGCACGGTCTTGGTTGCCTCGCCGAGCGCGATCGGCAGCATGCCAGAGGCCAGCGGGTCGAGTGTGCCGGCATGGCCGGCCTTCTCGGCCTGGAAAAGCCATTTGATCTTGGAGACGGCTTCGGTCGAACCCATGCCAACCGGCTTATCCAGCACCACCCAGCCGGAGATCGGCCGGCCCTTCTTCTTGCCGCGGCGCCCCACTATTTCTCGTCCTTGTCGTTGTCTTCGCCATCGGCACCCAAGTCTCGCGCGACTTCGGGCGATTTCAGCAAATCGTTGATCCTGGCGAAATTGTCGAAGGACGTATCGAGCTTGAAGCGGAACTCCGGCATGAATTTCATCTGGCGGAGCGCGCCGGAGACGCGGCCACGGACGAACTTCGCATGCTTGTTGAGCGCGTCGATGACCGCACCCGTGTCCTTGGCGCCGAGCGGCGAAACGAAGGCCGTTGCGACCCTCAGATCAGTGGACATGCGCACTTCCGAGACCGAAACCACGGTGTTCTCGATCAGCGGGTCGATAATCTCGCCGCGCTGCAAGGTTTCCGACAGCGCATGGCGCACCTGTTCGGCGACGCGAAGCATGCGCTGGGATGGGCTGGAGGCGGTTGGACGGGGCATTTTTCTCAATCCGGAAAGCGTGAGGCGCGGGATGGGACCGTGCCGCCATGTCTCATATTTGTTCTATGCATGTCGTTTATCCCGCACTTTTGGGCGACAGGCATTAAAGTTAGGGCGGCGGTCTTTCGACCACCGCCCGGTCGTATCGACGGTATACGAACTCAGAGCGTCCGGGTCACCATCTCGACGCGGAAGCACTCGATGATGTCGCCGACGCGCATGTCCTCGTAGTTCTGGAAGGCCATGCCGCACTCCTGGCCGCCCGGAACTTCCGCGACTTCATCCTTGAAGCGCTTGAGGGTCTTCAGCGTACCTTCGTGGATGACGACGTTGTCGCGGATCAGGCGCACGCCCGCTCCACGCTCGACCTTGCCTTCGGTGACACGGCAGCCGGCGATCTTGCCGACCTTGGTGATGTCGAAGATCTCGAGGATCTCGGCATTGCCGATGAAGGTCTCTCGGCGTTCCGGCGACAGCAGGCCGGAAAGTGCTGCCTTCACATCATCGACGAGGTTGTAGATGATCGAGTAGTAGCGGATTTCGATGCCCGCGGCCGCCGCGGCCGCACGTGCCTGCACGTTGGCACGGACGTTGAAGCCGATGATCGCGGCCCCCGAGGTCTCCGCCAGCGACACGTCGCTTTCGGTGATGGCGCCGGCGCCGGCATGAACGATGCGCGCACGCACCTCGTCGGTGCCAAGCTTGTCGAGAGCGGCGTTGATCGCCTCGATCGAACCCTGCACGTCGCCCTTGATGACCAGCGGGAATTCCTTCAACCCGCTTGTCTGCAGCTGCGACATCATCTGTTCGAGCGAGCCGCGCTGGCCGGCATGGCGAGCCACTGCCTTCTCGCGCGCCAGACGCTGGCGGTATTCGGTGATCTCGCGGGCGCGGGCCTCGTTGTTGACGACAGCGAAGCGGTCGCCGGCTTGCGGCGTGCCCTGCAGGCCGAGCACCTCGACCGGCATAGCCGGCGGCGCCTCCTTGATCTGCTCGCCACGGTCGTTGACCAGAGCGCGCACCCGGCCCCACTCATTGCCGGCGACGAGGATGTCGCCCGGCATCAAAGTGCCGGTCTGCACCAGTACGGTGGCGACGGGGCCACGGCCCTTGTCGAGCTGGGCTTCGATGACCACGCCCTCGGCGGTACGGTCCGGATTGGCCTTGAGGTCGAGGATTTCGGCCTGCAGCAGGATCGCTTCCAACAGCTTGTCGAGGTTGGTGCCCTTGGTCGCCGACACTTCGACGTCCAGCACTTCACCGCCCATCGATTCGACGAACACCTCATGGCGCAGCAGTTCCGACCGCACCTTCTGCGGATCGGCATCATGCTTGTCGATCTTGTTGATCGCCACGATGATCGGAACGCCGGCCGCCTTGGCATGGCTGATCGATTCGATGGTCTGCGGCATGACGCTGTCGTCGGCCGCCACCACCAGGATGGCGATGTCGGTCGCCTGAGCGCCGCGGGCGCGCATCGCCGTGAAGGCGGCGTGACCGGGCGTGTCGATGAAGGTGATCTTCTGACCGTTCTTCTCGACCTGGTAGGCGCCGATATGCTGGGTGATGCCGCCGGCTTCGCCGGAGACGACATTGGCATTGCGGATGGCGTCGAGCAGCGAGGTCTTGCCGTGGTCGACATGGCCCATGATGGTCACGACAGGCGGCCGCGACACCAGGTCCTCGGCATTGTCGGCAATGTTGAACAGGCCTTCCTCGATGTCGGACTCGGCGACGCGGCGGACCGTGTGGCCGAATTCGGTGGCGACCAGCTCGGCCGTGTCGGCGTCGATGATGTCGCCCGGCTTCAGGATCTGGCCCTGCTTCATGAAGTACTTGACCACATCGACAGCGCGCTCGGACATGCGCTGCGCCAGTTCCTGGATGGTGATGGTTTCAGGCAGGATCACTTCGCGCATAACCTTCTCGCGCGGCTCATTATGCATCGCGCGCTTGAATTTTTCCTGGCGGCGACGCATCGACGACAGCGAGCGGGCGCGCGCGTCCTCGTCGGAAAGCGCCGTGTTGAGGGTCAGCTTGCCGCGACGACGGTCTTCCTCGGCCTTGGTCGGCTTGGCCGGGCGCGCCACTTCGGGCGTAACCGGACGGCGTACCGGGGCGCCGGCGGCGGTGCGCTTCGGCTTGACCTCTTCCTCGTCGTCCGATGCCACAAGCTCGGCAGCCTGCGGCGCGCGGCGGCGCGCTTCTTCCTCGGCGCGGCGGCGGGACTCGGCCTCGGTCTGCAGGCGGGCTTCTTCCTCGGCCTGACGGCGCGCGGATTCCTCGCGCTCGCGCTTGCGGCGTTCCTCATCCTCGTTGCGGCGCTTGGCCTCTTCGATGGCGCGTTGGCGGTCCTCGACGTCGCGAACCTTGGAGCCTTCGAGCGCCCTGCGGCGCGCTTCCATTTCATTGCGCGACAGTTCGTTCAGCACCATGCCGCCGCGTTCGGCCGGCGGCGGCGGAGGCGGCGCCTTAGGCGCTTCCTGCACGACGGGGGCTGCCACTACCGCGGGCTTGGGCGTAAATACGGGTGCAGCCACCGGCTCCGGCTTGTCGCCGGGCATGGAGAATTTGCGCTTCTTGATCTCGACCTGGACCTGCTTGGTGCGGCCATGCGAGAAATTCTGTCGCACGACGCTCTGCTCTGTACCGGGGCGCTTCAGCGTCAAGGTCTTCTTCGGTGTAACACTCAACGTCTTATCGTCGCCCGATTTCGTATCGCTCATTCCATATCCTCTGCAGCATCATCTTCGTCAGCAACGGCCGCAAGCATTGCCAGATCGTCGGGGGTTCCGCCCCGATATCGGTCGAGCGCAACCATGCGCCTCTCAACCGCCTTGCCCGCGTCTCCCGCGAGAACGGCAGCATGTATCACATTTGTACCCCCCAATGCCAAGCTCAACTCGGCCTCGGAGAAAAGTTTGTAGGCAAGGACTGCCGGCCCGCCGAGGTGGACAGTTGCCCGCCGCGCCTGACTGATCTTGCGCACGCCATCGTCGGATGCCTCGGTCGCGTGGAGCACGAAAAGCGCCGACCCCGAGCGCACCGCGCTCTCGACCTTGGTTGCGCCGAGTGCGATCGAGCCAGCCTTGCGGGCAAGGCCAAGCATACCCAAAGCGGATCGTGCAAGCAGTCCGTCGACCATGCCGCCGAAATCGGGCGGCACGACGACCTGCGCCTTGAAGGCGCGGGCAAACAGGTTCTTCGCCGCCGCCTTGTCGATATGTAGGCGGTCGGCGCTCACCCAACAACCACGGCCGGGCAGATTTCTCTTCAGGTCAGGAACGACGGCCGAATCCGGGCCGACGACGAAACGGATCAGCTCATCCGGCTCGGCTTGCTTGCGCGTGACGATGCAGGTGCGATCGTTCATCTCGTCCTGGGGCGGGTTGTGTGCGATGCGGTTTCACCTCACGCACCAACGGCTTCGTCAGCCGGGACCTGTTCGGCTGCAAGCTCGTCTTCGGTGATCCAGCCGGCCTTGAGGCGGGCTGCCAGAACCATCTGCTCGGCGTCGGCGCGCGACACGCCGTGATTGGCGAGCACACCCGGGAATACCTTGGTCTCGCCGTCCTTGCGTTCCTTCCAGCCGGTCAGGTCGTCGGCGGCATAGCCGGCGAAATCCTCGATCGTCTTCACGCCATCCTCGCCGAGCGTCACCATCATGGCGGTGGTGACGCCAGGGATCTCGCGCAGTTCGTCGGTGACGCCCAGCGCCTTGCGCTTGTCGTCATGCTCGGCTTCGATCTTCTCCAGATATTCGCGGGCGCGGGTCTGGATCTCCGAAGCGGTGTCTTCGTCGAAACCGTCGATCGAGGCGATCTCGCCCGAATCGACGTAGGCAACTTCCTCGACGCTGGTGAAGCCTTCGGAGGCCAACACCTGGCCGACCATCTCGTCGACATCAAGGGCTTCCATGAACAGCGACGAGCGTTCGACGAATTCCTTCTGGCGGCGCTCAGACTCCTCGGCCTCGGTCAGGATGTCGATGTCCCAGCCGGTGAGCTGCGAGGCAAGACGCACGTTCTGGCCACGACGACCGATGGCAAGCGACAGCTGGTCATCGGGAACCACCACTTCGATGCGCTCGGCATCCTCGTCGAGCACGACCTTGGCGACTTCCGCCGGCTGCAGCGCGTTGACGATGAAGGAGGCAGCCGAAGGCGACCACGGGATGATGTCGATCTTTTCGCCCTGCAATTCGCCGACCACGGCCTGGACGCGGCTGCCGCGCATACCGACGCAGGCGCCGACCGGATCGATCGACGAGTCACGCGAAATGACGGCGATCTTAGCGCGCGAGCCTGGGTCGCGGGCGACCGACTTGATCTCGATGATGCCGTCATAGATTTCCGGCACTTCCATGGTGAAGAGCTTGGCCATGAACTGCGGATGGGTGCGCGACAGGAATATCTGCGGGCCGCGCTGTTCGCGGCGCACGTCGTAGACATAGGCGCGGACGCGGTCGCCGTACTTGTAGTTTTCACGCGGGATCAGCTCGTCGCGGCGGATAATCGCCTCGCCACGGCCGAGATCGACGATGACGTTGCCATATTCGACGCGCTTGACGGTGCCGTTGACGATCTCACCGATGCGGTCCTTGTATTCGTCATACTGGCGGTCGCGCTCGGCCTCGCGCACTTTCTGCACGATGACCTGCTTGGCTGACTGGGCGGCGATGCGGCCGAAATCCATTGGCGGCAGCTGTTCGGCGATGAAGTCGCCAAGCTGGGCGTCCGGATTGCGCTCGCGGGCCGAGGAAATGGCGATCTGGGTGGCGTAGTCGTCGACCTTCTCGACCACTTCCATCAGCCGCTGCAGCTTCATCTCGCCGGTGTTGGCGTTGATGTCGGCGCGGATGTTGGTTTCCTGGCCGTAGCGCGAGCGCGCCGCCTTCTGGATCGCATCAGCCATGGCGGCAATGACGATCGACTTGTCGATCGACTTTTCACGCGCCACCGCGTCGGCGATCTGCAGCAGTTCAAGTCTGTTGGCGCTTACAACCATCTTATTTCTCCCGAGCTTGTTGCCGAGCTTTTAGGCCCGGCCGCTCATCATAGTTCCTGTTCGATTTCGTCTTCCGCGCCGCCTTCAGCACCTTCGGGTGCATCATCAGCTTCGCCGCGGCGTTTCTTGGCTTCCTTGCGTTCCCGGTTGTCCTTCGAAAGGGCATCGCGAATAAGGTCGTCGGTGAGGATCAGCCGCACATCGGCGATCGCGTCATAAGGAATGCGAACCGTCGGCTCTTCGCCGTAGGCGGCCTTGTCGCGCTCGAGCAGCATGTCGTCTTCGCCGGCTTCGGCGATCTTGCCCTTGAAGCGCTTGCGGTCGGCGACCGGCACCGAGGTTTCCATCTTCACCAGATGGCCGGTCCAGGTGACGAAATCCGACTTGCGTACCAGCGGCCGGTCGATGCCCGGCGACGACACTTCGAGATGATAGGCCTTCTCGATCGGGTCATCGACGTCGAGCGCCGGCGACACAGCGCGGCTGACCTCTTCGCAATCCTCGACGGTCATGATGCCGTCCTCGCGTTCGGCCATGATCTGCAGCGTCAGGCCGTTCTGGCCCGACAGATGCACCCGCACGAGACGGAAGCCAATGCCTCGCAACACCGGCTGAACGATCAGCGCGATGCGCGCATCGATACCGCTTTCGCGGATGATGCGGTCGTCGGCTTCGCTTGCCGTTGCAGTCATGCGTTTCCTGTCGTTCTATGGGTCAGGATGATCGTCGTCCCGAACCATCTCTTTGCTGATGGCTGACCGGCAGGTAATAAAAAAGAGCGGGACCGGGTGGACCCACTCTTCGTCATACCGACCAAGAATTTGAGGCTGATATAGACGATCCCGGCCAGTGTTTCAAGTCTGTTGAGGGGCCGGGCAGAGTGCAGCCGGCGACGGCTGGCAGGATTGCGCGGGGCGCATGCCGGCTATGCGGTAACGGCCCTGTGATCCAGGATGTCACATCGCTATCTATGGTGCACTGCACAAATCAAAGATGAGCGCGCGGTGGCGCGCGAAAGGTCAAGACAATGAGCAACCGTACCGTGTTTTCCGCCATAGGCGACGCCTTTGCCCTGTTCGGCAGCGCCGTTGCCGCCTCGCGGGCCGTCGAAGCCGGCCGCAAGCCGCGCGCCAACGATCTGCGCCGGCTTGGCATGGACCCGACCGCTTTCGGCAAGATCGGCCGTTTCTGAAGCCAGACCGGCTGTCGATGCGGGACACTTTCCCGCATCGAACTATTTTCTGATGAAGGTGAGATAGGCCGGCCGTCGGCCCTCGCGAATGGCTTTTGCCTCGTAGCGTGTGCCCGGCCAGCCTTCATAGGGCCGATGCCAGTCGGCCCCATCTTGCACCTGCCAGAGGAGCCCGCCATGCGCCCGACAGTGCAACAAGGTCCAGTTCACATAGGTGTCGATGTCGGATGCGAAGCGGAATTTTCCGCCCGGCTTCAGCACGCGCGCGAACCGATCGAGGTTGAGCGGGCTGACAAAACGCCGCTTCCAGTGCTTTTTCTTCGGCCAGGGATCGGGGTAGAGCAGATCGATGCCGTCGAGCGACGCCTGCGGCAACCAATCGAGCAGGCGCGTGGCGTCGTCGTCATAAACGCGAAGATTGGCAAGCGGCTTTTCCCGCACCGCCATCATCAGCTTGGCCATGCCGTTGACGAACGGCTCGACACCGATGAAGCCGGTCGCCGGTGCCTCCGTGGCACGGTGCAGCAGATGCTCACCGCCGCCGAAGCCGATTTCCAGCCGAACCGTTGAAACATCCGCTGAGAATAGCGCGCGCAATTCTGCCGGTGCCTGGACGGAGAGGTCGAGGCCATAGGCCCCAAGACCGCTTTCCAGCGCCGCCGCCTGCTGCGGGCGAATGGTCTTGCCGTGCCGGCGGCCGAAGAACCCTTCGGTCGCCCGGCTCCGCCTGTCCTGTGGATCCATGGCCTGGTCGCGCGCCGCGCTTAGATTGAGATGAGATTTGGGATTGAGATGAGATTTGGCTGAAATCTCATCTCAATCTAATCCTTTGTTGGAGCATGATCTTTTCCAAAAAACCGGTACCCACTTTTTGGAATCATGCCTAAGCAGCGATCGCGTCCTTGAGCGCCTTGGCCAGATCGGTCTTTTCCCAGGAGAAGGACCCGTCTCGGCCGGCCTTGCGGCCGAAATGGCCGTAGGACGAGGTCTTTGCGTAGATCGGCTTGTTGAGGTCGAGATGCCTGCGGATGCCGGATGGCGACAAATCCATCACCGTGCGCAGCGCTTCCTCGAGCTTGGCCTCGTCGACCTTGCCGGTGCCGTGCAGGTCGACATAGACCGACAGCGGCTGGGCAACGCCGATGGCGTAGGACAGCTGGATGGTGCAGCGGTCGGCGAGCTTGGCCGCCACTACATTTTTGGCGAGATAGCGCGCCGCATAGGCGGCAGAGCGGTCGACCTTGGTGGTGTCCTTGCCGGAGAAGGCGCCGCCGCCGTGCGGGGCAGCACCACCGTAGGTGTCGACGATGATCTTGCGGCCGGTCAGGCCGGCGTCGCCGTCCGGTCCACCGATGACGAACTTGCCCGTCGGGTTGATGTACCACATGCAATCGTCGGCGATCTTGAGGTCGCCGAGCGCCTCACGGATGTAAGGCTCAACGACCTTGCGGACCTTCTTGGAATCCCAGGTCGCGTCGAGATGCTGCGTCGACAGCACGATCTGCGTCGCTTCGGCGGCTTTGCCATCGACATAGCGAACGGTGACCTGGCTCTTGGCGTCGGGTCCGAGCTTGCCGGCTTCGCCGTTGTTTTCGTGACGGGCAGCGGCGAGCAGTTCGAGAATCTTGTGGCTGTAATAGATCGGCGCCGGCATCAGGTCCGGGGTCTCGCGGCAGGCATAGCCGAACATGATGCCCTGGTCGCCGGCACCCTCTTCGCCCTGGCGGTCGGCGGCGTTGTCGACTCCCTGGCCGATGTCGGGCGACTGGCCGTGCAGCAGAACCTCGATCTTTGCCGTCTTCCAGTGGAAGCCGGCCTGCTCGTAGCCGATTTCGCGGATCGCCTTGCGGGCGACCGACTTGAACTTGGCCGGGTTGACGACCGAATGCCCGGCGGCGTCCTTGAGGATGTTGCCGGCTTTGTCCCGCTTCAGCAGAGTATCGGGAACCCTTACTTCGCCGGCGATGACGACGCGGTTGGTGGTTGCGAGCGTCTCGCAGGCGACGCGGACTTTCCATGGGTCCATGCCGGTCTTCTTGGCCTCGCGATAGACCAGATCGACGATCTCGTCCGAGATGCGGTCACAGACTTTATCGGGATGACCCTCGGCCACGGATTCCGAGGTGAAGAAGTAGTTCTGCCGCGTCACGGGTGTCCCCTCTTGAAAAAACGATCGGCAGGGCTGCCGATTTTGGCGCGCCACGTGTTAACGGTGCCGGGCGCCGCTCGTCAAGCGGTGCCGCGGTTCTGGCATGAGTGCCGCAGCAATATATCTTGTACCACCGGCGGCTTGGCGCCGCCGGCAGTCGAGCCTCTGGGCTACTCGGACCCAGGGGATTACTGGGGCCCAATGGGTCAATCGACCCACCGAATCACTCGGCATCTTCGGCAGAAAGGGACTTCACAAGGTCGATAATCCGGCGGCGCACCTTCACATCCGCGATCTTGACGAACGCGCGGTTGAGCTGAAGCCCTTCCGGACTGCCGCAGAATTCGACGGCGAAAGCCATCGAAGTGTCCTCGGCAAATCCTCTATTACCCACCGGCTCCTGCCCTGGCGCATCCTCGAAAAAGAAGGCGACAGGCACGCTGAGTATCGAGGCTATTGCCTGCAGACGGCTGGCGCCGACGCGGTTCGTTCCTTTTTCATATTTTTGGATCTGCTGAAACGTAATACCGAGATTTTCACCAAGCTTTTCCTGGCTCATTCCAAGCATATTGCGCCGAAGGCGGACGCGACTTCCGACATGGATGTCGATCGGATTCGGTTTCTTCTTGTTTTCTTCTGTCATTTTTTCCTCGCCGAATTTTTCCGGCCTTTTCTATTTTTCTCGCCCAACGAAGCCGGAGCCAACTGCCCCAACAGAAACACCAACCGACTTCGAGAAAATTAGGCGGTAACAGTATGAGTTTCTAATGTGTCGACTGTCAATTCACCCGTAGCCGTTGCCTTACGTTCAAGCTGAGGGCGATTGCGGCAAACACCAACATGATCAGCATTCCGTTAATGCGCCGCCGCGCGGCGGAGATGAAGGCTTGGCCGGAGATCGGCACCCGCACGTCGATGGCGCCACGTGCATCGACCGCCAATGCGTCGACGATGCGTCCGCGCGTATCGACAACGGCGGAAATGCCGTTGTTGGCGGCGCGCAACAGCGGCAATCCGTTTTCCACCGCGCGAATCTGAGCCTGCCTGAAATGCTGGTACGGCCCGGGCGTGTCGCCGAACCATGCGTCGTTGGTGACGTTCACAATAAGCTGGGATGACGTTGCGTCAACAGCCACAAGATCAGGAAAGATCACCTCGTAGCAAATAAACGGCAAGGCGCTGATGCCGCCGGGCAAAGCGATCGGATGGCGCTCGTTGCCGGCGGCGAAATTCATCGGCCCGGCGACGAGCTGTCCGATGCCGAAGCGGCTGAGCAGACCGGAAAACGGCAGATACTCGCCGAACGGGACCAGATGGACCTTGTCGACGGCATCAGCGATTTCGCCCTTGTCATCGATCGCCACCACCGAATTGTAGTAGCGGCTGTCGGCATCCGCCCCGGATCCGCGCTCCTCGCGCACGACGCCGGCAATCAGCATCTGACCAGGCTGCAGCATGTCGCCGACCGCGGTCAGCGCGTCCGGACGCTCGGTGAACAGGAAGGGTACCGAGGTCTCCGGCCACAGGATCAACTGCGGTTTGTTATGGCCGGGATCGGGCGCTGCGGCCGACAGGCCCATCATCGTGGCGAAGATGCGGTCGCGCACCGAAGTGTCCCATTTTTCGCTGAGGTCGACATCCGGTTGCACGATACGGACATCGAGAGTGCGGGTTGCCGGCTTGTCGGGGGTCGCGAGCCTGACATAGCCGAAGCCGGCATGGGCGGCGACGAGAATGGCAAGCAGGACCACACCGAGACGGACATGCCGGCGTGCTGCAAGCAAGGCCGGCATGGCGAAGACAAAGACCGCCAGCGCGTTCATGCCGACCATGCCGGTCACCGACACGCTTTGCATCAACAGCGGCACGGGCATCGCCGCATAGCCGACGGCATTCCAGGGAAAGCCGGTGAACAGGAAGCCGCGCAGCCATTCCGTCAGGCCAAAAGCAAAGGCAAGGGCGGCAACGCGGCCAATATCGTTGGTCCATAACAGCCGCGCGACGACGGTGGCGAAGCCGTAGAAAAATGCCAGCGCCAAAGGAATGCCTACGACCGCGAAGGGTAAGGCCCAGGCGAAACTGTCGGCCTCGACCAGAAGCGCCTCGCCGATCCACCACAGGCCGGCGAGGAAATAGCCGAAGCCGAACCACCAGCCGATGGCAAAAGCCGGCCGCAGGCGCCTGAGCCAGCCGTCGGAAGCCTCGCCGGTGGCGCCGTCGAGCAGCCAGACCAGCAGTGGAAACGAGACGAAACAGACGGCGAAGAAATCGTAAGGCGCCTGGGCGAGCACCGCCAGCGCCCCGGCAAGAAACGCCACCAGCGCGCGCCGCCAGCCCCAAAGCAGAATTATCCGGCCGGCAAGGCGCTCCATACAGACTTCCCAGGTCGCGCGAATCAGGAGCCAAGATTTATCAGATTTATTGAAACGCGAACCGGCCGATCGCTGCGCTATCGGTGCCATCCCTCGATGGTTAGCCCGCTCAGTTGCTCGGCCTCCTCGCGCGGCACGGTGCGCAAGGTCTGGGAGAAGGTCCAGACATGGCTTTCGGGGTCGCGCGCCCGATACTGCCGTTCGCCGTAGAAATGGTCGGCAGGCTCCTCGACGATTTGGGCTCCAGCCGCCATTGCCCGCTCACAATGCACGTCCAGGCCGTCTTTCAGACGCACACAGACCGACTGAGTGTTCTTGCCGCCGACGCTTACCGGACTGGCAATATGATCGGCCCATTCGGAATCGACGATGATGTAGCCGTCGCCAAAGCGCATTTCGGCATGGACCAGCCGTCCGTCGGCATCGCTGACCACCATGCTCGGCTCGAAGCCGAAGGCCGTTTCGAGCCATTTCAATGCGGCTCGCGGGTCCTTGTAGAAGACACCCGAGCCAAAGGTTGAGTGCTTGAAGGGATCGTCGATCGTCATCGGCCGGGCAACGTTCTGTCCTAGGCCTGCTCGGTGCGGGGGGCGGTCACGCGGCGGCGACGCTCGCCCTTCTGGTTCTGGACGATGCGCACCCGCTTGACGCGGCGCGGATCGGCGTCGAGCACGTGGAATTCGAAGCCGGGAATGGCTTGCACAACCTCACCACGCGCGGGCACGCGACCGAGCGTGTTGAAAATCATGCCGCCGATCGTGTCGACATATTCACCATGCTCACCGGCGGTAAAGTCCTCGCCGATCATCTTGGCGACCTCGTCGATCTCGGCCTTGCCGTCGACGACGAACACGCCCTCGCCGGTCTGGGTGATCAGCGGCTCGTCCTCGTCATGCTCGTCCTCGATATCGCCGACGACCATCTCGACGATGTCTTCCAGCGAGGCGAGACCATCGGTGCCGCCATATTCGTCGATGACCAGCGCCATCTGGGTTCGCGTCGTCTGCATATGGCCCATCAGGTCGGAGGCAAGCATCGAGGGCGGCACGAACAGCACCGGGCGGATCAGATTGAGGTCGCCGATGGTGCGGCCGAGATCGACCTGGGCGAGGTCGAGAAGCGTCGTTGCCGGCGTCTTCCTGGATGTTCTGCCCTTCTTGACCCGGGCGACCTTGGTGATGTGGGCCAGCACGTCGCGGATGTGAACCATGCCGCGCGGATCGTCGAGCGTCTCGGAATAGACCGGCATGCGGGAATGGCCGGACTGCTCGAACAGACCGAGGAGATCGCCCAACGTCGTGGTGATCTCGACGGCCTCAATATCGGCGCGCGGCACCATGACGTCCTCGACGCGTACCTCGCGCAGGCGCAATATGTTGTTGAGCATGGCGCGTTCGCCGGGCGAGAAAGACCCGGCATCGCTGGTCGTTTCGGCAAGCGCGCCGGCGATTTCCTCGCGCAGGCTGGTGCCGTTCCGCTGCCTGAAAAGGCCCAAGACGCGGTCGAACAGGGACGGACCGGCAGGCGATGGCTCGCTGGCAATGCTACCAGAAGCGGGGCTGCCGGAACTGGGACTCGGACTCGATCCCTCTTCCGTCGTATCGGAAGGCTTTGTCGCACTGCCAGCCTCGGGGCGGGCGGCAGTTTCTGGTTTGTCGTTCATCGTCGTCCGGTCAATTGGTCTTTTGTCATTACGTGTAGGGATCGGGAATGGCAAGCCTTGCGAGCGTTGAGCGCTCGATGGCTTCCATCTCCTCGGCCTCTGCATCGGTCTCGTGATCGTAGCCCAGTAAATGCAGCAGGCCGTGGATGACGAGATGGGTGATATGGTTCTCGAAGGGCTTGTCTTCCAGGGCTGCTTCGCGCGCCACCGTCTCGGCGGCGAGCACGATGTCACCCAGCATCGGCGGCAGCTTGCCACCCCTGGGGAACGGAAAAGCCGGGAAAGACAAGACGTTGGTCGCCTTGTCCTTGCCGCGCCAGCCGGCATTGAGGGTACGGATATGGGCATCGTCGGAAAAGACGATGCTGACTTCGGAAGGACCGGCAGCAGCGGTTTCGGCAAAGGCAGCCGACACGGCGCGATCGACCAGACGCGTCAGCGCCGCCTCATCGGGCCAGTCGCCGGCCTCGACCGACATATCGATCTCGACGGGAACCGAACTATCCCCGCCGCCAGGTCTTATGTCTTCAGGCATGAGCCCGCATCGTCACATCAGCTCTCGGCGCCGAGGCCGCGCGCCAGCTTGGCGTCGCGGTCATAGGCCCTGACGATTTCGGCCACCAGCGGGTGGCGCACAACGTCGACATCGTTGAAGCGCACGGTTACCGCGCCCGCCACGCCGTCAAGGACACGCAAGGCTTCGACGAGGCCCGACTTGGTGCTTGGAGGCAGATCGATCTGCGTCGGATCGCCGGTGACGATCATGCGCGAATTCTCGCCGAGGCGGGTCAAAAACATCTTCATCTGCATCGGCGTGGTGTTCTGCGCCTCGTCGAGGATGACGGCGGCATGCGCCAGCGTGCGGCCGCGCATGAAGGCCAGCGGCGCGATCTCGATGACCTCGGCGGCAATGGCGCGCTCGACCTTGTCGGCCGGCATCATGTCGTAAAGCGCGTCATAGAGGGGCCGCAGGTACGGATCGACCTTTTCCTTCATATCGCCGGGCAGAAAACCCAGCCGCTCGCCGGCCTCGACCGCCGGCCGTGACAGGATGATGCGCTCGACCATGCCGCGTTCGAGCAGCATCGCCGCATGCGCCACCGCCAGATAGGTCTTGCCGGTGCCGGCCGGGCCAATGCCGAAGACAAGTTCCGAACGCTCCAGTGCCCGCATATAGGCGTCCTGGTTGAGCGAACGGGCATAGATCGTCTTCTTGCGGGTGGAGATCTGGGCGGCCGAAACCTTGCCCTTGCGTTCAAGCGTCGGCAGCGTCAGCTGGTCGTCGGCGGCAATCGCCATGCGCACGGCGCCATCGACGTCGGACTGGCCAATGTCGGTGCCCTTCTGGAGAATGCCGTAGAGATTGTCGAGTGCGCGGCGCGCCTGTTCGGCCGCCGAGGCCGAGCCCTTGATGGTCAACTGGTTGCCGCGCGAGCGGATGTCGACGCCGAGCTTCTGCTCAAGCCGGGCCAAATTCTCGTCGAACTGGCCGTACAGGGCGCTGGCAAGCTTGTTGTTGTCGAAAGTCAGAACGATGTGCGCCATGTCAGAGGCCCCGGATGTCTGGTTCTGGGGCAGAGTCTTCACTTCAGCAGCGCTCAACCGTCTCTCCTCATCTGCCGAGGCCATCAAGCCAACTCGGCGAACAGGCTATTGTAGCCCGTCTTCGTGATTCGCACCCGGATAATGTCACCGATTTCGCCGGCCATTTCATCAACAATAACCGGCTGCAGCCAGGGCGAGCGGCCGACCTTCTGGCCGGCCTGACGGCCGGGCTTCTCGATCAGCGTGTCGATGGTGCTGCCGACCAGGCCCAGGCCGAAATCCTGCTGTTGTTTCAGCAGCAGCGCCTGCAGGCGTTGCAGGCGCTCGTCCTTGACCGCTTCCGGCACGTGATCGGGCATATCGGCGCCCGGCGTGCCGGGACGCGGCGAATATTTGAACGAGAAGGCCGAGGCGTAGTTCACCTGGCGCACCAGACCCATCGTGGCCTCGAAATCTGCATCGGTCTCGCCGGGGAAGCCGACGATGAAGTCACCGGACAGCGCGATGTCGCCGCGTGCAGCGCGGATGCGCTCGAGCAGCGCCAGATAGTCCTTGGCCGTATGCCTGCGGTTCATCGCCTTGAGGATGCGGTCTGACCCGGATTGCACCGGCAGGTGCAGATAAGGCATCAAAGCCGGGAGATCGCGATGGGCAGCGATCAATTCGTCGTCCATGTCGCGCGGATGGCTGGTGGTGTAGCGCAGCCGCGCCAGGCCGGGAATTTCGGCCAGCCGGAACAGCAGGCGACCAAGCCCCCATTCCATGCCATCCTCACCCTTGCCGTGCCATGCATTGACGTTCTGCCCCAGCAGCGTCACCTCGCGCACACCGGCATCGGCCAGCCGCTCGGCTTCGGCGACGATCTGCGCCACCGGCCGCGACACTTCCGAGCCCCTGGTATAGGGCACGACGCAGAAGGTGCAGAATTTGTCGCAGCCTTCCTGCACCGTGAGGAAGGCGGTGACGCCGCGCTTGATCATTTCGGCGCGCTTCGGCTGCGGCAGATGCTCGAACTTGTCCTCGATGGCGTATTCGGTCTCGACGATCTTCTCGCCGCCACGCACCCGGGCCAGCACATCGGGCAGCCGGTGATAGGTCTGCGGGCCGATGACCAGATCGACAGCAGGCGAACGGCGGATGATTTCCGCGCCTTCGGCCTGCGCGACGCAACCGGCGACGCCGATCAGCATTTCGCGCCCAACTGCTGCGCGTTCAGCCTTCATGTCGCGGATGCGGCCGAGCTCGGAATAGACCTTTTCCGCCGCCTTCTCCCTGATATGGCAGGTGTTGAGCAGCACCAGGTCGGCGTCGGCGATGACATCGGTTGCGGTGTAGCCGTCGGCGGCCAGCGCATCGGTCATGCGCTGTGAGTCATAGACATTCATCTGGCAGCCATAGGTCTTGACGAAGACCTTTTTGGCCGGGGCGGACGCCGCAGCAGCGCTTTGCGAGGCGCTGTCGGTTTCGTTCCGCTCTATCGTGTTCAAATCCATCCGGCGGCTTCTAACGCCTTTCCGTGACAAAAAACAGACGATTCTCGGGCATCGGCCTGTAGGCGCCCGGCCTGCGCTAGCGGCTCGGTCGGGGATCGGCGAGCGCGGCCTGCATCATGGCGCGCACCTGGCTTTCCATCATCCTCGACGTTTCCTTGCGGTTCGAGCCCTTGGAAAAGGCGATGGGCTCGCCGAAATGCACCTCGACGTCAATGGCGCCTTCGGCCATCAGCACCTTGAGATGCGGCATCAGGTCCTGATCGCCGATCCAGGCAGCGAGCGGCCGGTGGCGACGGCCGAGAGGCACGCCGTGCACCCGCGTGTAGGCAATCGCCAGCGGCTGGATGAAGACCTGCTCGGCCGCGCCTTCCGAAATCGCCATCGAGGCGGCGCCGAACAAGGTGCTCTTGAACGGCAGGATGGTGTTGCCGTCGCCGGTAGAGCCCTCGGCAAACAGCACCATGGCGTCGCCCTTGGCCATGCGGCTGGCGATCTCGCTGGCCTGGTCGCCAGCTGTCCGCTTGCGCTCGCGTTCGATGAAGACCGTACGCTGCAGTTTCGACAGCCAGCCGATCAGCGGCCATCCCTCCATGTCCGCCCGGGCGATGAATGTCACATCGGCAAAGGAGCCGAGCACCATGATGTCGGTCCAGGAGATATGGTTCGAGGCGACCAGCAGCGGGCGCTGGCTGGACAGTGCGCCTTTGACATGGATGCGCAGGCCGAGCGTCCGGACGATGAGGCTGTGCCAGACCTTCAGAATGACCGTCTCGCGCCAGATTCCGGTCTTCATCGACAGCAGCTGCAAAGGCACAAGGACCAGCGAACCGACGACAACGAGGCTCAGCGCCAGGAAAATCCTGATTTTTCCGATCATGCAGCTTGGCCCTGCCCCAAAACTTTGGCTAGCGAAGATCGCGGCGCATGACAAGCGCGCCGGTAGGACCATGTTCGGTCGAGCGGTAATAATTGGCGCGGTGGCCCACCTGGCGGAAGCCGAGCCGCCGGTAGAGGGCGATGGCAGCGACATTGGTCTCGTCGACCTCAAGGAACAGCGCCTCGGCGCGCTGCGCATGCAATTCGCGCAGCACGGCGTCCATCAATTGCCAGCCGAGCCCCTGGCGGCGATGCGAGCGCGCCACCGCCACGGTCAGAATCTCGCCCTCGCCGGCTGCAAGCCTGGCCAGCACGAAGCCGACCGGCGGCTTGGCGCCCTGGCCGATTTCGCGCGCGGCATAGCCGAACACGGTTTCCTGTTCGAGCAACGCGGCGAACTCGCCATCGGTCCAGGGCCGGACGAAATCCTCGCGATGCAGCACCGACGCTGCCGGGCTGTCGGCGATGGTCAGCGGCTCGAGCGCATAGTCCCTGCGGCGCGGCTGGAGGAAAGGGATGCGCATCACTTTTCCTGCCTCAACAGGATGAACCCGGCCTGCGCCTTGGCATCGGCGCCGCGCAGATAGAGTGGCTTCGGCTTGTCGCCCTCACCTTTTGCAGCGGCGAGCCGGGCGTAGACGGCAATGTCGGCGGTGGCAGCCGTCGGGCCGATATCGAAATCGCGACCGGCCGCGGCTGCGATCTGCACGGCGGCCGTGCCGGCAAGCACCGGACGATTGTCCGCCGCCATTCCCGCGGCTTGGGCAAGTGTGGTCACAGCCGGACCATAGCGCAAAATCGCTTCCGCATCGTAAAACGCGGCATGGATCTCCTCGCGGCCTGCATCGAGAGCGGCCAGGATCGGGCGGCCGGGAAATGCCGCCCTCGCCTCGGCCGCCAGCGCCTCCAGTGTCGTTACCCCGATCGCCGGGATCTTCAGCGCCAGCGCCAGGCCGCGCGCCGCCGAGACGCCCACCCGCAGGCCGGTGAAGGAACCCGGACCGATGGAGACCGCAACGGCGCCAAGGCCGGCATAATCGGTGCCGTCCGCTTTCAACGCTTCGTCAATGACAGCCATCAGGTGTTCGGCGTGGCCTTTGCCGAGATCGAGTACCGAGCGGCCGAGCTCTCTGCCGCCCGATGCGTCATAGACGCAAGCGGCGCAGAGATTGGCGGCACAGTCGATGGCGAGCAGTTTCATGGGCGACCGGTTCGAAAAACAGTCTCCCTCTGCCCGCCACGGCGCGCCGCCGCAAGAGCCAGCGCGTAAATTGTTAAGCGGCTTCGCTTCGGTGCAGGCCGGACGGCTTACGCCGCCGGCGCGATGCGCAGCATGTGGTTGTCCCAGACATAGTCGGGCTCGGAGCGCGTCGCGCCGCTGCCTTCGATGATTTCGCCGGCACCCGTGGTTGCCATGAAGCCCGGGCCGTCGGGCGCCAGGCCGCAGACCTCGACCAGCGCCTTGGTGGCGACGATCTTGCCGCTGGCGGCGTCGATGACGGCCAGCGAATTGCCTTCCGGCGAAGACACCGCGACCGTGCCGGCAATCGGGTTGGCGGCGACCGAGCCGATGTAGTTCCGGAAGCCGGATAGCACGTCCTGCGGCATGTCGAGCAGCTGCAGCCCCTTGCCGCGCGTGGCGCGGCCGACCAGCGGTGGCCGCTCGGTGCCCGGCCCGCGGTACTGGCAGCCGAACCAGATGGTGCCTGTGGGGTCGGCATCCATGTGGCGAATCGACAGCTGGTGCAGAGCCGGCGGCAGTTCGTGCTTTTCGATGAGATCGCCGGTTGTGCGATCGACCAGCACATAGGACGGCTTCATGGTGGCGATGTTGAGCTCGGCGCGGCCATAGTCGGGATGGGTCTCGATGCCGCCATTGGCGATGGCGATCGTCCGGCCGTCTCCGAGCAGCAAGAGCTCATGCGGCCCCATGCCATAGGTCGGAAACTCGCCGATGCGGCTGAACTTGGCCCGTGCGTCGTAGATCCCGACGACGCCGGCGGCATTGTCGAAATTGTTTTCGGTGGCGTAAAGCAGCGCGCCGTCGGTGGAAAACACACCGTGGCCGAAGAAATGCCGACCGGTGATGCTGGCGATGGTCAGCGGCGGCTCGCGGCCGGCATGGTCGAAGACCACGGCGAAGGTGCCGGGTTGCCGGGCGAAGACCACGGAGCGCTTTGAGGCCGGATCGAAGGTGACGTCGTGGCCACGGTCGGGCAGGTCGATCGCATGCAATACTTTTCCGGCTTCCGACAACACAGCGGCGCCAAAGCTGCCGTCGCGCTTGCCGAAGGCGGTGGCAAAGACGGCATCGGCGGCAAGCGTGTCCGCCCAGGCCCGCGGCGCCATTGACGCGACGAAGCCGGCGCCGGCAGCCCTGAGAAAATCGCGGCGGTCGATCAGCGGCGTCCTCATGATCAGTCTCCGTCGAGCGAGGAGAAGCCGGCGGTCAGGCCGAACTCGGCGGTCAGCCTGGTTCCGATCAGGCCCGACAGGCTGGAGGTGATCAGCGCGAAATGCTCGAGTTTTCCGCGCTCCGCGGGATCGGCCAGCGTCTTGTCGATCGGACCCTGGATGGATTTGGCAGTGGCAACGCCATTGATGAGCTGGATATGGATGGATTCCGCCATCCATCTGCTATCCTCGGGCAGCGCGTCGCCGAGCTTCGAGGCCTGGAACAGCGCATCAATGCCGGAGAGGTTGCCGGCTAATGACAGGCCGGTGTTTTGCGACCGCCAG
Organism: Mesorhizobium sp. M0615; assembly: GCF_040320805.1. Taxonomy (NCBI): domain Bacteria; kingdom Pseudomonadati; phylum Pseudomonadota; class Alphaproteobacteria; order Hyphomicrobiales; family Phyllobacteriaceae; genus Mesorhizobium; species Mesorhizobium sp. M0615. The sequence goes on along the minus strand of NZ_JAMYQI010000006.1, from coordinate 222,446 downwards.
TAGATCGCCTGCCTTGGCTTGTCAGCCTCCGGCTTGGCGCCGAAAAAACCTTTGAGGCGCACGTCGCGGACCATTTCCAGCTCGTTGATGAAGACGCCGACCAGTTCGGTCACCGCTTCGGTGCCGTCGCGGTAAAGCGCATTGTCGGGTCCGGGATTAGCCCACGAGGCTGCAAAACCGTCCGGTTTTTTCCAGGCCGCGTCGACATCGGCCGCCATGGTCTCGATGTTCTTGGCGACTGCCGCGCCATAGGCGCAGCGATAGGGCTCGTCCTTGCCGACGAGCGTCTCGGCGCCGTCGCCGTAAAGCACGAACTCAAGCGCCCCTAATCCCTGCATCGCGACACTCTTGCCCGCCAGCTGCGCCGGATCGGTGGCGGTCGGATCCTTGCCGGCCAGCGCCGCCTGCACCTGCTTCAGGCCGATGCTCTTTCGGTCCGGCCAGTAGAGCATGCGCTCCAGCCGGTTGTTCTCCTTGATTGGCCCGAAGCCGATGATTTCAGCCGACGACCAAGCTGCGACCGTGGCCGAGAATCCGGCATGCGCGGCATCGAGGTTGCCCTGCGACGGCGCCTGGCAGAGCGCGTCCATGGCCTTCGCCAAGGTGCCGGCATGGCCATGCAGGCTGGCATAGGCGGGGCGGACAAAGCCGTCGATCGCTCTTTGGATCACGTCGGAGGCTTTCACCGAGGCCGATGCCGGGGACGCACCGAACAGAGCCAATGGGAGGAGGAGAACAGGCAAAACCCGCTTGAGCATCAGAATGACTCCAGGAATTTGATGAGAGCATCGCGGTCGGCCGTATTGGCGGCGGCAAAGCGATCGCGCGCCTTCTGCCCCTCGCCGCCATGCCACAGGATCGCTTCGGTAAGCGTGCGCGCACGCCCGTCATGCAGGAAGAAAGCGTTGCCGTTGACGGTCTTTGTCAGGCCGATGCCCCATAGCGGCGGGGTGCGCCATTCACTGCCCGTGGCATCGCCCACCGCCTGGCCGTCGGCAAGGCCAGGCCCCATGTCGTGCAGCAGAAAGTCGGAATAGGGCCAGATCAGTTGGAACGCCTGCGCCTTGTTCCCGCGCATGGTGACGAATTTCGGCGTATGGCAGGCAATGCAGCCCATCTCGTAGAACAGCTTCTTGCCGGCGAGCACGGCGGGTGCGCCGACATCGCGCCGCGCCGGCACCGCAAGGTTCTGTGAATAGAAGGTGACGAGGTCCATCACCGGTGGTGGCGCCTCGACCGGGCCGAGCCGCTTCTGCACGCCATTGGGCATGGCTAAGCAGGCCTCTTCGGCTGCGGTGCAATCGCCCCAGTGGCTGGGCTCTTCCGGCGTCGAAATGCCGATATCGCCGGCAAAGGCGTCCGCCGCCTGCTGGCGGATCGATGCGGTCTGCGCCTTCCAACCGAAGCGGCCAAGCGTCAGTTGCCCGCTGCTGAGGTCACGCACCATGTTGGGCTTGCCGGAAATGCCGTCGCGGTCGTCGGGATCGGCATGGGCAAGGATGTCGGCCGGCGCGATCTGTTCGATCAGGCCAAGGCCGATCATGGGCGGGGTCAGACGTGGCGACAGCGTGGTGCGCGGGTCAAGCGGGCCGTAGCCAAGCCCGTCGAGCGAATAGCTCGGCTTGCGCAGCGAAACGATGCTACCGTCGCCGAGCGTGACCTTTTCCTTGCGATAATCGACATACATGCGGCCTTCGCCCTTGAGGCCGGGCACCGCCAGTTCCTGCAACTGCGCGCCGTAGACCGGATCGGGGAAGTTCAGCACCTTGTGCACGGCAATCTCGGCTTTTTCCTCGGCCGTGCTCGCATCGCGCGCCAGCCGCAGGAACATCGACGTGGTGCGGCTGTCGGCGGCCGGCGGGCGGCCGCGGCCATCCTTCAAATGGCAATTCTGGCAGGCGCGCTCGTTGAACAGGGGTCCGAGACCGTCCGAGGCCTGGGTCGAGGATGGCGACGACACCCAGTTCTTGCGGAAAAGCGCATTGCCGAGCTTGAAATTGCCCTGTTCCTCGAAGGTAATGTTTTCAGAGGGTTGCGAGAAGGCGTCGCGGTCGACCTGCTTGCGCGACGTGCCGGCGCCGCCTTGCATCGTTTCGAAGGATTCGGGCTTGGAGAAATCCTGGGTTGGCCTGGTAACTGCAAGGACGCGGGCCTGGTCCTTCGGCGTCAGGTCGGTGCGGCTCGTGGCGAGGCCGACCGGTTCCGACGATCCGGCCAGGGCCGGGGCCAAAATTGCCGCCAGGGTTACAACCGAAAGCCCGCGAAAGGCCTGATATCGCGGGTTTTTGAGGAGCAGCGGGCCGGCGGCCCGCCGCAAGCGGCGCAGAATATCTATGGGGCGCCGCATTCCTGCATGGTCCTATTCCGCCTCGTCCGCCGATGCGGCGTTGAGCTGGCCGTATTTTTCCTCGCCGATCGAGGCAAGGAGGTCGAGCTGCGTCTCGAGGAAGTCGATGTGACCTTCCTCATCCGCCAGCAATTCCTCGAACAGCTTCATCGTCACGTAGTCGCCGGCTTCGTTGCAGATCTCGCGCGAACGCTTGTAGGCGGTGCGTGCGTCATATTCGCCGGCGAGATCGGATTCGAGCACTTCCTTGACGTTCTGGCCGATGCGCAACGGCGCCACGGACTGCAAATTGGGATGCCCTTCGAGGAAGATGATACGGGCCACCAGCCGGTCGGCATGGTGCATCTCCTCGATCGATTCGGCGCGTTCCTTCTTTGCCAGCTTGGCATATCCCCAATCTTCGAGCAGGCGGAAATGCACCCAGTATTGATTGACGGCGCCAAGCTCCAGGAACAGAGCCTCGTTAAGCCGCTCGATGATCTGCGGTTCGCCTTTCATGGATTCTGCTCCCATATTGGACGCGCAGGCCTCTGACGCGATCCAGGTGTGAAACGATGTCCACGCCGCTCGCCTCCGAACGGGTGTGGTAATTTTCGGTGACCCGAATGATCGTTTCGACCACATTTGGGAAGCAGCCGCAACAGCGACCGCGCTTTTGCATCGTGTGATAGACCTTCGCCGGCACGATCAGTTGCCAGGGGTCCTGATCCAGCAGATCGACGATCGTCTGCTCAATCTCCTTTTCGGTGATGATGTTGCAATGGCAGATCAGCATGGATTGGCTCTGGCTGACGGCGCCCCTCCGCGCCGTTTGGCTGGTAGTTGGTTGGGGTGCTACTTGAACACCTTGTCCGGTGCGTCGAGGCTGTCGGACCCCTCGAAGGCTATGTTGTTCAGGTTCAGCGCGCCGACGGCGCGTTCGATCGACTTGGTCTGGTCGACCAGCGCGTCGATTGCCGCCTGCACGGTAGCATTGCCTTCGGTGTTGCCCTCGGCGATCTGCTGGTCGTAGGCCTCGCCGGCCACTTCCCGCGCCTTGATCGCCTCCATCTTGGCGACCGAGACATCGAGCTTGTCGGACAGTTCCTTGTCGATCGCCGGATCGGCCGCCTTGACCATATCGTGCACCGACGGGCCTGAAACGACGGTGCCGTCGATGCGCGTGTAGCTGGCGAGATAGGCGGCGCGGATGCCGATGGCGTCATAGAGATGCGAGTTGTAGGTATTATCCGAGAAGCAGTCGTGCTCCTCTTCGGGATCGTGCAGCAGCAGGCCGAGTTTCATGCGCTCCCCGGCCAGTTCGCCGTAGGACAGCGAGCCCATGCCGTTGAAGATCACCGAGATAGCGGTGTTCGGCTGGCCATCGACGAGGTTCTTGCGGGCGGCGCCGTCTTCCTTCCAGTTGCCGACCATCTCCTGCAGGTCGGAGACCAGAAGATCGCTGGCCGACTTCAGATACTCGGCCCGGCGATCGCAATTGCCGCCGGTGCAGTTCTTGAGGTCGTAGTCGGTGTACGGACGCTCGCCGGCGCCCGGGCCGGTGCCGTGCAAATCCTGGCCCCAGAGCAGGAATTCGATGGCGTGATAACCGGTGGCGACATTGGCCTCGATGCCGCCGGCCTCCTGCAGCGTGCCGGCGAGGAACTCCGGCGAAAGCTTCGAGGCGTCGACCTTCTTGCCGTCGATCTCGATGTCCTTGTTAGCGATGACATTGGCGGTGTAGAGCGCGTTGGCGTCGGACTCGGTGCCGTAGCTCTTGGCGACGTAGTCGATCAGGCCTTCGTCGAGCGGCCAGGAGTTCACCTTGCCTTCCCAGTCGTCGACGATCTTGTTGCCGAAGCGGTAGACCTCGGTCTGCTGGTAGGGCACGCGCGACGCCTTCCAGGCATCGCGGGCGGCATTCAGCGTGTCCGCCGACGGGTTGGCAAGCAGCGCGTCGACAGCCTTGTCGAGCGCCTGCGCCGTGGTCAGCGAATCCTCGTACTTGGCCAGCGCGATGTCGGAATAGGTCTTGATGACCGCCTTGGCATCGATCTCCGCCGCCTTGGCCGGCAGGATGAAAACCGCCGCCGTCAACATAGCCGTGGCACCGATCGCAGCCAGTCTGCCGCCATATCGCGCTGTCATCATCAGTCTCCAGTTCAAAGGGGATTCGGTAAAAGGCGCGCGTGCCAAACGGTGCCGGGACATAGGCATGCCGTAGGACACCACAGATGCCGCGCCGCTCTGCGGCTCACGGGAGAAAGACACCAAATGCCTCCAATCGAACGGGTTCAAGGCCCAAACATCAAAGGGATGCGCTGACGCGCGAGCCTCCATAAAACGATGGCGAGGCCGGAAGTCAACTGGTGAACCCTAGAAAATTCAATTGAAACAACAGTTTAGAATTATTCTAAACTAGCACTATCAACTTTAAATCGTAGCCAGCAGCCAAGGTGAGAGACGCCGCGATTGACAAGCGACCGTTCCGGGTGCGACCCGGACCGGGGCTCTTGCGACGGCGGCAGACAATCGCCATCTGGCGGAACGGCTCACAATCAAAGCATGATGTCGTCCGAAAACCGCTTCACACTTTTCGGCATCATGCTCCAGATTTGAAACAGGAATTCGGGTTGCGATGAAGAACGGGGTCGTCATTGTCGGTGCGGGTCATGCGGGCGTGCAAGCGGCCGCCAGCCTGCGCGAGGAAGGCTATGACGGGCCTGTCATACTGATCGGCGACGAAACCGATCTGCCCTATCACAAGCCGCCGCTGTCGAAGACCTTCATCAAGGACGCCGATGCCAAGCCGCAACCCTTGCGCGGCGAGGCCTTTTACACCGGCAGCGCCATCGACTTCAGGCCGGGCGTCCGAATCGACAGCATCGATACGGCAGGCCGCAAGCTGGACATAGCGGGCGGCGGCGTGCTGCCGTTCGACCGGCTCATCCTGGCCACCGGTTCGCGGCCGCGGCTTCTGCCGCTGCCGGGCGCCGACCTCTCGGGCGTGCTGTCGCTGCGCTCGATCGCCGATGCGCGGCTGATCCGCGCGCTCAGCGCCCAAAGCGAAGACGTGGTCATCCTCGGCGGCGGCTTCATCGGGCTGGAGATCGCGGCAACGCTGAGGGCCGCCGGCCGCAACGTCACCCTGGTCGAGGCTGTCGACCGGCTGCTTGGCCGCGCCGTGGCGCCGGTGGTGGCGAGCCATGTCCGCCAACGGCTGGAGGCGATCGGCGTGCGTATCCTCACCGGCACCACCATTGCCAGGCTGGAAGGGGAAAACCGCCATGTCTGCGCTGCCATCACCTCCACCGGCGAAAGGCTGCCCGCGCGCATGGTCATCGTCGGCATCGGCGCCGTGCCGAATGTCGAACTTGCGCAGGCTGCCGGACTGACTGTCGCCAATGGCATCCGCGTCGACCAACAGATGCGCACCTCAGTGCCTGATATTCTGGCCATCGGCGACGCCGCTTCCTACCGCCACTGGTCGACCGGCGGCGACGTGCGGCTGGAATCGGTGCAGAACGCCACCGACCAGGCGCGGCTTGCCGCACGCACGATCACCGGCCATACGGACGCCTATGCGGCGGTGCCGTGGTTCTGGTCTGACATCGGCGACATGAAACTGCAGATGGTCGGGCTGACCTCGGGCGGCGACAGCCATGTCGTGCTGGGCGACCTCGCTGAGAACAAGTTCTCGATCTACCACTATGCTGGAAGCCGGCTGCTCGGCATCGAATCCGTCAACAGGCCGGGCGACCATATGCTGGGCCGCAAGATGCTCGGGGCCGGGTTTTCGCCGATGGCGCAGACGATTGCTGAGGGACCTGACGGGCTGAAGGCTGCACTGGCAGCGTTCCAGCAGGATGAGCCGGCACGGGCTGCGGGCTAGACGCACTTACCCTCCCCCTTGTGGGGAGGGTCGCTGCGAAGCAGCGGGGTTGGGGTCGGCGCGAGGCCCCCCACCCGGACCTGCGGTCCGACCTCCCCACAAGGGGGAGGTAGGGTTTTGCGCTAGGCAGCGCAGACTTCGCGGATCGAGCTTTCCAGAATGTCGAGCGCCTCGTTCATGACATTGTCCTGGATGGTGATCGGAGCCAGGAAACGGATGACGTTGCCGTAGACGCCGCAGGTCAGCAGGATCAGCCCCTTGTCGAGCGCCTTCAGCCGGATCGCATTGGCGATCTCGGCCGACGGCAGGCCCCTCTTGACGTCGTTGAGCTCGACCGCGTTCATGAAGCCGAGACCCCTGATGTCGACAATCTCGGGCACATCGTCGCGGATCGACTGCAGCCGCTGTTTCAGCCGGGCGCCCAGCGTATTGGCGCGGTCGCACAGCTTTTCGTCCTCGATTACGTCGAGCACGGCGTGTGCTGCGGCGACACCGATCGGGCTGCCGCCATAGGTGCCGCCGAGCCCGCCAGGACCGGGCGCATCCATGATCTCGGCGCGGCCGGTGACCGCCGCCAGCGGGAAGCCGCCGGCCAGGCTTTTCGCCATGGTGGTAATGTCGGCCGCGACCTCATGATGATCCATGGCGAACATCTTGCCGGTGCGGGCAAAGCCGGTCTGCACCTCATCGGCGATCAGCAGCATGCCGTGCTGGTCGCAGAGCTTGCGCAGCGCCGTCAGGAATTCGCGCGGCGCGTCGTAGAAGCCGCCCTCGCCCTGGACCGGCTCGATGATGATGGCGGCAACGCGAGCCGGATCGACATCGGCCTTGAACAGTTTGTCGAGTGCGACCAGCGAATCGGCTGTAGACACGCCGTGCAGCGGCACCGGAAACGGCGCGTGGTAGACGTCGCCCGGCATGGCGCCGAAGCCGACCTTGTAGGGCACGACCTTGCCGGTCAGCGCCATGCCCATGAAGGTGCGGCCGTGGAAGCCGCCGGCAAAGGCGATGACGGCTTGGCGGCCAGTGGCGTTGCGGGCGATCTTGATGGCGTTCTCGACCGCTTCAGCACCCGTAGTGACGAAGATGGTCTTCTTCTCGAACTTGCCGGGCAGCATGCCGTTCAGCCGTTCGGCCAGCCTGACATAGCTCTCATAGGGCACGACCTGGTGGCAGGTATGGGTGAAGCGGTCGAGCTGTGCCTTGACCGCCTCGATCACCCTGGGATGGCGGTGGCCGGTGTTGACGACGGCGATACCGGAGGAGAAATCGATGTATCGGCGGCCTTCTACATCCCAGATCTCCGAATTCTCGGCGCGGTCGGCATAGATCTGCGTCGTCATGCCGACGCCGCGCGAGATCGACTGGTTCTTGCGCTCAGAAATGGCTGCGTTCTTCATTTCGTCCCTCATCGGGCCGACGCCCGTTCTCGTTAGATGAATGCCAAGGCCTCTTCTGACCTTATTTCACGTTTTCCTCAAGTTGGCACCGCCGCCGGGCGATTGGGCCTGTCGTCGATGCGGGCCACTTCGACAGACCGGTCTTAACCAGCCGACCGATACACGTACGGGGCAGTCCGTGACAGCTCACCCGTCACCGGGAACGGCGAAGCGATCCCGCTCGCCGCGGTGGCGAACTTCCGCTACGACCTCGAACAGCCGACGGTGTGGCGGCGCAACCGCATCCCGACGATCACCGTTCGCGCAGGCCTCGTTGGCGACGTGCTGCCGGCCACCGTCGTCAACGAATTGAAGCCGTCGGTCGACGCCTTCATCGCCAAACTGCCGCCCGGCTATTCCGTTGCAACCGCCGGCTCGGTCGAGGAAAGCGCCAAAAGCCAGGGACCGATCGCAGCGGTGGTGCCGCTGATGCTGTTCGTGATGGCGACCATCCTGATGATCCAGTTGCAAAGTTTTCAGCGCCTGTTCCTGGTCGTGGCGGTGGCGCCGCTCGGCCTGATCGGCGTGGTCGCGGCCCTGGTGCCGAGCGGCGCACCGCTCGGCTTCGTCGCCATTCTGGGCGTCCTGGCGCTGATCGGCATCCTGATCCGCAACTCAGGTGATCCTGATCGTGCAGATCGAGGATCTGGTGGCCGAGGGCCAAGACCGCTGGGAAGCCGTGATCGAAGCGACCGAGCACCGCATGCGGCCGATCGCGCTGACGGCCGCGGCCGCCAGCCTAGCGCTGATCCCGATCGCGCGCGAAGTGTTCTGGGGCCCGATGGCCTACGCCATGATGGGCGGCATCATCGCCGGCACGGCGATCACGCTGCTGTTCCTGCCGGCGCTTTATGTGACGTGGTTCAGGATCAAGGAGCCTAAGCAGGGGGACGAACCATCTGTTCCGGAGAACGGCGAACTGGCGCAAGACCCCGCTTAAGGCTTTGCCGGATCATTCGTTATCGTTAGAGGGTTCGGGGCGCGATTTCGCTCGCTGCCATGGCGATGATTTTGACGTCCGCCAAGCATGCCAGCCTTTTGGCAAGTCGGCCAATGCCAGGATGCTTTCATCCTGCTGCACCACCTCTTGCAGGCCAACGAGCATTATCTCGCGTTCATCCCAATCTCAAGAGTCGCTGCTATAGAATTGCCAACTGCCCCCTTCATCGTTGTAGTTCTCGTCATCGTCAGCTTCATGCACAACGTATGCGATCCAGTCGCCCCGTTTGAATATGCTCTTGTCCGATAGCACCGCGACATTGGGCGGATCTGCAAACTTCCATTCTTCCATGGAATTCCCCAAGCGATTATTCTGCGGAACAAACTAGTTCACGCCGTCCGAACAAACCCCTCGCTCGCCCTAAGCAAATTGCGTGTGTAATCCTTCTCCACGCGGTGCCCGATCAGCTGGCCCGCCGTCAGGTTCTCCACCGCTTCGCCATTCTGCATCACCATCAGGCGCTCGCACATATGGGTGATGATGGCGAGGTCGTGGCTGACCATCAGGAAGGTCAGCTTGCGCCGACGGCGAACCTCTTCCAGCAGGTTGAGCACTTCCGCCTGCACCGAAGCGTCGAGCGCCGAGGTTGGTTCGTCGAGCAGCAGGATCGACGGTTCGAGGATGAGCGCCCGCGCGATCGCCACGCGCTGACGCTGACCGCCGGAGAGCTGGTGCGCGTAGCGGAAACGGAAACCGTTGCCTAATCCGACCTCGTCGAGGGCGCGCTGGATGCGTTGCTCGCCATCGGCAAAGCCGTGAATGGCGAGCGGCTCCTGTAGCAGGCGGTCGACGGTCTGACGCGGGTGCAGCGAACCATAGGGGTCCTGGAAGACCATCTGCACTTCGCGATAAAAAGCCTTGTCGCGGCGCGCTCCCAGCGTCTTGCCATTGACCGTGATAGTACCGGATGCGACAGGCACCAGGCCGGCAATGGCTTTGAGCAGCGTCGACTTGCCGGAACCGCTCTCGCCGACCAGGCCGAAGGATTCGCCGGACTTCACCTCGAGGTTCGCCCCTTTCAGCGCGCGAAAACGGTCGAACACCACCTCCAGCCCTTCAATCGAAATGGCTGGCGTCATGCCGCCCACTCCGGCTTGCGGTCGAGCACCGGCAGCGGGTGGCGTTCGTAACCGATCCTGGGCATGCAGTTGAGCAGGCCGCGCGTGTAGGGATGCTGGGCGTCGCGCAGCTCCGACGCCTTGAGCTGCTCGACCACCTTGCCGGCATACATGACGATGACGCGGTCGCAGAAGGAGGCGACCAGCCGCAGATCGTGCGAGATGAAGATCAGACCCATGCCGCGCTCACTGACCAAGCGGTCGAGGATGCCGAGCACATCGAGCTGAACGGTGACGTCGAGCGCCGAGGTCGGCTCGTCGGCGATCATCAGTTCCGGTCCGGCGATCAGCATCATTGCGATCATGGCGCGCTGGCCCATCCCGCCGGACACCTCGTGCGGATGCAGGTCGAAGACACGCGAGGGATCGCGGATCTGCACAGCTTCCAGCATGGCCAGCGCCCGCTCGCGCGCTTCGGCCTTGGAGACCTTTTCATGCGTGCGCAGCGTCTCGACGATCTGGCGGCCGATGCTCATCACCGGGTCGAGCGAATATTTCGGATCCTGCAGGATCATGGCGATGCGTTTGCCGCGCAGCGCCCGGCGCTGGCGGGCGGGTATGTCCAAAAGATCGATGCCGTCCAAGGCGAGCTTCTTGGCCGAAACCAGAGCCTGCGGCGGCGTCAGCCCCATGATGGCGCGGCCGGTCTGCGACTTGCCGGAGCCGCTTTCGCCGACAATGCCCAGCCGCTCTCGGCCGAGCGAGAAGGTGACGCCGCGCACCGCCTGGATGAGGCCGGTCCGAGTCGGGAAGGTGACGCGCAGGTCGTCGACATCGAGAAGTGCACCGCTCATTGGTCACCACTCATTGGTCGCCACTCCGGGGATCGAGCGCATCGCGCAGGCCGTCGCCCAGCAGGTTGAAGCCGAGACTGACGATCAGGATGGCGAAGCCGGGCGCGCCGGCCACCCACCATTGGTCGAGCACGAAGCGACGGCCGGACGCGATCATGGTGCCCCATTCCGGCAGCGGCGGCTGCGCGCCGAGGCCAAGGAAACCGAGGCCGGCGGCGGTGAGGATGATGCCGGCCATATCGAGCGTCACCCGGATGATCAGCGAAGAGATGCAGAGCGGCATGATGTGGCGCAGCACGATGCGGAACGGCGAGGCGCCCATCAATTGCACCGCCTTGATGTAATCGGAATTGCGCACGGTCATCGTCTCGGCCCGCGCAATTCGGGCGTAAGGCGGCCACGAGGTGATGGCGATGGCCAGCACCGCGTTTTCGATGCCGGGGCCAAGGGCCGCGACAAAGGCCAGTGCCAGGATCAGCTTGGGGAAGGCGAGGAAGATGTCGGTAATGCGCATCAGAATGGCATCGGTCCAGCCGCCGGCATAGCCGGCGACGGTGCCGACCAAAAGGCCGATGGGGGCTGCGATGACAGCGACAAGAATGACGACATAGAGGGTCCAGCGCGAGCCAAAAAGAATGCGCGAATAGATATCGCGGCCGAGATCGTCGGTGCCGAACCAATGCGCCGCACTCGGCGCCAAAAGCCGGGCATTCTTGAGTTCGCCGATGGTCGGCGAATAGGGCGCCAGCACATCGGCAAAGGCTGCGACCAGCAGCAGCGCGATGATGATGAGCAGGCCGAGAAACGCCAGCCGGTTGGCGGAAAAGCGCCGCCAAGCGACGTAGGCGCGGCCGAGCCGTGCCTGCATGCGCGAGGCCGGCCGATCGCTGAGCAGCCAATCGCGGCGCGTTTGGATTGCTTCGGCGCTCATCCTGTCTTCGTCCTCGGATCGAGCACCTTGTAGAGAACATCGGACAGGAGATTGATGCCGATGAACACCGAACCGATGACGATGGTGCCGCCGAGCACGGCGTTCATGTCGGCGTTCTGCAGCGAATTGGTGATGTAGAGGCCGATGCCGGGCCAGGAGAACACCGTCTCGGTCAGCACCGAACCTTCGAGCAGCCCGGCATAGGACAGCGCGATCACCGTGACCATCGGCACCGCGGCGTTGCGCAGCGCATGGCCCCAGATGATTCGCGTTTCAGACAGGCCCTTGGCGCGCGCGGCGACGATGTATTCCTGCGACAGCTCGTTCAGCATGAAGGAGCGCGTCATCCGGCTGATATAGGCGAGCGAGAAATAGCCCAGCAGCCCTGCCGGCAGGATGATGTGGCGGTAAGCGTCGTAGAAGACATCCCACTGGCCCTGCAGCGCGGCGTCGAGCAGGTAGAAGCCGGTGATCGGTGTGAATGTGTACTCGTAGACGATGTCGAGGCGGCCGGGAAAAGCCACCCATTGGAGCTTGGCGTAGAACAGGACAAGCCCCAAAAGCCCGATCCAGAAGATAGGCACGGAATAGCCGATCAGGCCGACAATGCGAACGATCTGGTCGATGAGACTGCCACGTTTTACCGCTGCCAGCACGCCGAGCGGCACGCCGAGCAACGAGCCTATCAGTGTGCCCAGCGTCGCCAGTTCGATGGTTGCCGGAAAGGCGCGGCGTATGTCGGTCATCACCGGATTGGTGGTCAGCACCGAGGTGCCGAAATCGCCGTTCAGCGCATGTTTGAGATAGATATAGAATTGCTCGATCAACGGCAGGTCGAGCCCCATCTCGCGGCGCGTGCGCTCGACGACATTGGCCGGTGCGCGGTCGCCGAGCACCGCCAGCACCGGATCGATCGGGATGACGCGGCCGATGAAAAAGGTCACCGCGAGCAGGCCGAGATAGGTGGTGACGGCGATGACCAGGAAGCGGCCGATCGCCAACAAGATAGCGACGGCGCGGGCGCTTCCCTGCCCCGCCGTCGCCTGGTTTTCAATCGCGCTCATCAGGGCGCGTCCGCCGGCGCTATTCCTTGGAGACCGGGCCGACAAAGTTGGTGTCGAAGCTCGGGCCGAGCGCAAAGCCTTTCAGGTTTTTGCGCAGGCCTGCCACTTCCAATTGCTGGTGGATGATGACGAAGGGGCTGGTGTCGAGGATCGTCTTTTCAAGGCTCTTGTACATATCGGCGCGCTTGCCGGCATCCTTCTCCAGCAAGGCTGCTTCGGTCTGCTTTGTCAGGTCCGGAATGTCCCAGGCATTGCGCCAGGCCAGCGTCTTCGTCTTGCCTTCATCCGAATTGTCCGGGTTTGAGGCAAAGGTCTGGGCGTTGGAGTTCGGATCGAAATAATCCTGGCCCCACTGGCCGATATAGATGTCGTGATTGCGGGCGCGGTATTTGGTCAGCGTCTGCTTGCCGTCGCCGGGGATGATTTCCAGCTTGATGCCGGCCTGGCCAAGCGTCTGCTGGATCGATTCTGCCATGCCCGTTGTCGGCTGTCCCGTGCGTACATCCATGGTTACGCTGAAGCCGTCGGCCAGGCCGGCCTTGGTCAGCAGTTCCTTGGCCTTGGCGACGTCGAACTTGAACGGATTTTCGTCCAGTTCGCCCAGCACGCCCTTGGGCAGGAAGGTCTGGTGGATCTCGCCAATGCCCTTGAGGATGGTCGTGCTCAGCGCATCGTAGTCGACCAGATATTTGAACGCCTGGCGAACCTCGGGCTTGGCGAGGTTCGGATTCTTCTGGTTGAGACTGATGTAAAAGACCGTGCCCTTCGGCGCGCTGGTCGTGGTGAGATCGGCATTCTTGGCGATGGCGTCGAGATCGTTCGGCTCGAGGTTGCGGGCAACGTCGATGTCGCCTGCTTCGAGCGCCAGGCGCTGCGCCGAGCTCTCCTTCATGTTGCGGTAGATGACGCGGGCGAGCTTGGCCTTCTCGCCATTGTAATTGTCGTTGCGCTCGAGCACGACGACCTCATTGGCCCGCCATTCGCGCAGCTTGTAGGCGCCGGAGCCGGCATAACCGGTCTTCAGGAAGGCGTTGCCGAAATCGTTGTCCCATTTGTAGTCGGCACTCGGTGTCACCGCGGCGACATGTTCCTTGACCAGCTTTGCGTCGACGACCGAAGCGACCGTTGCCGACAGGCAGTTTAACACGAAGCTCGGCGCATAGGCTTTGTCGACGGTGAATTGGAAGGTGGTATCGTCGACGGCCTTGGCCTTGTCGGCAACATTGTCGCCGTTGATGCCGAACTGGTTGATGATGAATGCCGGCGGCTTGTCCAGCTTGATGGCGCGCTCGAAGGAATAGGCGACATCGGCCGCGGTCAGTGGATTGCCCGAAGCGAACTTTAGGCCGGGCTTGAGCTTGAACGTATAGACCAGACCGTCGTCGGAAACGGTCCAGCTCTCGGCAAGGTCGCCCTTGACCTTGGAGGTGTCGCTGAGGTCGAGGCGGACCAGCAGATCATAGGTGTTGCCGGTGACCTCTGCGGTCGACAGTTCGAACGCCTCCCCCGGATCCATGGAGATGATGTCGTCGATGGCAAAACCTTCGACCAGCGTGTCGGCGGGGGTCACGGCAAAGGCCGGCGCGACGCCAATGAGCAGAGCGGACATGGCAGCACCTGCGAGCCAGACGCGCGAACGTAGAGCAAACTTTTCCATCATCATGATGATTGTTCCCTGTTTTGTTGATTGTTGACCCCGAGTTCCCGGCTCAGGGCTGCAGTAATCTTTTTCGCGGCCGGAGGACGACCGTTAGACCCCATACCGTGTTGATTTTTTTCCAGTTGGTCAACACCCTATCCGGCGGCCCTCCAACCGGCAACGGGCATTTTGCGAGCCGGCATACTGGACCGGAATACGCTGTGCGCGTCGAAGCATGGGCGAGCCAATTGCAGCCGCCGATGGGGAAAAATCTGCTCTTTTCGGTGCTACTTGATGGCAGCAACCAGATCGGCGTCGGGGAAGCAGGTGGCGGGGCGGCCGTTCTTTTCCTGCCAGGAGCCGATCGAGCGGCGGGTCTTGAAGCCGGGCAGACCATCGGCGCTGCCGACATCGTAGCCCTTGGCCTCCAGCGCCCGTTGCAGCGCGGCGATGTCGGAACGATGCAGGCCGCCGACCGCACCCCAGCTGCGGACAAAATCAGCATCGCCATGGGCGATGCGGTCAGCGCCATGGCCGATGAACAGGGCGTAGAGGTCGCTGGTGTTGTACTGTTTCAGCACGTAGAAATTGGGCGTGGCGATAAAGGCCGGGCCGCTGCGTCCGGCCGGCATCAAAAGGAGCCCTTCCGCCTTCAGTTCGTTTGCCGGAAAGGCTTTGCCGCCGACGCGGCTGATTCCCATCGCCGCCCAGGTTGAGATCTTCTTGCCTTGGTCGGGACCTTCGAGCGAGCAGGAAACGCTTTCCGGCACCGTCACCTCGAAACCCCAGCCACGCCCCTTCACCCAGCCATAGTGGACGAGATAGTTGGCGATCGAGGCCAGCACGTCCGGCGTCGAATTCCAGATGTCCGGGTGCCCATCACCGTCATAGTCGACTGCGTGCTTCAGGAACGAGGTCGGCATGAATTGCGGCTGGCCGAGCGCGCCGGCCCAGGACGATTTCATGGCGCCGACCGGCGCCAACCCATGCTCGACGATCTCGAGCGCCGCCAGCACCTCGGTGCGGAAGAAGTCCTTCTTGGTCGACATGAACGCCTTGGTGCCGAGAACCTCGAAGGCGTCGTAGGGCATTTTCGCCGCGCCGAAGCCGGTCTCGCGGCCCCAGATCGCCAACAGTATCTCGCCCGGGACACCGTAGCGCTTTTCGATCGCAGCCAGCGTCTTGGCGTTGGCCGCCTCGCGCGTGCGCCCACCTGACGTGACGGCGCGCACCGTCTTTTCGGCGAAATAGGCGCCGGGCGAACCGAACTCCGCCTGATGCTGCTTCTGCGGCGTGTTGGGCTTTTCGCCGGGCAGAACGAGGTCGGGCAGTTTGAGGTTCGGCTTCACGCCGTCGAAAGCGGCGTCGAAGGTGGATTTGGAGATGCCTTTGTTCTGGGCTTCCGGCCAGAGATCGGTTTGCAGCCAGGCGCGGAACTGGTCGTCGATTTTGGCCGCGGAGGCTGGGGAGATGAGGAAGAGGGCGAGCAGGGCTGCAAGGAATGAAAATAGTAGCAGCCTTGGAGGCTTGCGTTCCTTCACACCCCCCTCTGTCCTGCCGGACATCTCCCCCTCAAGGGGGGAGATCAGCAGCTTCTTGGACGGCATTCTTCTTTCAACGCAGGTGGTAGGCGAAAACCGAAGCGACAGCCAATCTCCCCCCTTGAGGGGGAGATGTCCGGCAGGACAGAGGGGGGTGTTTGGCGCAAACCTCGAAGAATGCGAAGCTTTCATGTCGCACATCCTGCCCGCCAATTGCGTCAAAACGCCGTCCGCGAGCGCAAGGCCGCCGCCAGCGTCCCCTCATCCAGATAGTCGAGTTCGCCGCCGACCGGCACGCCATGCGCAAGCCTGGTGACCTTGATCTCGAAACCCGAGAGCTGGTCGGTGAGATAATGCGCCGTCGTCTGGCCCTCGACGGTGGCATTGACGGCAAGGATCACCTCCTTCACCTCACCGCCGGCAACGCGGTCGACCAGCGAGCGCACGTTGAGCTGTTCGGGACCGATGCCGTCGAGCGGCGACAGCGTGCCGCCGAGCACGTGGTAGCGCACATTCATGGCCGCCGCCCGCTCCAGCGCCCAGAGATCGGAGACATCCTCGACGACGATCAGCGTCGAGGCATCGCGGCGCGGATCGGTGCAGATCATGCAAGGGTCGGAGGTATCGACATTGCCGCAGGTCGTGCAGATGCGCACCTTGTCGGCGGCTTCAGCCATGGCGGCGGCGAGCGGTGACAAAAGCTGCTCCTTCTTCTTGATCAGGTGCAGTGCCGCACGCCTGGCCGAACGAGGCCCTAGCCCCGGCACCTTGGCCAGGAGCTGGATCAGGCGTTCGATCTCGGGACCGGCGATTCGCTTTGACATCGCACTGATCTAGGATTTTTCCGCGCGCTTTGAAACATGCGCATACGCACCGAGCCCGCCATGCTGCCATGGCGGGCTCGGAAATGTTCTGGGCGTCAGTAGGCTGAGAGCGGCCGGGTTTGATCGACGATCATTGCGCCGATATCGTCGGTGTTCTCAGGCGTCGACTGGAAGCCCATCGACGCTTCCTGCGTCGCCGATGGCACCAAGGTGACGTAGCGGGCGTTCAGCGTGCCGCCGAAACGCGAGGCATCCGGCTCGGCCATCGGCTCCTGCATCGCCACCTCCGTCTGCTTGGCGGCGACGCGGGCGCTCTTGGCGGGCGCCGCGGAAGCCGTCACATAGGTCTGCTCGGCCGGGGCACGTGTCGCCTTGGCTGCGCGAACCGCCGCGGCCTGCTTGGCAGGATCTGGACGGACAACGGTCTTCACCACCGGCTCGGCGGAGGCAACCTGCACCGGCGCTTCAGGCACAGGAGCGCGCGGCTGCGCCGAGGCAACCATGGTCGTGGATTCATCCGGCAGCGGCTGCCAGTTGCGGCCGCGCTTCTCGTAGAAGGCGTTGCCGCCGGCAACCATGGTGTAATGCATGTTCTTGTAGGGGAACCTCAGGCCGGCGGTGTGGAAGTACATCGTGTTCTTCAGCTTGGCCTTGCGCTCGCCCTTGAGCACCGCATCGGCGGCCTCCTCGACATCGGGCATCGCTTTCGAATTCATCGCCCGCGTCATCACGCCGGGCGCGAACTGGCCCGGTTCGCCAACCACTTGGCAAATGGTGCTGCCATGATTGCCGGAGCGCAGCCGGTTCATCACCACCGTGCCGACGGCGATCATGCCGTCACGGCTCGAGCGGTTGGACTCGAAGAACATCGCCCGCTCCAGGCATTCCTTCTCCTTCGGCGTGTTGCGGTAGGCGCGCGTCGAAAGGAAGCTGGGCGTGATGGCGTCGGTCAGGCTGGCGACCGACAGGCCGTGCGAAGACGTGGTCTGGCTGCAACCGGCCAGGAACATAGGGGAGAAGATGATGCCGAGCAGAAGCGGCGTCTTCCATCGCGTCGCGATCAACAAAAATGCCTCATTGTCCAGATGCCAGCCCGCCCCGAGCTGTGGCAAGAATGAGACGCTTAAAGGCAAAAAGATGGCTAAAGGATTAGCTTTCGTGCAGCATAGGTAAAACTTTATAAATGCCCGGATATGTCCGCGTGAGCAAAGCCGGAGAAAGTCTTAACAACAGCCTCCGCAGCCGATTTCCCTTCATAATCAATTAACTGGTTGGAGCCGGCTCAGAACGGCAATTTCATTCCGGGCGGGATCGGCAAGCCTGCCGTCAGCGCCTTGGTCTTCTCCTGCATAATCTGCTCGACCTTATTTTTGGCGTCATTGTGAGCGGCCAGCAGCAGGTCTTCGAGAATCTCGACCTCGTCCTCCTTGAACAGCGACGGATCGATCTTCAGCGACTTCATTTCGAACTTGCCGGTCAGCGTGACATTGACCAGCCCGCCGCCCGCCTGCCCGCTTGCTTCAATCGTCGCGATCTCGTCCTGCATGGCCTGGAACTTGGCCTGCATTTCCTTCGCCTTGCCCATCAGGCTGAGAAGATCTTTCATGGTCGGGTCCTTTGCGGATTCGTGGCTATGGTCAGGTTTCGTCGTCGTCGGACGGCGGCTCGACCGGCGCTTCGGCCTTGTCGGTGTCGACTTCCGGCGCGTCGGGAATGCGCACGTCGATGATCTTGGCGCCGGGAAAGCGCGCGAGGATGGCGGCCACCGCCGGATCGCTTTTCGCGTCGGAGAAAGCGGTCTCGCGCCTGGTCGATTCCATCTCGGCTAACGTCTGGCCGCCCTCTTCCTTCGACAATGACACCAGCCAGTTGCGGCCGGTCCAGGCCCGCAGCTTCGTCGTCAAGTCGTTGAGCAGCATCTTGGGCGCATCGGCGGTCAGGCCGACGTCGATACGGCCGGGCTCGATGCGCACCAGGCGAATACAGCTCTTGACCAGCACCTTGAAGGCGATGTCACGCTGCGCGTCGGCAAGAGCGACAATATCGGCCAGCGATTTCAGCGGCGGCGATTGCGGCTCGACGACCGGCTGCGGAGGCGCGACAAAGGCGACCGGGGGCGCGTCGACCAATCGCATGGTTTGCGCACCGGCTGGCCCGGACGGCATCCGGGTCTGCGCTACCGCGCTGGCGCCGCCGCCATTGCCGGCATTTACCGGCGCACCATTCGGGCGTGAAACACCACCGGACGCCGGAGCGCCGCTCTCTAGAGATTTCAGCGCCTCGTCCAGCGTCGGCAGGTCGGCGGCATGCACCAGCCGGATCAGCACCATCTCGCCGGCGCTGACCGGTCGGTTGGACGACTGCACCTCGGGAATGCCTTTCAAGAGCATCTGCCAGGTTCGCGACAGAACCTTGACCGACAGCGTGCTGGCGAAGTCGGCGCCGCGGCGGCGCTCATCCTCGGACAGGGAAGCGTCGTCGGCAGCCGTCGGCACGAAGCGCAGCCGGGTGACGAGGTGGTTGAATTCGGCCAGATCGGTCAGCACGGCAGCCGGATCGGCGCCGGTGTCGTACTGGTTGCGGAATTCGGCAAGGGCGGCCGCCACATCGCCTTTCATGACATGTTCGAACAGGTCGACGATGCGGGCGCGGTCGGCGAGACCCAGCATGGCGCGCACCGCTTCGGCGCTGACGGCGCCGCCGCCATGGGCGATTGCCTGGTCGAGGATGGAGAGCGAATCGCGGGCCGAGCCTTCGGCGGCGCGCGCGATCATCGCCAGCGCGTCGTCGTCTACCGAAATGCCTTCCTTGCCGGCAATGGAGGCGAGATGCGCGACCAGCGCGCCGGCATCGATGCGTCTCAGGTCGAAACGCTGGCAGCGCGACAGCACGGTGATCGGCACTTTGCGGATTTCGGTGGTGGCAAAGATGAATTTGACGTGCGGCGGCGGCTCTTCCAGCGTCTTCAACAGGCCGTTGAAGGCCTGGGTGGAGAGCATGTGCACTTCGTCGATGATGTAGACTTTGTAGCGCGCCGACACCGGGGCATAGCGCACGCGCTCGATAATGTCCCTGATGTCGTCGATGCCGGTATGCGACGCGGCGTCCATCTCGATGACGTCGACATGGCGGCCTTCCATGATCGCCTGGCAGTGCTCGCCCAGGAGGGCGAGGTCGACCGAGGGATGGTCGACCGTCGGCGTCTCGTAGTTGAGCGCCCGCGCCAGGATGCGCGCCGTCGTGGTCTTACCGACGCCGCGCACGCCGGTCAGCATCCAGGCCTGGGCGATGCGGCCTGTGGAGAAAGCGTTGGTCAAAGTGCGGACCATCGGCTCCTGGCCGATCAGTTCCGAGAAATTCGACGGACGATATTTGCGCGCCAGCACGCGATAGGCGACGGCCTTTTGCTTCTCCAGGTTTTCGGGGTCCGAATTTCCGGCTTCGCTCATTCGCCCGTAAAGCTCCAAAAGGCCGCGTCTCAGCGTAGCCGATTCCTGCTAGATCGTTTCACCGTTTTCTGAAACGGCAAACCGCTCTACCCTTTGCTTTAACGCAATTCCGGACGGGAAACCGCTCACACTTTCCCTGGAATTGCTCCAATAGTCTCGCCCGCGCTGCAATGCGTCGTCAATGTCGCGAGAGGGGCCGATGAGGTGGGAGGCTGGAACAATGACCCGTTCCGGGCTCGTTAGGGCTGCTTCCTTCCGGACCTGACCCGGTTGGCGAGTGGATCGTCCACCACCAACCTCCCGCGTTCCATATCGGCAATTCAGCGATCAAATGCAAGGGTGCATTGAGAATCGGATGCCCTTGAACTCCGCCGCTCAATGAATCGCTTGCAGCCCCCGTGCAGCCGCTCTAGCGTCATGAGTTTGGGAATAATGCGAGAAGCGCAAGGGAAACGCCAATGCTACCGGGCCTCAAGGCCGGATTCACGCTCGACTCCAGGCTGGAGGCGGATAGCGAGCAGCTGATGTGGCTCGGCCTGTGCGAGCTCAGGGTGATGAACGATAGCCGCTGGCCATGGCTGGTCCTGGTGCCGCAGCGGCCGGGGGCCGAAGAAATCCACGACATGACGCCGCTCGACCAGGCGATGTTGACCTTCGAAACCAACATGGTGGCGCAGGCGCTGAAAAGAACCACGGGCTGCACCAAGATCAACACCGGCGCGCTCGGCAACATCGTTCGGCAATTGCATGTCCACGTCATCGCCCGCTCGGAAGGCGATCCGGGCTGGCCGGGGCCGGTGTGGGGGCACGGCATGCGCGAGCCCTATGAGCGTTCAGGCATCCGCCAATTTGCGCAACAGATCAAGGCGGCGCTATAAGCCGCCTGTGTCCATCCCTAGACGTTCGAGCTTCCATGACCTTTCGCCTTTTTGACGCGCCCTTGCGCGAACCGAGCCAGTTCGTCGGCTTCGCCGGAAACACGATTGATCGGCAATCCGAGAACCGCGCCGACGATTCCGTCGAAAGGGCGTTGGCCGATCCCTCGGCACGTCTTCTGCCGATGCATGGCGGACGGCTGTATCTGAAATTGCACGATGGCAGCTTCGACCCTTGGTTCGATCTGGCTGAGAGCCAGAAGCTGCAGCCATCACTCGCACAAGGCGTGCTGCTTGGCTTTGCCGAGAGCGGCCCGGTCCTTGCCGTGCCGGTCGGCCTCGATCCCGAACAGCTACCGGAGACCATGAAGGCGATCGATTATCGCTCGGTCTATATGCAGGGGCTGATCGACGAGGCGGCAGCGGGCGCGCTGGCGCAAGGCGCCGCCCTGCTTGCCTGGCATGCCACCCATCGCTTCTGCAGCAAATGCGGCCATGAATCGCATATGCGGGCCGGCGGCTACAAGCGCCATTGCCCAAATTGCGGCACCGAGCACTTTCCACGCACCGATCCGGTGGCGATTATGCTGACGGCGACGCGGGAAAAATGCCTGCTCGGCCGCGGCCGGCATTTCGGGCCCGGCATGTACTCGGCGCTTGCCGGCTTCATCGAGCCGGGCGAGACGATCGAGGCGGCGGTGCGCCGCGAAACGCTGGAGGAAGCCGGCATCCGGCTCGGCCGCGTCGTCTACCATGCCAGCCAACCCTGGCCGTTCCCCTATTCGCTGATGATCGGCTGTTTCGGCGAACCGCTCAATGACGACATCCAGGCCGATCTCAACGAGTTGGAAGATTGCCGCTGGTTTTTTCGCGACGAGGTGCGTTCCATGCTGGAGAGGACGCACAAGGACAATCTGGTCACGCCGCCGAAAGGCGCGATCGCGCATCATCTGATCCGCGCCTGGGTCGACAGCGAATAAGACTTGTTATTTTACGCAATTCCGGACGGAAAACCGCTTCACACTTTTCCTGGAATTGCTTAACGGGAGCAAAAAATGATCCGTCACACCGTGGTTTTCACCCTGAAGCACCCGCAGTACTCGCTGGAGGAAAAGCGGTTCCTCTCCGATGCCAAGCGCATCCTCAGCGCAATCAAGGGCGTCACCCATTTCGAGCCGCTGCGGCAAGTCAGCCCGAAGAACGACTATCACTTCGGCTTCTCGATGGAGTTCGTCGATCAGGCCGCCTACACCAGATACAATGAGCACCCGGACCACGTCGCCTTCGTGCGTGACCGCTGGATCCCGGAAGTCGAAACCTTCATGGAAATCGACTATGTGCCGCTGACCCTGCTGGTTTAGGGGAACCTTAGTCCGCGACCTTCCACTGCTCGCGCGACTCACTGGCGGGATAGACGCCCAGAATGCGCACTTCGCGCGAGAAGAAGCGCAGTTCGTCCAGCGCCAGCTTGACCAGCGGATCGTCGGGATGGCCCTCGATATCGGCGTAGAACAGCGTCGCGGTGAAGGCGCCCAGTTGATAGCTCTCCAGCTTCGTCATGTTGACGCCGTTCGTGGCGAAACCGCCCATTGCCTTGTAGAGCGCAGCCGGCACGTTGCGGACACGGAACATGAAGGTCGTCATCATCTTGGTGTCGGCCGAGGGCCGTTCGGCCAATCGCTTGTCCTTGGTCAGGACGACGAAGCGGGTGACATTCGAGTCCGTGTCCTCGACATTTTTCTCGATGATGTCGAGGCCATAGAGTTCTGCGGCGAGCGCAGGCGCCAGCGAGGCCATGCTGCGGTCCTTGAGCTCGGAGACCAGCTTCGCCGAACCCGCCGTGTCGCCGGCAATCACCGGCTTCCAGCCATTCTTGCGGATGTATTTGCGGCACTGTCCCAGCGCATGGATATGGCTGTGCACGGTCTTGATCTCTTCGCGTTTAACGCCGGGCAGCACCATCAGCTGGAAATGGATCGGCAGGAAATATTCGCCGACGATGTGGAGTTTCGATTCCGGCAACAGATGATGGATGTCGGCGACGCGGCCGGCGATGGTGTTTTCGATCGGGATCATGGCGAGGTCGGCCTTGTTGGTCTCGACCGCGTTGAAGGCGTCCTCGAAGGTCGGGCACGGCAACGGCTCCATCGAGGGGAACATGTTGCGGCTGGCGGTGTCGGAATTGGCGCCCGGTTCGCCCTGGAAGGATATTCTGTTGGTCTTGTCAGGCATGCCGATATCTCAGGTTGAAGGTCTCAGGAAAGAATTTGTCGGGCGCGTTCGAGGTCTTCCGGCGTGTCGACGCCGAGCGGCAGCGATTGCACGATCTCGGCATCGATGCGCATACCGGCCTCCACCGCCCGCAACTGCTCCAGCCGCTCGCGCCGTTCGAGCGGCGACGGTTTTAGCGCGACGAAGCGTTCGAGGGCTGAGCGCCGATAGGCGTAGAGGCCAACATGGTGATAGAGCGGCCCCTCGCCCCAGGGCGCGGTGGCGCGGGTGAAATAGAGCGCCTTCAGCCGCGTCGCCGACAACGGCGAACCGACGATCTTGACGACGTTGGGGTTGGCCTTTTCCTCGTCGCGGACGATCTCGACGCCGAGCGTGGCGATGTCGACCGCAGCGTCCTCGAACGGTTTCAGCGCCGCACCGATGATCTTGGGATCGATGGTCGGCAGGTCGCCCTGCACATTGACGATGGTTTCGACCTTGCGATCGGGGTCGAGGGCGGTCAGCGCCTCGAAGATACGGTCGGAACCGGATTCGTGGTCGGTGCGCGTCATCACCGCCTCGAAACCGTGCGCGCGCACCGCTTCGGCCACGTTGCGCGTGTCGGTTGCCACCACCACCCGGCCAAGCCCAGCCTCAGCGGCGCGGCGGGCGACATGGACGATCATCGGCGCGCCGGCTATGTCGGCCAGCGGCTTGCCCGGCAGGCGCGTCGAGGCCATGCGGGCCGGGATCAGGATGAGCGTGGACATCGAGGTTGCAAGGCGTTCGAAAGAGGATGGGGAAAGTGGCAAAAGGTCTCACTGGAAGCGCCCTTATAGGTGTTGCAACGCCCAAGCAAAAGACCTAGTTTCCGCCCGATTTGACCGGCTCGACGGGGTGGGTCACGATACCGACGGACGGAGTGGACGGAGAGGTCCGCCGGAAAAGGGAGCCCTGGGGCGTATGGATTCCAACGAAGTCAACAAACTGCTCGCCGGGTTGCTTGGAACCTGTTTCGTCGTCTTCTCGGTCGGTTTGGTGTCCGACGCCCTGTTTGCCTCGCCGGCGCCGGAAAAGCCCGGCTTCGCCATCGAGGCGACGGAGCCTGCCGAAGGCGGCGCCGCCGGACCCGCGGCAGAGGCCAAGCCGATCGCCGACCTTTTAGCCACCGCCAATGTCGAGCAAGGTGCGGCCGTCTTCAAGAAATGCCAGGCCTGCCATTCCGGCGAAAAAGGCGGCCCGAACAAGGTCGGCCCGGATCTCTGGGACATCGTCGACCGCCCCGTCGCCGAGCATGAGGGCTTTGCCTATTCGGCCGGCATGAAGGAGTTTTCCAAGGGCGGCGCCGAGAAGTGGACCTATGACAACCTCAACCACTTCATCACCTCGCCGAAGAAATTCGTGAAGGGCACGGCGATGGGCTTTGCCGGCCTGCCAAAGGACGAGGACCGCGCCAACGTCATCGCCTATCTGCGAACGCTGTCGGACAGCCCAAAGCCGCTGCCGACGCCAGGTGCCGCCGCTGATGCAACCGCGCCGGGCAAGCCGGCCGAGGGTGCTGCTCCGGCCAAGCCGGCTGAAGGTGCAGCTCCAGCCCCTGCGACGCCGGCACCGGCGCCCGCCAAATAACCGAATTGTCATCTCCATGATCTCAAAAAAGCCGGGTTCAGCCCGGCTTTTTGTTAGGAAAATCGCATATGCGGCGACAAAGCCGCCGCGTGGCGGTTTTCACCGGCGTCAAATCATTTAGGATTGCCGGGCATCGCGAAGAGGAGAACGCATGACGGTTGGCCGAACGCTTCTGAGGTTCTTTCTGGTTGTGGGCGCCCTCGCAGGCGGCCTGCAGGCAGCCTTCCCCCAGGAATGGCACACCACCTCTTCGCTGATCGGCCCCTCCAAGTATGGCGAGAATTTCCAGCGCTACGATTATGTGAATCCGGATGCACCGAAGGGCGGTACCTACAATTCGGTCGTTTCCGGCACGTTCGACAGCTTCAATCCCTATATCGTTCTGGGATCGCCGGCGGCCGGCCTGCAGCCATTTGGCGGCGGCCTGCTCTACGACACGCTGATGGATCAGGCGACTGACGAAGGCAGCGTCAGCCACCCGCTCATCGCCGATGCCTACAAGTACCCGACCGACTATTCCTCGGCCACCTACCGGCTCGACCCACAGGCGAAATGGCATGACGGACAGCCGATCACCACTGACGACGTGATCTGGTCGTTCCAGGTGCTGAAGGCCAACAGCCCGATGTACAGCCGCTATTTCGAAAACGTCACCGACGCAGTCGCTGTCTCGGACCGTGAGGTCGAGTTCCACTTCGACCAGAAGGGCAATCGCGAACTGCCCAAGATCCTCGGCGACCTTGTCGTGCTGCCCAAGCATTGGTGGGAAGGCACCGACGCCAATGGCAAGAAACGCGACATCACCAAGGGGACGCTGGAGCCGCCGCTGGGCTCGGCTGCCTACAAGATCGCCAGCTTCAAGGCGGGGTCGGAAATCGTCTGGCAGCGCGTCCCCGACTATTGGGGCGCCAAGCTGGCTGTGAAAATCGGTCGGGAGAATTTCGACACGCAGCACTTTACCTACATTCTTGACGACAACGCCTCCTGGGAGGCGTTCAAGAAAGGTGGCCTCGACGATATCAAGCCGGAAAACAGCTCGAAGCGCTGGGCGACATTTTATGATTTCGCGGCGATCAAGGCCGGCGATGTGATCAAGCAGGAGTTCAAGACCACCTCGCCCGAGCCGATGCAGGCTTTCATGCTCAACCAGAGACATAGGTTGTTTGCCGATCGTCTGGTCAGGGCCGCGCTCACCTACCCGTTCGATTTCGAATCGATGAACCGCACGCTGTTCTTCGGTTTCAACACTCGCACCCACAGCTATTTCCAGGGCACGGACCTAGCCTCCAGCGGCTTGCCGCAAGGCAAGGAATTGGAGATCCTGGAGAAGTACCGCGACAAGCTGCCGCCGGAAGTATTCACCCAGGAATTCAAGTTGCCGGTCTACGATTCGCCGCAGGCGGAGCGCAAATATCTGAAGCAGGCGGTCGACCTGTTCGCCCAGGCCGGCTGGGTGATTAAGGGCGGCAAGATGGTCAACGCCAAGACCGGCGAGCCATTCAAGTTTGAAATCCTAGGCTCGAATGAAACCGACCAGGTCATTTCCAGCCCTTGGATCGCCAATCTGCGCAAGATCGGCGTCGATGCGACACTGCGCATCGTCGACCCGAGCCAGTACACCAACCGCGTCAGAAATTTCGATTACGACGTCATCACAGGACAGCTCCAACAGTCGGAATCGCCCGGCAACGAGCAGCGCGATTTCTGGAGCTCCAAGGCCGCCGACACACCGGCATCGCGCAATTATTCCGGCATCAAGAACCCGGTCGTTGACGCCCTTGTCGACCGCATCATTTTTGCCACGGATCGCGATGACCTCGTCGCCACCACCCATGCGCTCGACCGCGTGCTGCTGTGGAATTACTATGTGGTGCCGCAATACTATCGCGCCGTTGTGTGGCTGGCTTACTGGAACAAGTTCGGCATCCCGGAAAAGCAGCCCGGCTACCGTGGCGCCGATATCGATTCCTGGTGGATCGATGCGGACAAGGAAAAGGCCCTGGCCGCCAAGTACAAGGGCAGCAATTGATGGCGGGGCTCCCTCGCCGCGATTTCCTGGCCCTCAGTGGCGCCGCGGCCGTTGCTGCGCTGCTGCCGGGCAAGGCTTTCGCCGCCAGCCCAACCGGCGTGAAACTGCATGGACTGTCGGCTTTCGGCGACCTCAAATACAAGCCGGACTTCACTCATTTCGACTATGTCAATGTCGATGCGCCGCAAGGCGGCACCTTCAACTTCCTGCCGCGCACCTGGGGCTCCAACCAGACGCCGCTGACCTTCAACACGCTGAATTCGTTCGTCCCCAAGGGCGATTCGCCTCAGCGCATGGAGATGTGTTTCGATTCACTGATGGTGAGGGCTTTCGACGAGCCTGACGCCGTCTACGGGCTGATCGCAGACGGCGTGACGATTTCCGACGACCGCAACGGTTTCACCTTCTCACTGCGCCCGCAGGCCCGTTTCCATGACGGCACGCCGCTGACGGCTGAGGACGCCGCCTCTACCTTCAAGCTGCTGAAGGACAAGGGCCATCCGGACTATTCGCTGCCGCTTACTCACCTGAACGACGCGATCGCCATTGACGCTCACACGTTGAAGCTTAACTTCTCCGGCAAGCAGACAAGCCGCACCATCCTCAACGTCGTAGCGTTCCCGATCCTGTCGAAGGCTTTCTATACGGCCAACCCGTTCGATTCCTCGCAGATGAACCCGCCGCTGGGGTCAGCCGCGTACAAGGTCGATCGCTGGTCGGCAGGGGCCTGGATCGAATATGAGCGTGTGGCTGATTATTGGGGCAATGACCTGCCGGTCAATCGTGGCCAGAGCAATTTCGGGCGCATCCGGATCGAGTTCTATCAGGACCGCAACGCTTCCTTCGAGGCGTTCAAGAAGGGCGAGATCCTCTACAAGGAGGAGGCCGTCTCTCGCATTTGGGCGACGGGTTATGACTTCCCCGCTTTCATTGCCGGCAAGGTGGTGAAACACGAATTCCCGGCTGAAACCATGCCCTCCATGCAGGCCACCGCCGTCAACCAGCGGCGCGAGCAGTTTCGCGACTCGCGCGTGCGGCAGGCGATCGGGCTCTGCTTCGACTTCGAATGGACGCGGCGCAATTTCTTCTACGGTTCCTATGAGCGCTCGCAATCCTGCTTCGAGAAATCCGAATTTCGCGCCGAGGGCAGACCGTCGCCACAAGAATTGGCTCTTCTTGAGCCGCTGCGTGAGCAGATTCCCGCCGAGGCTTTTGGCGAAGCCGTGATCCAGGACGCGTCGAACGGCTCCGGCCGCGACCGGCAGTTGCTTGGCAAGGCGGCCAAGCTTCTGGCCGAGGCCGGCTGGAAACGGTCCGGCAATTTCGTCGTGAACGACAAGGGTGGTCGGTTGTCCGCAGAGTTTCTTGTCGACGACGAAGTCTTCGAACAGGTCTACTCGCCCTGGGTCGAAAACATGAAGGCGGTCGGCATCGATGCCTCGATCCGGCTGGTGGATGCCGCGCAATATCAGCTGCGGCAGAATTCGTTCGACTACGACCTCGTCTCGGTCGCGGCCTCGTTTCCGGCGACGCCAACCCGTGACGACCTCGAAACCATTTTCCATTCGCGAGCAGCTACCGTATCGGGCTCTCGCAATCTGCCGGGAACGTCGAGCCCGGCCATCGACGCCCTGGTTGACGCCGCAGGTGCCGCCGAGGGTCGCGAAAGCCTGACAATTGCCATGCGCGCGCTCGACCGGGTCTTGCGTGCACGGAGGGATTGGATTCCAAGTTGGTTCCTGGCGAATCATCGAAGCGCCTATTGGGACATGTTCGGTTTTCCCGAGCGGAAACCCGATTTCGACTTCCCGGTCGAAGCGCTGTGGTGGGTCGACAAGGGCAAGGCGGCAAAAATTGGCAAAGGGTAGGCTGTTGCGCGGCACTTTACCCTCCCCCTCGTGGGGAGGGTCGGTGAGCACTTCGTGCGCAGCGCGAATGGCGAACCGGGGTGGGGGTGTGACGGCGTACGCCGGATCGAGACTACCCCCACCCCGCTCCGCTTCGCGGATCGACCCTCCCCACAAGGGGGAGGGTGAAAGCTGATGGGCGCCTACATACTGCGCCGTATCCTGCTGATGATACCGACCCTGTTCGGCATCATGGCGGTTGCTTTCGTCGTCACTCAATTCGCACCGGGTGGACCGGTCGAGCAGGTCATCGCCAGCCTGACCAACCAGGGCGGCAGCGACCGCCTCGGCAGCGGCGGCGGCGATGCAGGAGGCGGCGGCAATTTCGATGTGGCCGGTGACGTCGGCTCGAAGTATCGCGGCGCGCAAGGGCTCGATCCGGAATTCATCAAGAAGCTGGAAAAGCAATTCGGCTTCGACAAACCACCGCTCGAACGCTTCGGCATGATGCTGTGGAACTATGCCCGCTTCGATTTCGGCGACAGCTATTTCCGTGACATCTCGGTTCTTGACCTGATCCTGGAGAAGATGCCGGTGTCGATCTCGCTTGGGCTGTGGATCACGCTGTTGTCCTATCTGATCTCGATCCCCCTTGGCATCCGCAAAGCGGTCAAGGACGGCTCCGCCTTCGACGTCTGGACCAGCGGCGTGATCATCGTCGGCTATGCCATACCGGCCTTCCTGTTCGGCATATTGCTGATGGTGCTGTTCGCGGGCGGCTCCTTCTGGGACTGGTTCCCACTGCGCGGCATCGTCTCCGACAATTGGGACCAATTGTCGTGGCCCGACAAGATCGTCGATTATTTCTGGCACATGACCTTGCCGCTGACGGCGCTGGTGCTGTCGGCCTTCGCGACGACGACGCTGCTGACCAAGAACTCCTTCCTGGAAGAGATACGCAAACAGTATGTGGTGACGGCCCGTGCCAAGGGCCTGTCGGAGCGGCGGGTGCTTTACGGACATGTGTTCCGCAACGCAATGCTGATCGTCATTGCCGGCTTTCCAGCGGCCTTCATCTCGGCCTTCTTCACCGGCTCGCTTTTGATCGAGAACATCTTTTCCCTCGACGGTCTCGGGCTGCTCGGTTTCAGGTCCGTGTTGGCGCGCGACTATCCGGTCGTGTTCGCCAACCTCTATATATTTTCGCTGCTTGGTTTGTTCGTGACGCTGTTGTCCGACCTGATCTACACATGGGTCGATCCGCGCATCGATTTCGAGCGGAGAGACGTCTGATGACGCAGGCTGCAGCCGAGATCACACCGACAAGGATCGCCCGCCCCTGGCTGTCGCCGCTCAACAAGCGGCGCTGGCAGAACTTCAAGGCCAACCGGCGCGGCTACTGGTCGTTGTGGATATTCCTCGCTCTGTTCGTGCTGTCGCTGTTTGCCGAACTGATCGCCAACGACAGGCCGATCGTCGCCTACTACAAAGGCGAGATCCTGTTCCCGGTGGCGGTCGCCTACCCCGAGGAAAAATTCGGCGGCTTCTACGCCGTCACCGACTATCGCGACCCGGTCATCCGCGACGAGATCAACGCCAATGGCTGGATGATCTGGCCGCCAATCCGCTATTCCTACCGCACCGTCAACAATGCGATCCCCGACGCCGCTCCCGCAAAACCGTCATGGGAATACGACGCGCAGAGGCGATGCAGCCAATATCCGCAAGGCGCTGCCGATCCTGACTGCATTGTCGGCAACTGGAACTGGCTGGGTACCGATGACCAGGCGCGCGACGTGCTGGCGCGCATCATCTACGGGTTTAGGATTTCCGTGCTGTTCGGGTTGATCCTGACTGCGGGTTCGTCGGTTATCGGCGTCGCCGCCGGCGCGCTGCAAGGGTATTTCGGCGGCTGGACCGACCTTCTCTTTCAACGCTTCATAGAAATCTGGTCGGCGATACCGCTGCTGTATCTGCTGCTGATCGTCGCCGCCATCCTGCCGCCGGGCTTCTTCATCCTGCTCGGGCTGATGCTGCTGTTCTCCTGGACGTCGCTTGTCAGCGTGGTGCGCGCCGAATTCCTGCGCGCACGCAACTTCGAATATGTCAACGCGGCCCGCGCGCTTGGTGTGTCCAACCGCACCATCATGCTGCGCCATCTTCTGCCTAATGCCATGGTGGCGACGCTGACCTTCATGCCTTTCCTGGTCAGCGCCTCGATCTCGACACTGACCTCGCTCGACTATCTCGGCTTCGGCCTGCCGCCCGGCACCGCGTCGCTCGGTGAACTGCTAAAACAGGCGCAGAGTAACCTCAATGCCCCCTGGCTCGGTATATCGGGCTTCATCGTCATCTCGCTGATGCTGTCGCTGCTGGTGTTCATCGGCGAGGCGACGCGCGATGCGTTCGATCCGCGCAAGGCGTTCCGATGAGCGAGCCCCTGCTCTCGGTCCGCGATCTCAGCGTTGCCTTCACGCAAGGCGGCAACCAGTCGATAGCCGTCGACCACATCTCCTTCGATCTCGCCAAGGGCGAGACGGTGGCGCTTGTGGGCGAATCCGGTTCCGGCAAATCGGTCTCGGCGCTGTCGGTTCTGAAGCTGCTGCCCTACCCGACGGCCAGCCATCCCTCGGGCAAGATCCTGTTCCAGGGCGCCGACCTTTTGGCGATGAACGAAAAGCAGTTGCGCAGCGTGCGCGGCAACAAGATCACCATGATCTTCCAGGAGCCGATGACCTCGCTCAATCCTCTGCACACGATCGAGCAGCAGATCGTCGAGATCCTGGCGCTGCATCAGGGCATGGGCGACCGCCAGGCCAAGGCGCGCACGCTGGCGCTGCTCAACGAGGTCGGCATTCGCGAACCGGAAAAGCGGCTCGACGCCTATCCGCACCAATTGTCCGGCGGCCAGCGGCAGCGCGTCATGATCGCCATGGCGCTGGCCAACGAACCGGAACTGCTGATCGCCGACGAACCGACGACGGCGCTCGACGTCACCGTGCAGGCGCAGATCCTCGAATTGCTGGCGGGGCTGAAGAGCCGCAAGGGCATGTCAATGCTGTTCATCACCCATGATCTCGGCATTGTCAGAAAGATCGCCGACCGCGTCTGCGTGATGACCAAAGGCAAGATCGTCGAGACCGGGCCGACCAGGGACATCTTCGCCAACCCGCAACACGCCTATACCAAGCACCTGTTGGCCGCCGAGCCGAAAGGCAAGCCGCCGGCCGCCAACGACGCCGCCAAGCCTGTGATGACCGGCAAGGACATCAAGGTTTGGTTCCCGATCAAGAAGGGTTTCTTTCGCACCACCGTCGACAATGTGAAGGCAGTTGACGGAATCGACGTCACCGTACGCGCCGGCCAGACGCTCGGCGTCGTCGGCGAATCCGGCTCCGGCAAGACGACGCTCGGCCTGGCGCTGGCGCGGATGATCTCATCGACCGGCACCATCCAGTTCAATGGCAGCGACATCAACCAGCTTTCCTTCAACGCCATGCGGCCGCTGCGCCGCGAGTTGCAGATCGTTTTCCAGGACCCGTTCGGGTCGCTCAGCCCGCGCATGTCGGTCTCGGAGATCATCGAGGAAGGCTTGAAGATCCACGAGCCGAAGCTGTCGCCCGACCAACGCGACGACAAGGTCGTCGCCGTGCTGAAGGAGGTCGGGCTCGATCCGGCGACCAGGAACCGCTATCCGCATGAATTCTCCGGCGGTCAGCGCCAGCGCGTCGCCATTGCGCGCGCCATGGTGCTCAATCCACGCTTCGTCATGCTGGACGAACCGACCTCGGCGCTCGACATGAGCGTGCAGGCGCAAGTGGTCGACCTCTTACGCAATCTGCAGGCCAGGCACGACCTTGCCTATCTGTTCATCAGCCACGATCTGAAAGTCATTCGCGCCCTTGCCAATGACGTCATCGTCATGCGCAATGGCAAGATCGTCGAAGCCGGCCCTTCCGAACAGATTTTCGAGCGGCCGCAGACCGACTATACGAAGGCGCTGATCTCGGCCGCGTTCAAGATCGAGACGGCGCCGGTCGGTATCGTCAGCGAATAACAGGGAATACAATCCGCAAATGGAAAAAGGCAAAATCCTGCTTGCCGTCACCGGCTTTCATCCGCAGCGCTGGCGCGAGCTGCTGTCGGCCGAGCGCGAAGTGGTGCTGGAGCCGGACGGCGCTTCGGATCCGTCGATCACCTATGCGGTGGTGTGGAAGCAGAAGCCGAACCTCTTGAAATCGCTGCCCAATCTACGCGCAATCTTCTCGATCGGCGCCGGCGTCGACCATATCTTCGCCGATCCCGGCCTGCCCGATGTGCCGATCGTCAAAGTGGTAGCCGACAACCTCACCCAATACATGACCGAATATGTCGTCTGGCGGGTGCTCGACCATCATCGCCAGGGCATGCTCTATCGTGCCCAGCAGCCGAAGAAGACCTGGCACGAACCGCCGCAGCGGCCGGCCGGCGACATCTCGGTCGGCATTATGGGGCTCGGCAATCTCGGCCGCGCCGCGGCGTCGGTGCTGTTGTCGCTCGGCTTTGCCGTCAATGGCTGGTCGCGCAGCGACAAGGCCATGAAAGGCGTTGCGACCTATGCCGGAGAGGCCGGGCTGATCCCCTTCCTCAACGCCACCGACATACTGGTGGTGCTGCTGCCGCTGACGCCGGATACGCACGGCATCATCAATTACGGCGTGCTGAAGGAATTGCGCAAGCGCAACGGCCTCGGCGGCTCGGTGCTGATCAATGCCGGGCGCGGCCGGCTGCAGAAGGACGCCGACATATTGCGCGCGCTGGGCGACGGCACGCTGAAGGAGGCGAGCCTCGACGTGTTCGAGGTCGAGCCGCTGCCGAAGACCAGTCCGCTATGGAGTCACCCGAAAGTGTTCGTGACGCCGCACGCGGCGGCGACCTCCGACCCTGTCCACCTGGCGCCGAGCATGTTGCGGCAGATGGATGCCTTCGAGCGCGGCGAAAAGCTTGATAACGTGGTCGACCGCAAGGCGGGGTACTGAGGAAGTCCAGGTTCAGCTCGGCAGACTGAACTTCTTCTGCTTGTTGGGCGTGCCGCAGTCGCGGCGGACGATCGAGCGGTTCATGGCGTCGATCTTGCCACTTGCCAGATCAGTATCGCGCTTGCTTTTGGAGCGCATATCCGGCGTGAACGGGCCGAAGCCCATCGCCGGATTGGAGAAGCTCGGCTTGGCGTCCGTCGACAGATGGTATTGCTGCGCCAGTTCGTTGCGCTGCGCCAGCAACTGGTCGCAAGCCACGTTGTCATATTGCAGCGACGATTGCACGTCCTGGTCCTGCCGCTCCGACATCGAACTGCCCATGCAGCCGGTCATTGCCAGGCAAGACACCAAGACCATCATGTTCCAGCGCATGTGTTCCTCCTCAATGCCTGCCGAGGGCTTTTCTCGGCTTGTATCCTACCTGATGCCGCGCCAGCCGCAAAAATCCTATTCACGTTTTCGAACAAGACGAGACATCAACCCTTGGACGAGGGCACCGCCAGCGCGGCAAGCCCGCCGACCGGCTGGCGGCGATCCCAGCGGATGACGGTCGGCTGCATCGACAGCACCGACAGGCCGTTTGCGGCAAGCACCCGCTCGACATAGGCTTGAGAATGGGCGTAGCGACGAGACGGCTGCAGCGCAAAACCGGCGTCGCCGCCCGCCCCGCCCTTGGCTGGCGTTTCGACGGAAAAGGCAAACAGGCCATTGGTGGCCAGAATGCCGGCGACGGTCTTCACCACGCGATCGAGCGCGCCGACATAGATGAACACGTCGGCCGCCGCCACCAGATCGGCTTTCGGCCCGGCATAGGCGAAATGCTGCAGATCGGCCTTGGCGAGCAGGTCGTAGACGCCCTTGGCGCGGGCCTTTTTCAGCATGGCGGCGGAGATGTCGTAGCCCTCCAGCCGTTCGGCGACCGGCCGCAGTTTCTCGCCCATCAGACCGGTGCCGCAACCGAGATCGAGCGCCAGCGAAAAGCGGCCCGGTCTTGCCGCGCGAATGGCGCGATCGAGAAACTCCGGCAGCCGGTAGCCGAGCTTGTCGACCAGCGAGTCCTCGAAAGTCTCGGCATAGTGGTCGAACAGCGTCTCGACGAAGGCGCTGGGTGGCGCTGCGGCAGCCGGCGCCTTGCCGATCAGCTGCAGCTTCAGCGCAGCACCCAGGCGATCCGCCGGGTCCAGTTTCAGCACCGTCGCCCAGGCCTGCGTCGCCAGGTCGAGCAGCCCCGTTGCCTCCTGCATCTCGCCCAGGCGGAACCAGCCCGCCGCCCATTGCGGCGCCAGTTCCAGCGCGCCGAGCAGCAGCTCCGTCGCTGCCGCGTGCTCGCCCGACCCGAAAAGCATCTCGGCATAGTCGGCGCGACGGTCGGCGGTCAGGTCGCCGGACGAGATTTTCAGCGGTTGCATGGCGATGGCCCCGCCGGCTGATGCGGCCGGTGGCTGGCTGTAGGCCGAGTCAGCAGTCTCTTGCAACAGGCTTCCCGCGCTGGAATTAGCCACTATCTTGACTGGATGCGCGCCAGCGACCTGCTCCATCCCCGGCCTGAAGGCCTTTATTGCCCATGCGGCGATTTCTTCATCGACCCGGTGCGGCCAGTCAACCGGGCGTTGATCACGCATGGCCATTCCGACCATGCCCGATCCGGCCATCGTTCGGTGCTGGCGACGCAGCAGACGCTCGACATTATGGGGTTGCGTTATGGCGAGGATTTTGCCGGGACAACGCAAGCGGCCGTGCTTGGCGAAGCTATGGCGCTGAACGATGTCAGCGTCACCTTCCATCCGGCCGGCCATGTGCTGGGCTCGGCGCAGATCGCGGTCGAGCACAAGGGCAGGCGCATCGTCGCCTCCGGCGACTACAAGCGCCAGAAGGACGCGACCTGCGCACCGTTCGAACCGGTCCAATGCGACGTCTTCATCACCGAGGCGACCTTCGGTCTGCCGGTGTTTCACCATCCGCCCGACACGGAGGAGATCGCCCGGCTGCTCAAATCGGCGGCGCAGTTTCCCGAGCGATCGCATCTGGTCGGCGCCTATGCGCTGGGCAAGGCACAGCGGGTGATGCGGCTGCTGCGCGATGCCGGTTATGACAGGCCGATCTATATCCACGGCGCGCTGGCCAAGCTCAGCGAATATTACCAGAGCCAGGGCATCGACCTCGGCACGCTGGAGCCGGCAACCGTCGACAGCGGCGGCAAGCAGGATTTCACTGGGGTCATCGTTGTCGGCCCTCCATCGGCCTTCGCCGACCGCTGGGCGCGGCGCTTTCCCGACCCGATCTCGTGCTTCGCCTCGGGCTGGATGCGCATCCGCCAGCGCGCCAAGCAAGGCGGCGTCGAACTGCCGCTGATCATTTCCGACCACGCCGACTGGGACGAACTGACCGCCACCGTCAAGGAGACGGGCGCCGGCGAAATCTGGGTGACGCATGGCCGCGAGGAAGCGCTGGTGCGCTGGTGCGAGCTGGAAGGCATCGCCGCCAGGCCACTGCACCTTGTGGGCTATGAGGACGAGGGCGATTGATGGTGATCACCAGCGCCGCGACCCGTTGCGCCCCCCTCTGTCCTGCCGGACATCTCCCCGTCAAGGGGGCATATTGGCAGCTCCAATGCCGGCTCATCTCCGCCAATATCGGAGATTGGCCAAGGCCGGCGCGACATCCGATCTTCCTCCTTGAGGGGGAGATGGCCGGCAGGCCAGAGGGGGGTGCCTCGCGCCGGTTTTCACCATTGGCGTGGGGCGACGCATGAACCGTTTCGCCGAACTCCTCGACCGCTTGGTGCTGACGCCGTCGCGCAATGGCAAGCTGACGCTGCTCGTCGACTATTTCCGCAGCGTCGAGGACCCCGACCGCGGGCTGGCGCTGGCGGCGATCACCGGCGACCTCAACATTGCGGCGGTCAAGCCGGCGATGCTGCGCACGCTGGTCACCGAGCGCATGGATCCGGTGCTGTTCGGCTATTCCTACGACTATGTCGGCGACCTCGCTGAAACCGTGTCGCTGGTCTGGCCGCAAACGCCGGGACATATCCCCAACCGGGAGCCGACGCTTGGCGACGTCGTGGCGACGCTGCAGGCGGCGAGCCGCTCCGACGGACCCAAGGTGCTGGCCGGGCTGCTCGACAGCGCCGGCATTTCGGCGCGCTTTGCCATCATCAAGCTGGTCACCGGCGGCTTGCGCATCGGCGTTTCGGCGCGGCTGGCCAAACAGGCGCTGGCCGATTTCGGCAAGGTCGATGTCGCCGAGATCGAGGAGCTGTGGCACGGGCTGACGCCGCCCTATATCTCGCTGTTCGCGTGGCTGGAAGGCAAGGCCGAGAAGCCGAAGCGGACCGCACTTGCCCTGTTCAGTCCGGTGATGCTGTCGAACCCGGTCGGCGACGGCGACCTCGAAAAGCTCGATCCGGCCGCCTATGCCGCGGAATGGAAATGGGACGGCATCCGCGTTCAGGCGGTGTGCGAGGGCGGCGTGCGCCGGCTCTATTCGCGCACCGGCGACGATGTGTCCGGCGCATTCCCCGATCTCGCCCAGGCGATGAATTTTTCCGCCGCGCTCGACGGCGAATTGCTGGTCGGCGAGCCTGCGGCGACCGGCACGTTTTCGGACCTGCAACAGCGGCTCAATCGCAAGAGCGTGGCCCCGAAGATACAGCAGCAATACCCGGCCTTCATGCGCTGCTACGATGCGCTGCAGATCAACGGCGAAGATTTGCGCGCGCTACCTTTCCGCGAGCGGCGGGCCCGTCTTGAGGCCTTCATCACAACGCTGGACCCGCACCGTTTCGATCTGTCGCCATTCGTCGAATTCCCGGATTGGCAAACGCTGGAGGAACTGCGCCGCGCGCCGCCGCACCCGATCATCGAAGGCGTGATGCTGAAGCGCTGGGATTCGCCCTATCTCGCGGGACGGCCGAAAGGCCCGTGGTTCAAGTGGAAGCGCGATCCGCACACGGTCGATGCTGTGCTGATGTATGCGCAGCGCGGCCATGGCAAGCGGTCAAGCTTTTATTCCGACTATACGTTCGGCGTCTGGTCGGGGCCGGAAGGCGCAGAGGAACTGGTGCCGGTCGGCAAGGCCTATTTCGGCTTCACCGACGAGGAGCTGAAGCAGATTGACAAATTTGTCCGCGACAACACGGTCGAGCGTTTCGGCCCGGTGCGCTCGGTGCGCGCCGACCGCAGCCAAGGCCTGGTGCTGGAGGTGGCGTTCGAAGGTCTCAATCGTTCGACTCGCCACAAATCCGGCGTTGCGATGCGATTTCCCCGCATCTCACGGCTGCGCTGGGACAAGCCGACCGCCGAAGCCGACCGCATCGAGACGCTGCAGGCGCTGCTGGATCGCTAGGCAGCGCTCACGGTTCGATCGAGACGCGGATCTCGTAGATGTCGACCGCCTTGCCCTGCTTGTCGAAGTCGGAGTTGATGGCGATGCTGCCGGCGGCGCCCGGGGGCTTGTCGGGGAATTTCACGTCGAACAGATATTCGTTACGCTGCTGGCCGACCGCATAGCGCTTGCGGCCGCAATCGCCGAGATCGCCGAAATTGCAGTCGACGGAGATCTGCGTGTCCTTGCCGTCCTCGGCGCGGGCGACGACGTCGAACACGGCATGTTTGCCGGCAAGCTTCTCCAGCACGCCCTGCCCGACATCGAAGCTGATGGCCGAGCCGGAAGCACCGGAGCGGATGCGCAGGAAGGAGCCGGTGTCGTCCTGCACGACATCGGCCTTGGCGTCGGACGGGGTCGCCACATGCGTTGGATCGGTGGGTGTAAACACGTTGATCCAGTCGCGCGTCTGTTCGGCGACACCAGGCTGCTGCGGCGCGCCAGGCTGCTGCGGCTCAGTTGTATCGGCGGGCGGCGTGAAGTCGTCATCGTCGACGGTCGGCGGCGCTTCGGGCGGCGCCGTGTCGAGCTGCGCCGGCGTCTTGAAGACTCCGGTCTGCACGGCGAAATAGAGGCCGATGCCGGCGGCGGCGAGCAACGTCACGCCAAAGAAGATCGCCGTCAGCGGCAGGCGGCGGCCCCTCATCCGCCTTTCATCACGGTCAGGCGCCACTTCCGCCGCGGCCTCGGCCGGCGCGGAATCGGCCATATCGATCGCCGGGGCGCCGGGCAGCGTGGCGTCAGGCATGATGTCGGGGACGACCGGCAGCACGCGCGAACGCGGCGCGTCGGATGCCTCGGGCTGAACCGGTTCATCAACGACGATCGCCGGCGACGGTCCGGCCGCGACACCTGTCGGGGCATCGACCGCGGGCGCTTCGGCGGCGCCCTGTACGGCGTCTTGCGGCTGCGCAACGCGTTGCGTCAGCGCGGTATCTTGTGTCTGCGCAGCGCTCTGCGTCTGCGCGGCGACATCGGGGACCGCGGGCAGGAATTCGGATTCGATCTCGGCGATCTTTTCCTGGACCGCCTTGCGGCGCTTGATGGCGGCTTCCACCGTCACGCCGGGATTGGCCTGGAGCACGCGGTCGAGCGCCGCGAAAGCCGACCGATAGACCCTCTCGCGAAATGCCCGGTCCTCGGCGTTGCCTTTCTCGAAGGCGTTGCGGATCGCTTTTTCGATCGCGTCCAAGCGAATTCCCCTGTCCGTTCGCTTACATTGCCATGATCGTTAGCCGCAGGCGACCAATCAATCAACGGGCGAGCGCCCGCATTCTGCCTTACAGGCCTGTTCAACGCCCATTTCGATGCTTTTTGGCAATAAAATCAGTCCCGTTTGCCGCCTCGCCGGGCAATTTGCGCGCAGTCCGGCGCGACGTCTCCGCGTAACCGAAAAAGCAAACGAGGCGGTGGCTTATTCCGCGCCAATGGAAAATGACGGGACGAATTGCCGGATCCAGCCTTGAAATCACGGTTGCCCATCTTGAATTAGCGGCCGGTTGAGTCTATCACCCAGCCGATCCTGGAGGCTTCGCGCTTCCTGGGCCGCTTTAGCTCAGTTGGTAGAGCACATCATTCGTAATGATGGGGTCAGGTGTTCGAGTCACCTAAGCGGCACCAGTTCTCCATCCGACGCAAGCGTGACGGCAGGTGCAAGGCTAATGCACGTCACTCCCTAGGCCAACACCGGCACTTCCTGTCTGCCTCGTCGACATGCGCCATATGGCCGCCGCCACAGGATTGCGTCGTCAGACGCTTGACCATCGACTATGCTGCATCGCGCAAGATCGACAACCTAGAGAACCCGACACTACAAGCATAATTTATAAGATACAAAACCACTACCTTAGAATAATCTTCGTCAATTTTGACCTATATCAGACACTCCGGATTATAGTTGTGTAATTAAACCGTGTCTTTTCTGACATGGTACCACTTCTCGTACAGCATTGCGGACGTGAAAAACCCTCAGCGACGCAACGCACTCGCAAATCATACCCATTTTTATCAGTAACTCACACGAATATTACAGCTCGATAGATATTTTGTGTTGCACTGCACCATTGCCCGGTTGCACCATTTCTTGGGGGATTTGGTACTGGGAAGTGCGCCGTGGAGGATTCCGCCAAGTTGATCAGCTTGAATTTTTCGCTGGCCAGCACCGATTTCGAGGCTGCCCCGCGCAAAAGGCGCGGGTTTGATGTTGTCGGCGCACTCTCGACGCTGGCAGGCCTCGACCTGAGGCCCGGAATGCAGGGCCGCTGGCTTCATCGGAGATTTCAGACCGGCGGAAATGGCTGATGGCGGTCGCGCGTGACAATCAGTTGGACGCTCTGCGCGCCATCGCTGTCACGATGGTT
Source organism: Mesorhizobium sp. M0615 (assembly GCF_040320805.1). Classification (NCBI taxonomy): domain Bacteria; kingdom Pseudomonadati; phylum Pseudomonadota; class Alphaproteobacteria; order Hyphomicrobiales; family Phyllobacteriaceae; genus Mesorhizobium; species Mesorhizobium sp. M0615. Next base: position 182,074 of record NZ_JAMYQI010000006.1, on the reverse strand, counting down.
CTCTATTCCCATTTCCTTGCACCCAACGGGTCCTCCTTTTGGGGCCACATCGGGGTGCGGCTTTTTTTTGTGCTGAGCGGCTTCCTGATCACACGACTGCTGCTCGAAGCGCGCGCCGCGGCCGAATTCAAAGCCGGCCCTGCATTGAGTTCCTTCTACATCAGGCGCGCGCTGCGCATATTCCCGCCCTATTTCGCCGTGCTTGGGTTCGTCTGGCTGACCGATCTGGAGCAGTCCAGTGGATCGCTCGTCTGGCATGCGCTTTACCTGTCGAATTTTTGGTACGCGCTGCGCAACGAATGGACGCCCTGGCTACTCTGCCATTTCTGGAGCCTGAGCATCGAGGAGCAGTTCTATATCGCCTGGCCGCTGGTCGTGCTTCTCGCACCCCGCCTGCGGGTGGAAGCGATCACTATCGGCGTCATCCTGTTGTCGCTGGCCTATCGCTTCTACTGGCCGATCACCGCCACCCCGGCGCTAGCGCGCGACCTGCTGCCGCCAGCATCGATGGACGCGCTGGCGTTTGGTGCTTTGCTTGCCTGCTGGCGGACCAGAGGCGCCGGCCTGCCGCAATGGATGCGGCTAGGCTGGCCAGCCCTTGCGGCTGTCTTCCTGGCGATTGAGTGGCTTATCCCTGCGCCGGCCGATCCTATGCTGGAATGGGCCCGCTGGGCGTTGCTGCAGATCCTGCCCCTAGTGCCGCTGGTGGCCGTTGTGGCCGCCTGTTCAGCCGGCCTTGGCGGCGTCCTCGGCAGGGTTTTCGAACTGCCACCGCTGCTGTCACTGGGCCGCATCAGCTACGGCGTCTATCTTTACCATCCGATCCTTCTGTCGCTCGCCGTCAAGTCACAGCCCTGGATCCCGCTCAATGTCTCGGAGCAGGGGCCAGGGCGTTTCCTGGTCGCGAGCGCCGCCACGATCGCCGTCGCTTCGATCTCGTGGACGGCTTTCGAAAAGCCGCTCAACGGCCTCAAGCGCCGCTTCCCCTATGTAGCGCGCCGCCGCTCCCAGGCACGCTCTGGCGATGCCGGCTGGCTCGGCAGGGCGGCGGACGCCTATCCCGGCGGATCCCCCGATGGCCGCGCCGCACTCGAACTCCGGCGAACGGATGCGCAGAGATGACCACCGCGCCGCTCGTCTCCGTCCTGCTGCCGGTCTACAATGCCGGGCCTTATCTCACCGCTGCGCTGGAGAGCATTCTGCGGCAAGACTACGATCGCCTGGAGGTCATCGCTATCGATGACGGATCGACTGACAACTCGCTCGAGATTCTCGAACGATACCGCCGGGCAGACAATCGCGTTTCTGTCATCTCGCGTGAGAACCGCGGCCTCGTCGCCACCCTCAATGAAGGGCTACGACTGGCCCAGGGCGAGCTTGTTGCGCGAATGGATGCGGACGATGTCGCCTATCCCCGGCGCCTCTCGCGCCAGGTCGCACTGTTCGAGCGGCGGCCCGATCTCGGCTTCTGCGGCGCCTGCGTCGATACCTTGCTTCACGGCCGTATCGCCAAAGGCAGGCTAGACCCGGTGTTCCGGCTCGGCCGGCTCGACATATTGTCGATGTTCTTTACGATATTCTTACATCCGACGGTGATCTATAACAGGAAGGTTATTGGGAACAACGATCTCTATTACGATCCAAAATATAGGCATGCCGAGGATTTCGATCTCTTCAGACGGCTTGCCGGCCGTTTCCCGGCGACCATATTGCCCGATAGCCTGCTCGTCTATCGCATCCACGCGGGAAGCGTGACCATGCGGCATGCCAAGGAAATGCGCAGGACGCATTTGCGGATCGTGGCCGAAAATCTCGAGCGTGAGGGGCTTGCGGAAACCACAGCGGATCTGCGCGACATCGGCGAGGCCGTCTCTTTCGACACGGTTTCGCGCGCAGCCGATTTCATCCGTGCGCTCGAAGAGCGGATTTCCGAGCTGCCGACCGACACACGGCCAAGCTTCGAGGCAGGCGCGCTGAACCTGTTCTATTTCCTCTACCAACTCGTCGGCGACGAAGGAGAACCGCCGCTCACCCACGAATTGCTCACGCGGACGGCGAGATGGAATTTCATCCGGCGCCGCGAACAATATGCGCTGCGTCCCGGCGTCTGGGCGCCTTGGCTCAGCCTGCTCTCGATAAGGGCCGGAAAGCGGGCGGACGCGGTGGCCTACTTCTTCAAAACCACGCCGGCCGAAGCGGTGCTTGCGCGTTATCAGCGGGGACTGGTATGACCGACAGGCCCCACCCGCTCCTGCGCGATCACCAGTTTGCGAGTGCGCCTGTCCCGACATCTCCCCGATCGGAGCGGCCGTCGCTCGAGGTCAGTTTCATCGTCTGCACGCGCGACCGCGCCGCTGTGCTGGAGGCTTGCATAGCCTCGATCCAGGCGGCATGCCGGGTGCACGCCACCTTCGCGGCAGAGTTGGTGGTGGTCGATAATGGTTCACGGGACGGCACGTCAAAGCGGCTGGCCGCTATCGCCGAAACTTCCGACATCCCAGTCACAGCCGTCTCGGAGACTCGCCCCGGACTAGCCGCTGCCCGCAATGCCGGATTGGCGCGAGCGCGAGGCCGCGTGCTGGTCTTCGTCGACGACGACTGCAAGCTCGACCGCGACTATCTCCGCGACCTGGAGCGGCACTACCGGAGTGGCGAGAAGTGGCTGATCCGCGGCGGCCGGGTCGAGCTCGGTGATGCCCGGGACCTGCCCTTCACCATAAAGCTCCGCGAGGCAAGCGAGCGGCTGACCCCGGCGGTCCACCCCGGCGGCTTCGTGCTCGGCTGCAACATGACCATGCACCGCGACGTCGCGGCCCGCATCGGCTCGTTCGACGAACGCTTCGGCGCTGGCGGCCCGCTACGCTCGGCTGAAGATACTGATTATCTCGTGCGGGCGATGCTGCTCGGCATGCCGGTCGAGTATGTGCCCGACATGACGGTCTTGCATCATCACGGCCGGCGAGACCGCAAATCGATCGACAGGCTGCACCGCGACTATAGCCTCGGTAATGGTGCGCTGTGCCTGAAACATGTCCGCCACGCCCCTTGGCTGCTTCGCCATGTCTATTGGTCCGCGCGGGCCGCGTTCAGGGAACTGGCGGGCCGTCCTCGCTTTGACCGCGACCTCGATCTGTCGCACTGGCCTATTGTCTTTATGAATCTGGCAGGTGCCGCCAGATTTGCGCTGCTCGTCATGATGGGATGGCCAAAACGGCTGCCACTGCGCCACGACCGACAAGCCAGCGAAGCCAACGCGGAGGCCAGAGCGCGATAATGTCACTGATTCCGTCAGCCCTGCCAATGCTGCGCCGCGCGCTTGGTGGCAGGCTGTTGCGGCTCGTTCCCGTCGTGGTGGGGCTCGGGCTTGCAGGCGCCGCGCTGGAAGGCCTCGGCATCGGTCTCATCATTCCGCTGCTCGGCATCATTATGGGACGTGGCGAAACATCAGGCATGGCCGGTTTCTCCGCCCTCCTCCAGCAGGTTGGAGCGGACCTCGGCGAGCGCCAGCGGCTGATCGCCATTTCGGCCGCGATCCTCGGTTCGATCGTACTGAAAAATGTCTTTGCCTTCGCCAACACTCTGCTGACCAGCTACATCTACGGCAAGGCAGGTTATTCGATCCGTAGCGCACTGTCGGAGCAGTTGCTCAGGGTCGGCTACCCCTTTTTCCTGCAGCAAAGCCCCGGGCGGCTGCTCAACATCATCTCCAACGAATCCTGGCGAGCATCCGACGCTATCCAGGCCCTGCTCGGCGCGATCGTCAGTGCCTCGGCCGCCGTCATCCTGCTCGCCTTCCTCCTGCTCCTCTCTTGGCAGATGACGCTGCTGGTGACGCTAGGGCTGGCGCTCGTCCAACTGGCGCACGGGGTTTTGTCGTCCAATCTGAAGGTGCCGAGCCGCAGCGTCGTCTCGCGCAACAGCGCACTGGCGTCGCAGATGCTGCATCTGGTGCATGCCGGGCGCCTAATTCGCATCTTCGGGCAGGAGAACCGCGAAAAGGCGGTCTTCGCCAAAGCGTCCGACGGGGTGCGGCGGGCGGCTTTCGTGCTTTCAATCCGCCAGGGCGTCTTGCCGCCACTGACCGAGGTGTTGCACGCGATGCTGTTCCTGGCGGTGGTGATCGGAGCCTGGCTGGCGAATGTAAGCTTCCCGCTGACCGTCGCCTTCCTCATCCTGCTCTACCGACTGCAGCCGCATATGCGCGCCTTGCAGATGTCCTGGAGTCAGTTGCAAGGCATGAGCGGCTCGCTGGAGGAGGTACAATGGCTGCTCGATCCTTCCGACAAGCCCGAGGCGCCGCAGGGCAGCCTGCCGTTCGACGGCTTGCGCCAAGGGATCAGCTTTGATGACGTGAGCTTCGCCTATTCCGGTCCCCTGTCAGACCCCGACGCGCGCGAGGCGGTGCTGCATAAGGCGGTGTTCGACATCCGCAGCGGCCGCTCGACGGCGCTGATCGGCCGCTCGGGCGCCGGCAAGACGACGATCGTCAATCTCCTGTGCCGCTTCGTCAAACCCGACAGCGGCAGGATCCTCGTCGATGGGGCACCGCTCGATGAAGTGGACCCAAGCCAGTGGCGGCGGAACATTGCCCTGGCCAGTCAGGAGCTGGAACTGGTCGACGGCACCATTTTTGAAAACATTATCTACGGCTACGACACGGCGTCGGCCAGCGACGCCATGCGCGCCGCAAGGCTGGCCGAGGCACATCAATTCATCGAGCACCTGCCGCAGGGCTACGCGACACTGGTCGGATACCGGGGCATCAACCTGTCAGCCGGACAAAGGCAAAGGATCGCCCTGGCGCGGGCGCTGGTGCGCGATCCCGATATTCTCATCCTCGACGAAGCCACCAGTGCGGTGGATGGGTTGTCAGAAGCCGCTATTGTCGAGACGCTGAAATCGCGGGCCGGCCGCCGCACCACCATTGTCATCAGTCATCATTACAGCACCATATCGTTCTGCGACGACGTGGTGATCTTGAGCCGCGGTCGGGTGAAAAAACAGGCCCCCTTCGCAACCCTGGCAATGCTCAGCATGGACGAGCTTTACCAGCACGGAGCGGGTGAGTGATGGGGCGCACCCCGACCTGCGACGCGGCTTGCGCCCGGCAGCTCGCAGATTGCGATCAATCCTGCCGGCAAACCACCGCCGCGACGCATTTCCGATTGTTCAAAAACAATTCTCGGTGGGAGGTCAGGCGGCCTTCTTCTTCGCCAGCCGCGCCTTGATCGAGGCGACGTCGGCGCGCGGCGTCGCGGCGAACAGCGTCCTGGTGTAGTTGTGCTTGGGGTCGGCGAAGACCTCCTCGCGCGAGCCGTATTCGACGGCTTCGCCGAAATACATCACCATCACATCGTCGGCGATGTAGCGCACGACCGACAGATCGTGGCTGATGAAGACATAGGTCAGCTGGAATTCGTCCTGCAGGTCGGCGAGCAGGTTGAGCACCTGCGCCTGCACCGAAAGATCGAGCGCGGAGACCGGTTCGTCAAGCACCAGCAGGCTCGGGTTCAGCATCAGCGCGCGGGCAATGGCGATGCGCTGGCGCTGGCCGCCCGAGAACATGTGAGGATAGCGATTGTAGTGCTCGGTTCCGAGGCCGACTTTCTTCAGCATCCTCATGGCGAGGTCGCGCCGCTCTTCGGCCGGCTTGTCGGTGTTGATGAGCAGCGGCTCGCCCAGCACATCTCCGATCTTTTGGCGCGGATTGAGCGATCCGTAAGGGTTCTGGAAGACGATCTGCACCTTGCGGCGCATCTCCCTGGTCAGGCCGTTCCTTGCGATGTCGACCTTGTTGCCGTCGATGAACAGTTCGCCCGACGTTGCCGGATCGATCAGCGTGATGATGCGCGCCAGCGTTGACTTGCCGCAGCCCGATTCACCGACGATGGCCAGCGTCTTGCCCTTGTCGACGCTGAACGAGACGCCCTTGACCGCATGCACGGTGCGCGCGCCGCGAAACAGGCCGCCGCCGACGTGATAGTCGCGCACGATGTCCTTGCCTTCGACGACCTTGATGCTCATCAGACGCCCCCGGCAGCCGGTTCGAACAGCATGTCCGCGACGGTCGGTAGCCGGTCGCCGACGGCATTTTCCGGCAGCGCCGACAAAAGCGCGCGGGTGTAATTGCTCTTCGGCGATTCAAACAGCGACAGCACGTCGGCCTCTTCCATCTTGCGGCCCTTGTACTGGACGATGACGCGGTCGGCGGTCTCGGCGACGACGCCCATGTTGTGGGTGATCATGATCAGGCCCATGCCGTATTTGACCTGCAGCGAGACCAGCAGGTCGAGGATCTGCTTCTGGATGGTAACGTCGAGCGCGGTGGTCGGCTCGTCGGCGATCAGAAGCTTGGGATTGCAGGCGATGGCGATGGCGATCATCACGCGCTGGCACTGGCCGCCCGACATCTGGTGCGGGAACGAGTTCAGCCGTTCGGCCGGCTCGGCAATGCCGACCTGCGTCAGCAATTCGATGGCGCGCTCGCGACGCTGGGCCTTGTCCATGCCCATATGGAAGCGCAGCACTTCCTCGATCTGGAAGCCGACGGTGAAGCACGGATTGAGACTGGCCATCGGCTCCTGGAAGATCATCGACATGTCCTTGCCGACGATCTTGCGACGGTCGGCCGGGCTCATCTTCAGAAGATCGCGACCGTTGAAGCTCATCTGGTCGGCAGTGACCGTCGCCGTCCACGGCAACAGTCCCATCACAGCCAGCATCGACACCGACTTGCCGGAGCCGGATTCGCCGACGATGGCCAGCACTTCACGTTCGTTCACATGGAGCGAGACGCCATCGACCGCGCGGAACGGGCCGGATGCGGTCTGGAACTCGACGACGAGATTGCGGATGTCGAGCAGCGCCATTACGACCTCCTCAGCTTCGGATCGAGCGCATCGCGCAGACCGTCGCCGATCAGGTTGATGGCAAGCACGGTGATGAGGATGGCCAGACCGGGGAAGGTCACCACCCACCAGGCGCGCAGGATGAATTCACGCGCCGAGGCGAGCATGGTTCCCCATTCCGGTGTCGGCGGCTGGGCGCCAAGGCCGAGAAAGCCGAGAGCGGCCGCCTCCAGGATGGCGTTGGAGAAGGACAGCGTGCCCTGCACGATCAGCGGCGCCAGGCAGTTGGGCAGGATGGTGCGCAGCATAAGCCTTATATGGCCGGCGCCGGCGACCTTGGCGGCGACCACATATTCGCGGCTCTTTTCGGCCATGACGGCAGCGCGCACCAGACGGGCAAAGTGGGGTTGCAGGACAAGCGCGATGGCCAGCATGGCGTTGAACAGGCCGGGGCCGAGGATGGTGACCAGAACCAGCGCCAAGAGCAGCGACGGGAAGGACAGGATCAGATCCATGACCCGCATGATCGCCACGTCGACCCAGCCCCGGAAATAGCCAGCCAAAAGGCCGAGCGTGATGCCGCCGACAAGCGCCAGCGTGACCACGACGGCGCCGATGAGCAGCGAGAAACGCGCGCCATAGAGCAGGCGCGAGAGCATGTCGCGGCCGACCGCGTCGGTGCCAAGCAGATATTCCATGCTGCCGCCTGCCTGCCAGGCCGGCGGACGCAAGAAAGCGGTCTTGTCCTGGATGTCGGGCGCATAGGGCGCGAGCAGCGGTGCAAAGAGCGCGGCCAGCACCAAAAGGATGAAGACGAACAGGCCGATGACGGCGCCGCGGTTTACCGAGAAATAGTGCCAGAAAGTCCTGAAGCCGGTCAGTCGGTCAGGGTTGCCGGCGGCCATCGGGGCGATTTCGGTCGACTGGCTCATCACGCCGCCCTGATGCGCGGGTTGATGACGGCATAAAGCACGTCGACGATCAGGTTCACCGCCATGACGATAAGGGCGATCAGCAGCAAGCCTGACTGCACGACGACATAGTCGCGCTTGGATATGGATTCGACCATCCACTTGCCGATGCCCGGCCAGGCGAAGATGGTTTCTGTGAGAATGGCGCCGGCGAGCAGGGTACTGACCTGCAGGCCGATGGTGGTGACCACCGGGATCAGCGCATTGCGCAGCGCATGCACGCCGATGACGCGGGACGACGACAGGCCCTTGGCGCGGGCGGTCCGCACATAGTCTTCGCCCAGCACTTCGAGCATGGCCGAGCGCGTCTGGCGCGCGATCACCGCCAGCGGGATGGTGCCGAGCACAATTGTCGGCAGCACCAGGTGACTCAATGCCGAGCGGAAAGCATCCCATTTGCCGTAGAGCAGGCTGTCGAGGGTCAAGAAGCCGGTGATCGGCTTGATAAAGAACTGAAGGCCGATGCGGCCTGAAACCGGGGTCCAGCCGAGATAGCCGGAGAAAAAGATGATCAGCAGCAGGCCCCACCAGAAGATCGGCATGGAATAGCCGACGAGGGCGGTGCCCATAAGCCCCTGGTCGAACCAGGAGCCGCGTTTGACCGCAGCAATGATGCCGGCCGGTATGGCCAGCACCATGGCGAAGATCATGGCGAAGACGGAGAGCTCGATGGTTGCCGGGAACAGCGTCATGAAATCTTCGATGACCGGCCGCTTGGACGAAATCGACACGCCGAAATTACCGGTCGCGGCATCGCGGACATAATGCGCGTATTGCTCCCAGATCGGCAAATTGTAGCCGAACTGTTCCTTCAGTTCCGCGTAACGCTCGGGCGACACGCCATGCTCGCCGGCCATGGCAAGAATGGGATCGCCGGGCAGCAGCCTGACGAAAGCGAAGGCGCAGATGGTGATGCCGATCAGCGTCGGCAGCACCAAGACGATTTTGTTTAGGAGATATCGGAGCATCTTGAAAAGCGGGCGGCGCCTGATTGCGCGCCGCCCGCCTAACAGTTCTATTCGGCCTTGTCGACGCCGTCGAAGCGATGAATGCCGAGCGGGTCCATCATGAAGCCGCTGACATTCTTGCGCACGACTGCGTAGACCTGGCTGTGTGCCATGAGGAAGGCCGGAGCCTGCTTCTGGAAGACAACCTGCGCCTCTTCATAGAGCTTGGTACGTTCGGCCTGGTCGCTGGTCTTCTTGGCCTTCTGGATCAGATCCTCGAAGTCCTTGTCGCACCAGCTGGAGTAGTTCGACACGCCGATGGCCGAGCAGGCGAACAGCGTGGCGAAGAAATTGTCCGGATCGCCATTGTCACCGGTCCAGCCGATCTGGAAGGCGCCCGGTCGTTCCTTCTTCTTGCCTTCTTCGCGGTACTTCGTCCACTCGTAGCTGACGATTTCCGCCTTGACGCCGACCTTGGCCCAGTCAGCCTGGATCAGTTCGGCGGCGCGCTGGAAGTTCGGGTTGTAGGGACGGACGCGGTCGGAGGCCCAAAGCTGGATCTCCTTCAATCCGGCATCGGCCAGCACCTTCTTGGCTGCTTCCGGATCATAGGCGTCGGACTTCACGTCCTTGTTCCACGACCACATGGTCGGCGGGATCAGGTTTACGGCCGGCGTGGCGCCGGCGTCCTGGAACAGCGACTTGATGAGCGATTCCCGATCGATCGCCTGGTTGAGCGCATGGCGCACTTCAGGCTTGTCGAGCGGCGGGATGGTGGTGTTGTAGCTCATATAGCCGATGTTGAGGCCAGCCTGATCCATCAGGGTCACGTCGGCGTTGGCCTTGATCGTGCCGATGTCGGCAGGATTCGGATAGGGCGCGATATCGCATTCGCCGGCGAGCACCTTCTGGATGCGGGCGGTGGCGTCAGGCGTGATCGCGAAGACGAGATCGTCGATCTTCTCCTTGCCCTTGAAGTAGTCCGGGTTGGCCGCATAGCGGATGACCGAATCCAGCTGGTAGTCGACGAACTGGAACGGACCTGTACCGACCGGCTTGGTCGAGAAGTCGGCCATCTTGCCGTCTTTTTCCAGCTGGTCGGCATATTCCTTCGACACGATCGAGGCGAAGTCCATGCCGAGATTGGCCAGCATCGGCGCGTTCGGCTCGGTCAGCGTCAGCTTCACGGTCAGGTCATCGACCTTTTCCCACTTGGCTACGTATTTCGGCATGTCCATGCCGGTGTAGTAGTCCCAGGTCAGGTTCGGCAGGTACTTCTCGCCGTTCCAGGGGTTTTCCTTGTTGAACTGGCGATCGAACGAAAAGACGACGTCGTCGGCATTGAAATCACGCGTCGGCTTGAAGAAATCCGTCGTCTGGAACTTCACGCCCGGATGCAGGTGGAAAGTATAGACCAGGCCGTCGTCCGAAATCTCCCATTTGTCGGCGAGACCGGGCACAACTTCGGTGCCGCCATGCTTGAACTCGACCAGGCGCGAATAGACGGTGCGCGACGAGGCGTCGAAGTCGTTGCCGCCCGTCGTGGTACCCGGGTCGAAGTTGGCCGGCGAGGCCTCCGAGCAATAGACCAGCGTCTTGGCATTGGCCACACCGCCGAGGACGCTTGCAGCCAGCAACGCGGCTGCAAAAGTCAGTTTCTTTTTCATTGAGCACTCCCTGATGTTCTTCCAAGCCCCTCTATAGGCTCGCGAAGCGCGCATATAAGCACCGTTTTTCCGGCTTTGGAACACCCTGTTTGCCTACCCCACCGTAAGCAGAAAATATTTCTCGGTCTTTGACGAACTACAGAAAGAAATAGCAAAATCTGCTAATCACGGGATTGTTAACGACCGCATTTTTTCATTGATCGCAGCAATCGTAAGCCAAAAATCCACAAGCCTGGGTTTCGCCACCGAGATGACAGGACGGCATTGCCTGAGCTGGCATCGCGGGAAGGATTTCGACGGCAAATCTTTGCCGTCCTGCCGCTGGGGCAAGACTTGCACGCCCGCCGATAGTCGCAATAGATAGATGACACGCTGGATTTTCCGGGAATCCGCGACATCGCTGCAGCGGAGGACGCCTCACCACATCGAGGCGGCGCAGCATGGAGCAGGCAACAGAACGACTGAGGGAGGCTAGAGGTGGCGAAAGCAACAAAGACAACGGCCCCGGCGAAAGCAAAAGCGGCGAAAGCTTCAAAACCGGCCGCCGCTGCCTTCAAGTCGAAAGCGCCACCGGCCAAAGCCACTCCCGCCGTCAAGCCAACGGCAATCTCGACGCCGGCGAAGGCAAGCGCCAAGCCGGCGGCGAAACCTGCGGTCAAGCGCGCGGCGAAGACAGCACCCGCTGCAAAGCCCGCCCAGCCGCCAGCCGCCAAGACAGCCGCGGCGAAGCCCGCCTCGAAGCCGTCGCCGGGCGCGGCCAAAAAACTGCCGAATACGCTGACGGCGCTTGCCGCGGGCTTGCCGGAAAAGCCATGGCTAAAAAGCTATTCGAAAGTCGTGCCGGCGGAGATCGGCGCCCTGCCCTACAGTTCGATCGGCGACTTCCTCGTCGGCGCCTGCAAGCAGTTTTCCGGCCAGCCGGCATACGTCTGCATGGGCAAGTCGATCTCCTATGCCGAACTCGAGCGGCAATCGGCCGCCTTCGGCGCATATTTGCAATCGAAGGGCCTGCAGAAGGGTGCACGCGTGGCGCTGATGATGCCGAATGTGCTGCAATATCCGGTGGCAATGATGGCCGTGCTTCGCGCCGGCTATGTCGTGGTGAACATCAATCCGCTCTACACGCCGCGCGAGCTCGAACACCAGCTCAAGGATTCTGGCGCGCAGGCGATCGTCATTCTGGAGAATTTCGCCAGCACCCTGGACGCGGTGATTGCCAGGACGGCGGTCAAGCATGTGGTGGTCGCGGCGATGGGCGACATGCTCGGCGGCCTCAAGGGCACGATCGTCAACCTGGTCGTGCGCCGGGTGAAGAAGATGGTGCCGGCCTGGTCGCTGCCCGGCCATGTCAAGTTCAATGCGGCGGTGAAGGCCGGCGCCGGCATCGCCTTCAAACCGGCCAAGATGGAGGCCAGCGACGTCGCCTTCCTGCAATATACCGGCGGAACCACGGGGATTTCCAAAGGTGCTGTGCTGCTGCACTCCAATGTGCTGTCCAATGTCGCGCAGAACACGCTGTGGCTGCAGGACGCCTATGCGATCAAGCCGAAACCGGCGCATCTCAACTTCATCTGCGCGCTGCCGCTCTACCATATCTTCGCGCTGACGGTGAACGCGCTGATGGGCATGCAGCAGGGCGCCCAGAACGTGCTCGTTCCCAACCCGCGCGACATTCCCGGCTTCGTCAAGGAGCTGCAGAAATACCCGATGCACATTTTCCCCGGCCTCAACACGCTGTTCAACGCGCTGCTCAACAACGAGGATTTCCGCAAGCTCGACTTCAAGCCGCTGATCATGACGCTGGGTGGTGGCATGGCGGTACAGAAGGGGGTTGCCGAGCGCTGGAAGGCGCTGACCGGCAATTCGATCACCGAGGGCTACGGGCTGTCGGAGACCTCGCCGGTGGCCACCGCCAACAAGTTCAGCGACAGCAATTTCACCGGCACGATCGGCCTGCCGCTGCCGTCGACCGAGATCGTCATCCGCGACGATGACGGCAACAACCTGCCGCTCGGCGAGGTCGGCGAGATCTGCATTCGCGGGCCGCAGGTCATGGCCGGTTACTGGAACCGGCCGGACGAGACCGCCAAGGTGATGACCAAGGACGGGTTTTTCAAATCCGGCGACATGGGCTTCATGGACGAGCGCGGCTACACCAAGATCGTCGACCGCAAGAAGGACATGATCCTGGTCTCCGGCTTCAACGTCTATCCCAACGAACTCGAGGAAGTCGTCGCCCAGCATCCGGGCGTGCTCGAAGTGGCGGCGATCGGCGTGCCGGACGAGCATTCGGGCGAGGTGCCGAAGCTGTTCGTGGTCAAGAAGGACCCGGCGCTGACCGTCGAGGCACTGACCGCCTATTGCCGCGAGAACCTGACCGGCTACAAACGGCCGAAATACATCGAGTTCCGAACCGAACTGCCGAAGACGCCGGTGGGCAAGATTTTGCGCCGGGCGCTGCGGGAATAAATTTGAACGGCGAGCCTGGCGACGGCGGGATGGCGGACGATAGTCGGCGTGCCGATGCAGTAGTGTTCATCAGGGCGAACCTGCGGCTTGCGCCTGTTCCAGCACTTCCTGAAATCCAACTCTACACGGCTCATCCCGGCAGCGGCCTGAGGCGGCTTGTCGACCCGCACCAAGGCGCGGACGACGATGCGGTTGAGCCAGTCGACGACGCGCCTCAGCCACCGCCGCCCTACTGGGCCTATCCATGGGCCGGCGGGGCGGTGCTTGCGCGCTATATACTCGACCATCCGCAAAGCGTAGCCGGCCGACGCGTGCTCGATCTCGGCGCCGGCTCCGGCCTCGTCGGCATCGCCGCCGCCAAGGCCGGCGCCAGCGCGGTGATCGCGGCGGAGATCGACCGCAACGGCGTCGCCGCGATCGGCCTCAACGCGTTGGCCAACGGCGTCGAGATCACCATTGTCGACAAGGACATCACCACAGGCCCGCCGCCGGCCGTCGACCTCGTGCTTGCCGGCGACGTGTTCTACGGCCGCGAGGTTGCGATACGAGTTATTCCGTTCCTCGACCGCTGCCTGGCAGCCGGCATCGAAGTGCTGGTCGGCGACCCCCGCCGCGCCGATCTGCCGCTGTCGCGGCTTCGGTTGGTTGCGGAATATCAAGTGCCGGACTTCGGTGACGCGAAGGGCGCTGCGGGCAGGCTGAGCGGTGTGTTTTGGTTCGAGCCGGAAGATTTGCTAGCGCGACGCGGCAAAGCCCAGTCGCTCTGAATGGCCGGATTCTACTCATTGTGGACAAACCTCAAGGGGCAGAAAATAGATTCGATTAGCCGTTGATAGGAGAAGTCGAATGGCGTGGATTAAAGTTGTTCAACGTATCGGTTTCACAGTTTGCCCAAAGTGCGAAAATCGCGGCTTCGACCTTCAGCCGGGCGAAGACATCGATAACGCAAGCGCCAAGATCAGGTGCGGCAAATGCGGGTACGTTTGCTCTGCTGATGAGTGGCCCACTGTGTCCGAAAACAAACCAGAAGCTCCATAGTTTTCATGGGCTGCTTCGCCCAACGCGGCCATTGGCGGGAAATCTCGAGTCGAATTGAGTTTGCCCCAGGCCCCCTTCAGACCGTCTCCTTGACCCGCGCCGAGAGAAAGTCTGGCAAATCGGCGACCGAATCCAAAACGACATCGGCGATCGCCGACAGCGATTCACGCGTGCCGGTGCCGGAGAGCACGCCGACCGCCAGGCCGCAGCCGCCAGCACGCGCCATCTCCAGGTCGTGGCGGTTGTCGCCGACCATGGCGATCTCGGACGCCTTCAACCCGGTCAGGTCGCAAAAGGCGACGATCGTGTCCGGCGCCGGTTTCGGATTGGCGACCGCGTCATAGCCATAGGCGGCGGTGAACAGCTGGGCGACGCCGAGCGTGACCATGGTCTTTTCGGCACCGGCAGTCGAATCGTTGGTGGCGACGCCGAGCCGGTAGGATCGCTTGTGCAGAGCCGTCAGCGCCGCGACGATGCCGGGCAGGGCCACCGCCATCGATGAGCCTTGCACCGAGGTGATCTCGTTGAAGCGGGCGACGGCCAGCATCTGGTCCTCGTCGGACAGGCGCGGGAACCATAGTTCGACGACATCCATGTTGGTGCCCGAGGCGAAGATGGAATCCGGCTTGAAACGCTTGGCGACAAAATCGAAGCCCGCCGCCGAAAGCAGCCTGTCGGCTTTCCAGCGATCGCCCTCGGCGGCGTCCATGGCCATGAAATCGGCGATGCCGAGCCAGGTCGCGTTGAAATCGACAAGCGTGCCGTCCTTGTCGAACAAGATGCCCTTGATGTCGGCCGGATTTTTCATTGAGCCCCCCGCAGTTGCTGGATGCGCGCCACCAGCCCGGCCGTCGATGCGTCGCGCTTGTCGGCGCTCTCCTTGCCTTCCACGACTGGCAACAGGCCGGTCGCCAGCTCCTTGCCGAGCTCGACGCCCCATTGGTCGAAGGAATTGATGTTGAACAGAGTGCCTTCGACGAAGACGCGGTGCTCGTAAAGCGCGATCAGCCGGCCGAAGGTGCGCGGGTCGAGCTTGCGGTAGAGGATCGTCACCGACGGGCGGTTGCCGGAGAAGACACGGTGCGGGGCTATTCTGTCGACATCGGCCGGCTTCATGCCCTTGGCCAGCATCTGCGCGCGCGCCTCGTCCAGCGTGCGGCCCTTCATCAACGCTTCCGATTGGGCCAAGCAATTGGCAAGCAGTAGATCGTGCTGGTGCTTGAGATCAGGCTCATGGCCGACGGCAGCGGCAAGGAACTCGACCGGGATGAAATCGGTGCCCTGGTGCAGCAGCTGGAAGAAGGCGTGCTGGCCATTGGTGCCGGGCTCGCCCCAGACCAGCGGTCCGGTCGGCGTCGTCACCGGCGTGCCGTCGAGGGTGACGCCCTTGCCGTTCGATTCCATGTCGAGCTGCTGCAGATAGGCCGGCAGCCTGGAAAGGCGCTGGTCATAAGGGATGACCGCACGCGCCGGATAACCGCAGATCACGCGATGCCACCAGCCGACCAGCCCCAGCAGCGCCGGCAGGTTCTTCTGCAGGGGTGCGGTGCGGAAGTGCTCGTCCATCTCATGCGCGCCATCGAGGAAGGCGCGGAAGTTGCGCGGGCCGATGGCGATCATCACCGGCAGGCCGATGGCGCCCCACAGCGAATAGCGGCCGCCGACCCAGTCCCAGAAGCCGAACACGCGATCGGCCTCAATCCCAAATTTCGCCACCAGGTCGAGCGCGGTCGAGACGGCGGCGAATTGCTTGCCGACTGCTTCCTTGCCGAGCGCCTTCTGCACCCATTCGCGCGCCGTCTCGGCATTGGTCATCGTCTCGACCGTGGTGAAGGTCTTGGAGGCGATGATGAACAGAGTGGTTTCGGCCGACAGGCCCTTCAGCGTGTCGTGGATATGGGCGCCGTCGATGTTGGAGACGTAGTGCGCGCGCGGGCCGTCGTGATAGGGCGCCAGCGCCAGCGTCGCCATGGCCGGGCCGAGATCGGAGCCGCCAATGCCGATGTTGACGATGTCGGTGATTTTCTTGCCGGTGGCGCCGGCGGCCTTGCCGGAGCGAATGGCATCGGCGAAAGCGCCCATGGCGTCGAGCACGGACAGCACATCCGCCTTGACGTCCTGGCCATCGACCGTGACGCCCTTGCCCGAGAGGTTCCGTAGCGCCGTGTGCAGCACGGCGCGATCCTCGGTGATGTTGATCTTCTTGCCGGAAAACATTGCGGCCCGGCGACCTTCGAGATCGGCGGCGGCGGCGAGCTTCTCGAGCAGTTCCATCGTGCGCTGGTCGACCGCGCATTTCGACCAGTCGAGCAAAAGGTCGCCGTCGCTGGCCGAAAATGTCTCGAAGCGCTTGGGGTCCGCGGCAAACGCCTCGCGCATCGTGCCCGATGCCGCCGCGCGCGCAGCACGCAAGGCGACAAGCTGTTTGTCGAAGGAGGAATGATCCACTGCCGGCTCCTGATCGTTTTTCACGACATCTTATCAGACCGGATGTTTCCGGCGCGTGTCGTCGCGCTGATCTTATTGAGCCGAATTCCCCATGTTTCAATGCGTGGGGATGACGCAGTGCAGCATAGTGCGATGTGATGGAGCTACGACGCTGCGCGTCGCGCTGGATGATGTGATGGGAGTAGCGACGACGCTGCGCGTCGCGCTGGGGATAGTGAGGCGCGACGACGCTTCGCGTCGCGCGGGCGTCCGCGCTGCGGGATGACGCAAGCGTCACCCGGGGATGCGACGACGCTGCGCGTCGCGCATAGATCACTGGCATAAATCCCAGCGATCAGAAAAATTGATTGGCGCAACCCCTTGTGCCACGGTTACCTTCCGCTGGTCCAGCCAAGCAAAAAAGACTGGCCATCGAGGAACACCTTCCATGCCACAGCGTAACGACACGGCCATATGGTCCGGCCTGTTCCGGATTTCGGCGGAATCGGGCCAGACCCTGCAGGCGCAGATCCGTCAGGCGATCGTCGCCGCCATTCTCGACCGGCAGATCGCCGCTTCGATGCCGCTTCCGTCCTGCCGCATCCTGGCTGAAAAACTCGGCGTCGCACGCGGCACTGTGGTGCTGGCGTTCCAGCAATTGGTCGACCAAGGTTTCCTGGTGGCGCGCGAACGGCGCGGCCATTTCGTCAATCCGGATGTGCTGGCCACCCCCGCCAAGCCGCACCAGAAGGCGCCGGACCAGCAAAACGAGATCGACTGGAAGGCACGCCGGCAGATCGCTGCCAGCGACATGCCGCCGCCGGCCAAGCACGACAACTGGATCAAGTCGTCCTACCCCTTCGTCTACGGCCAGTTCGACCCGGCATTGTTCCCGACCGCCGAATGGCGTGAGTGCAATCGCATGGCGCTGGCCGTGCTTGAGATCCGCAACTGGGCCTCGGACATGGTCGACCGCGACGATCCGCTCTTGATCGAGCAGATCCAGGCGCGGCTGTTGCCGCGGCGCGGCATCTTCGCCAATCCGGACGAGATCATCGTCACGCTCGGCGCCCAGAACGCGCTCTATATGCTGGCGACACTGCTGATGACAAAGGGCTCCAAGGTCGCGATGGAAGACCCGGGATACCCCGACGCGCGCTCGATCTTCCGCCTGGCAGGCGCCGAAATCCAGCCGGTTCCGGTCGATCAGTCCGGCATCGTCACCTCGTCCATCCCCAACGATTCCGGCTTTGTCTTCGTCACCCCCAGCCACCATTGCCCGACCATGGTGCCGCTGTCGGCAGAGCGGCGGCAGGACCTTCTGGCGCGCGCCAACCGCCACAACCAGATCATCATCGAGGACGGCTATGACAGCCAGCTTCTCGACGAGGCGCCGCAGCAGGCGCTGAAGAGCCTCGATCGCTCGGGTCGCGTCGTCTATGTCGGCTCGATGTCGAAGACGCTGGCTCCGGGCCTGCGGCTTGGCTACATCGTCGCTTCGGCTGGACTAATCTCCGAGCTCAGGGCGCTGCGCCGCTTCATGCTCAGGCACCCGCCGGCCAACAATCAGCGCGCGGTAGCGCTGTTCCTGTCGCTCGGCCATCACGAGGCGCTGGTGCGGCGGCTGTCGTCGGCCTTCGACGAGCGGCGCAAGCGTCTGGTCCATGCGATTTCCGCATTCCTGCCGGAATGGCGCTCGACCGATTCAGCCGGCGGCACATCGCTCTGGCTGGAAGGCCCGCGCGGCACCGATTCACGTGGACTGGCCGAGGCCGCGGCCTCGCGCAGCGTCATCATCGAGCCGGGCGACCGCTTCTTCGATCGCACCGAAAAGCCGTCGCGTTTCATGCGCTTGGGCATTTCCTCGATCGCACTGCAGCACATCGAGCCGGGTATTCGCGAGCTCGCGACTGCAGCCGGACGCAGGCCCGCGGCAGCCTGATTTGCCTGTGCCGGAGCTTTGAACAGCCCCGGCCCTTGGCGTGATCACCAACATTCTGCATTAGCTCTCTGGCATACTCGGCTGCGTTGACTGGCCCATAGGCTGGGCCAATGGCAACGGCATAGTCGGCTGACAGAGGGACGAAGCAAGCCGACGGTGGACCAATCATCGCGTCGTGTTTCGCAAGCTAAAGGTGGAGTGCCCCCCATGTCAGTGGCTGTTGAGAAGCAGGATGCGGCTCCTAAAGATGCATCAGCCGACCAGCGTTCGCGCCGATCCGGCGGGCGCGAAGCGCGCCGCGCCATGCGGGCCGCACCGCTTGCCGACGATATCCGGCCGGTGCGCGCCGGCCTCGAAGGCGGCAGCTACGGGCCGCTCAACCAGAACGACCAGGAGCGCATCCATGAAGCGGTGCTGACGCTGCTGGAGACCGTCGGCTTCGCCAATGCCATTCCCTCCTGCATCGAGGCGCTGACCGGGGTCGGCGCCGTCTATGGCGATGACGGCCGCGTCCGTTTCCCACGTGGGCTTGTGATGGACACGATCAGACGAGCCGCGCGGAATTTTACGCTGCACGGCCAGGACCCGAGGCATGACATGCTGATCCAGGGCAAGCGCGTGCATTACGGCACGGCGGGTGCGGCGGTGCATCTGGTCGATGCCGAAAAGCGCGAATACCGCGAGTCGCTGGTGCAGGACATTTATGATGCCGCTCGCCTCGTCGAAGGGCTCGACAACATCCATTTCTTCCAGCGGCCGATGGTGCCGCGCGACATTCCCGATCCGCTCGAAATGGACTTCAACACGCTCTACGCCTGCGTGATGGGCACGTCTAAGCATGTCGGCACCTCGTTCACGGTGCGCGAGAACGTGCAGCCGGCGCTGGAAATGCTTTATGCGATCGCCGGCGGCGAAGAGAACTTTCGCGCGCGGCCGTTCGTATCCAATTCCAACTGCTTCGTCGTGCCGCCGATGAAATTCGCTGAGGACGCCTGCGGCGTGCTCGAAGCCTGCGTCGAAGGCGGCATTCCGATCCTGCTTCTATCGGCCGGCCAGGCCGGCGCCACCGCTCCGGCGGCAATTGCCGGCGCTGTGGTGCAAGCGGTGGCCGAAGTGCTGGTCGGCCTCATCTACGTCAACGCCATCAAGCCCGGGCATCCGGCGATCTTCGGCACCTGGCCGTTCGTCTCCGACCTCAGGACCGGCGCCATGTCGGGCGGCTCGGCCGAGCAGGCAGTGTTGACTTCGGCCTGTGCGCAGATGGCGCAGTTCTACGATCTGCCGGGCGGTTCGGCCGCCGGCATGACGGATTCGAAACTGCCCGACATCCAGTCCGGCTATGAAAAGGGCATCACCGATGTGATGGCCGGTCTTGCCGGCCTCAACTTGGTCTACGAATCGGCGGGTATGCATGCCTCGCTGCTCGGCTTTTGCCTGGAGAGCCTGATCATCGACAATGACATGCTGGGCCACTGCCTGCGCTGCGTGCGCGGCATCGAAGTGACCGACGAAGCGCTGTCGATCGACACCATCACCGAAGTCTGCATGAATGGCCCAGGCCACTATCTCGGCAATGAGCAGACGCTGCGCCTGATGCAGACGGAGTATTTCTATCCTGCCGTCGGCGACCGCTTTTCGCCCAAGGAATGGAACGAGAAGGGCCGGCCCGACATCTTGCAGCGGGCGATCATCGAAAAGAAGCGCGTGCTGGCCGAGCGCTTCCCGCGCCATGTGCCGAAGCTGCTCGACGACAAATTGCGTGCCCGCTTCGGCGAGATGATCAAGCTGCCACGCAGCGGCATGGGCGGGTAAGCTTCACCTTACGAAGGTCAGTCCGCACTTAGCCCAAAGCGCTCGACGACTTCGGCGCTGATCAGCTTGCCATGCAGCGCCATCAACACGATCTGGGCATCCAGGCTGTCGCCGGTTTCAAGCGCAGCCTCGATGCGGCGCTCAGCCTCCAGCCGCCGCTCCGGCCCATTGGCCTGCTCGAAGGTTTGTGGGCCCGCGATGCAAAAGCCGAACAGCTGCGCCACGGACCGGTAGGCGTCGGGCGGCGGCTCGTCCGGCCAACGATCCTTCATCAAATTGACGATGGTGAGCTTTACCCCCTCGGGAACAATCGCCGGATGAAGATCGGCGCCGCGCAGCGCGTTGTCCAGTTCCCGCAAGTCACCCGAGCGGCCGAACATGCCGAGGAAACCGAGGGAAGAGCGCCGCTTCGTCATTGATGGGTGTTATCCCTCGTGCAGGACCTGTCAGACGACGTATCTGTAGACTTGGCCCAATCGATACAAGAGCGTTGCCATGAGAAAAGGCGGCCTACCCGATGGCAAGCCGCCTTCGATTTCACCAAACTTGCAACGCTTAGTGGTTGTCCCTCGGCACGCCGCTGGTATGGGCGACGTCCTGGTATTTCACCGCCGGCTTCAGCACCATGCCCTCCGAGAACTGGTCGACCATGGAGCGCTGGATTTCCTGCCATGGCGTCTGGTGCTTGGGATAGTGATAGCCGCCATCGTCCTGCAGTTCGGCACGGCGGCGCGTGATTTCCTCGTCGGAGACGAGGATGTTGGCAGTGCCTTTCCGTAAATCGATGCGCACACGGTCGCCTGTCTTGAGCAGCGCCAGGCCGCCGCCAATGGCGGCTTCGGGCGAAGCGTTGAGGATAGAGGGCGAGCCCGACGTGCCCGACTGGCGGCCATCGCCGATGCAGGCCAACGCGTGAATTCCCTTCTTGATGAGATAGGCTGGCGGTTGCATGTTGACGACCTCGGCGCCGCCGGGATAGCCGATCGGGCCGGCGCCGCGCATGAACAGGATGGTGTGCTCGTCGATGCCTTGCGCCGGATCGTCGATGCGGGCGTGGTAGTCCTCGGGACCATCGAAGACCATGGCATTGCCCTCGAAGGCTTCCGGGTCGTTCGGGTTGGAGAGATAGCGTTCGCGAAATTCCGGCGAGATGCCGCTCATCTTCATGATTGCGGAATCGAACAGATTGCCCGTGAAGTTGATGAAGCCGGCATTGGCCTTCAGCGGCTCGGCGACGGTGCGGATGACGTCGGTGTTCTCGTTGGCGACATCCTTGCAATTGTCTCCGATCGTCTTGCCGTTGACCGTCATGGCTTCGGGATAAGGCAGCAGCTTGGCCTTCATCAGTTCGGCCACCACAGCCGGCACGCCGCCGGCATGGTGATAGTCTTCGCCGAGATATTCGCCCGATGGCTGCAGATTGACGATGAGCGGCACATGGAGGCCGACCGTCTGCCAGTCGTCATTGGTGAGTGGCACGCCGAGATGGCGGGCAATCGCGTTGAGGTGGATCGGCGCGTTGGTCGAGCCGCCTATCGCCGAATTGACGACAATGGCGTTCTCGAAGGCCTTGCGCGTCATGATGTCGGACGGCTTCAGATCCTCATGCACCATCTCGACGATGCGCTTGCCCGTCTCATAGGAGATCTGGCCGCGCTCGCGATAGGGTGCGGGAATGGCGGCCGAGCCCGGCAATTGCATGCCGAGCGCCTCGGCCAGCGAGTTCATCGTGGTGGCGGTGCCCATGGTGTTGCAATAGCCGGTCGACGGCGCCGATGAGGCGACGATGTCCATGAACTCGTCATAGTCGATCTCGCCGGCCGAGAGGCGCTGGCGCGATTCCCAGACGATGGTGCCCGATCCCGTGCGCTTGCCCTTGTGCCAGCCATTGAGCATCGGTCCGACCGAAAGTGCTATGGCCGGAATATTGACGGTGGCCACCGCCATCAGCAGCGCCGGCGTGGTTTTGTCGCAGCCGATGGTCAGCACGACGCCGTCGAGCGGATAGCCGTAGAGCACTTCGACTAGGCCGAGATAGGCAAGGTTGCGGTCGAGTGCCGCGGTCGGACGCTTGCCGGTCTCCTGGATCGGATGGCACGGGAATTCGAAGGGGATGCCGCCCATCGAGACGATGCCTTCGCGCACGCGCTTGGCGAGCTCGATATGGTGGCGGTTGCATGGCGACAGATCCGAGCCGGTCTGGGCGATGCCGATCAGCGGCTTGCCCGACATCAGCTCGGCCCGCGTCAGGCCATAGTTCAGGTAGCGCTCGAGGTAGAGCGCGGTCATGCCTGGATTGTCGGGATTGTCGAACCACTCCTGCGAGCGAAATTTCTTCTTTCCGGTGGGGGCGCCTGCCATCATGGTCTCCGTATTTGTAAGACAAATCGATATGGCAACGCGCGGAAGCAGGCAAGAGGGCGCACCGTCGCAACCGGACTTTGGTGCGATAGACACAGACCAGACCGTGCGTTAGGCCTTCGAAGTCTGTCCGGGAGGTGTCGATGGCTTTGGTGATCGAAGGCGAGGAACGCATTGCCGCCCCCCTGCAGAAAGTGTGGGAAGCGCTGAACGATCCGAAGGTTTTGCAGGCGACCATTCCCGGTTGCCAGAACCTGGAGATGAAATCGCCGACCGAAATGGCGGCGACGGTGGTCCTGAAGATCGGACCGATCAAGGCGACATTCAACGGCGAGGTGACGCTGAAGAACCTGAAGCCGCCGCACTCCTACACCATCCAGGGCGAGGGCAAGGGCGGTATTGCCGGCTTCGCCAAGGGTGGCGCCGACGTGACGCTGACGGCGGACGGGCCGGATGGGACAGTCCTCAAATACGCGGCCAAAGCCGAAGTCGGCGGCAAGATCGCCCAACTCGGCAGCCGGCTGATCGAATCGACTTCGAAGAAGCTGGCCGGGCAGTTCTTTTCAAGCTTTGGCGAGAAGGTGGGCTCCCCTCCCCCTTGAGGGGAGGGTGCCTCGCGAAGCGAGGCGGGTGGGGTCGCCTCAACTGCCTCAACCTGAGTTGAGCTGCCTCTACTTGTAAAGAAATAGCGTCGAGCGTGTCACCGCGGACCCCACCCGGCCCTTCGGGCCACCCTCCCTCAAGGGGGAGGGATATCCGAGCTACTCGAACACGATGTTCGGCACCGCCGCTTCGGCCGCGCCGCGTTCTTCGTTGACCCGGTCCCAGACCTTCGAAGCAATATCGCGGTAAATCTTCGCCTCGGGGCCGTCGGGCTTCGACGCCACCACGGGCGAGCCTTCATCAGAACTTTCGCGAATGCCCATTTCCAGCGGCACTTCGCCGAGGAAGGTTACGCCGAGTCGCTCGGCCTCGCGCCGCGCCCCGCCATGGCCAAAGATGTCGTAGCGCTTGCCGGTATCGGGTGCTATGAAATAGCTCATGTTCTCGACGATGCCGAGCAGCGGCACGTCGACCTTCTTGAACATATTCAATCCCTTGCGGGCGTCGATCAGCGCCAGGTCCTGCGGCGTCGAGACGATGACGGCGCCGGCCAGGGGCACCTGCTGGGCCATAGTCAGCTGCGCGTCGCCGGTGCCGGGCGGCATGTCGACGACGAGCACGTCGAGGCGGCCCCATTCGACCTCGCGCAGCATCTGCGTCAGCGCCGACATCACCATCGGACCGCGCCAGATCATCGGCGTCTCCTCGTCGACGAGGAAGCCCATCGACATCACCTTAAGGCCGTAATTCTCCATCGGTTTCAGGATCTTGCCGTCGACGGTCTGCGGCCGGCCATGGATGTTGAGCAGCCTGGGCATGGACGGCCCATAAATATCGGCATCGAGCACGCCGACACGCAAACCGTTGGCGGCGAGGCCAAGCGCGATGTTGACAGCGGTGGTCGACTTGCCGACGCCGCCCTTGCCGGACGCCACCGCGATGATCGCCTCGATGCCGGGCACGCCGCGCTTGCCCGAGCTTTGCGAGGCCGGGGCGTGCGGGGCTGGAGAGTGTGGAGCCGGGCGCGGCGCGGCTGGCGCAGCCGGCGGTGCGGGCCTGGGCGCGGGACGCGACGCAACCGGAGCCTCCATGCCGCCGCCCTTCTTCTCCGCCGTCAGCGCGACGACGGCGCCGGCGACACCAGGGATCGCCTTGACGACACGCTCGGCTGCGGCGCGCAGCGGCTCCATCTCCTGTGCGCGGGCGGCGGGAACGGTGATCGAGAAAAACACTTTCGAATCGGCGATGAAAATCTCCGAAACCATGCCGAGGTCGACGATGTTGCCGGTGAAGTCCGGCCCGTTGACCGTCTTCAGACGCTCGGTGACGATTTCCTTGGTGACGGACATGCATTATTCCCTAAGGCGTTTGGCTGCGGCTCAGATAGTGCAGATTGGCAGCGACTCCAAGCACCACGGTGTCCGCCTCACCTTGCCAGGCCAACCGCAAGGTAGGTGAGCGCCGAAATTGCAGCCGTGGCCGGCAAGGTGACGATCCAGGCGATGACGATGTTGCCGGCAATGCCCCAGCGCACGGCAGAGACGCGACGGGCAGCGCCGACACCGATGATGGCCCCGGTGATCGTATGGGTGGTCGACACGGGGACGCCAAGCCAGGTGGCGGCAAACAGGGTGATGGCGCCGCCGGTCTCGGCGCAGAAGCCCTGCATCGGGTTCAACCGGGTGATCTTCGAGCCCATCGTGTGGACGATGCGCCAGCCGCCGAACAAAGTGCCGAGCGCCAGTGCTGTCTGACAGGTGAGGACGACCCACAGCGGCACGTAGAACGTCCCGCCGAGCATACCTTGCGAATAGAGCAGCACGGCGATGATGCCCATGGTTTTCTGGGCGTCGTTGCCGCCGTGCCCTAGCGAATAAAGCGAGGCCGAAAAGAACTGCATGACGCGGAAAGTGCTGTCGACGGCGAACGGTGTCTGGCGCACGAACAGCCAGGAAACGGCCAGGATCAGGACCAGCGCCAGAACAAACCCTGTCGCCGGCGACACGACGATTGCGGCGACCGTCTTGCCAAGCCCGGTCCAGACGATGGCGCCGGGCCCAGCCTTTGCAACGCCGGCGCCGACGAGCCCGCCGATCAGGGCATGCGAACTGCTGGACGGGATGCCGGCAATCCAGGTGACGATGTTCCAGACGATGGCGCCGACGAGCGCCGAGAAGATCACCGCCGGCGTGACGATGCTGACGTCGACGATACCTTTTCCCAAGGTTTCAGCCACGTGAAGGCCGAAGAACATGAAGGCGATGAAATTGAAGAAAGCCGCCCACAGGACCGCATATTGTGGTCTCAGCACGCGGGTGGAGACGATGGTGGCGATGGAGTTCGCCGCATCGTGCAGGCCGTTGAGAAAATCGAAAAACAGCGCGACGGCGACAAGGCCGATCAGCACGGGAAAGGCGATGGTGGCTTCCATTGCCTAAACGTTCTCGATGACGATGCCGCTGATCTCGTTGGCGACGTCCTCAAAGCGGTCGACCACCTTCTCCAGCTGGCCGTAGATCTCCGAGCCGATCAGGTAGGCCATCGGATCGCTGCGGCCATGCCGCTTGAACAGGTCCTTCAATCCCTGCTCATGCAGATCGTCGGCGCGGCTTTCGACGCGCATGACCTCTTCGGCGATGGCGTTGAGGCGTACCGTGTGCGTGCCGACCTTGCTGAGCAGCGGGATCGCTTCGGCAACCAGCCTGGAGGCGGCAACGATGACGCCGCCCATCTCCTGCATCAGCGGGTCGAATTCCTTCTTTTCGAACAGCTTCACCGTCTTGACGGTCTTGTGCATCATGTCGATGGCGTCATCCATTGACTGGATCAGGTCCTTGATGTCGCCGCGATCGAAAGGCGTGATGAAGGAACGCCGCACCGCCAGCAGGACTTCGGCCGTGATATGATCGGCCTCGTCCTCGAGATCGATGATCTTCTGGCACCAGCGATCGATGTCCTTGCCCTGCAGAAGCTGCTCCAGCGCCTCGGCGCCGCCGACCACCGTGCGGGAATGCCGTTCAAATAGGTCGAAGAAGCGATCTTCGCGCGGCAAAAGCTTGCGGAACCAGCCCAGCATGTCCGATCTCCTCGTATTCCATCCAACCACATAGCGCCGTGTTCGGCCGGGGGAAACAGCCAGCCGGCCCAAAGATGTGGATGCATGGCCAATTGCGGGTAGAGCTTGCGGCGAAAGGCAATTTCCCCGACCTTGCGCGCAACGAACGGACGGATGGGATGATCGACAAGCTCGAATTCTTCATCGCGCTGGCCAAGGAGGAGCATTTCGGCCGGGCGGCGGAAGCGTGCGGCGTCACGCAGCCGACCTTGTCGGCCGGGATCAAGCAGCTGGAGGGCCAGCTCGGCGTCATGCTGGTCAATCGCGGTTCGCGCTTTCAGGGGCTGACGCCGGAAGGCAAGCAGGTGCTGGTGTGGGCGCGTCGCATCGTCGGCGATTCCAGGACCATGCGCGAAGAGATGCGGGCGGCGCGACATGGCCTGTCCGGGCGTATCCGTATTGCCGCCATCCCAACCGCCCTCGCCATGGTGGCGCGGCTTACGACGCCATTTCGCGAGAAGCATCCGGGCGTCACCTTCTCTATCCTGTCGCGCACCTCGATCGAGGTGTTGTCGCTGCTCGGCAATTTCGACGTCGATGCCGGCATCACCTATCTCGACAACGAGCCTCTCGGACGGGTGACCAGCGTGCCGCTCTATGACGAGCGCTACCAGCTGATCACGGCGGTCGGAAATCCCTATTCGGATCGCGACAAAGTGACATGGGCCGAAATCAGCCAGCTGCCGCTCTGCTTGTTGACGCCGGACATGCAGAACCGCCGCATCATCGACCAGCATCTGGCCGAGGCCGGCGTGCAGGTGCGGCCGACACTGGAATCCAACTCGATGATCGTGCTGTTCTCCCACATACGGACAGGCAAATGGTCGTCGATCATGCCGCTCAACCTGGCGGAAACATTCGGTTTTTCCGAACCGATCCGGGCCATTCCGATCGTCGAACCGGATGCCAGCCACACTGTCGGGCTGGTCGCCGCGCCGCGCGAACCGCACACGCCGCTGGTGCAGGCGCTGCTGGACGAGGCGATGGCGCTGGCAGACGATTTCCGCGCCAATCGCTGAGCTAGTCATAACTGGTCAATCGGCGCGATAGAAATTTTCTATCGTGCAACGAAACCGCTTTATTGATTTCAGAGGTTTTCTCTGATTTCTTAAGCACTTAGCGATTAAGCGGCGTAGGCATGTCGTTGTTCCAAAACTGCTTCATGCTTTTGGACGATTATATGCATCGGTCGCTACGATAGGGAGGGCGCTGCGTGACGATGCAGCCTGCAAGTACCGAGATACAGTCGCGCACGGCGGCGATCATCCAGGAGTTGAAGGGCCTCGAAGGCCCCCTGCTGCCGATCCTGCACGAGATCCAGGAAGAATTTGGCCACGTGCCGCAGGACGCCGTGCCCGTCATCGCCGATGGGCTGAACCTGTCGAGGGCCGAAGTGCATGGCGTCGTGACCTTCTATCATGATTTCCGTGCCCGGCCGGCTGGCCGGCATGTGCTCAAGCTTTGCCAGGCGGAAGCCTGCCAGTCGATGGGTTCGGATGCGATCGCCGCAAAGGTCAAGCAGTTGCTCGGCATCGATTTCCATGAGACCACCCGCGACGGATCGGTTACGCTTGAGCCTGTCTATTGCCTCGGGCTGTGCGCCTGTTCACCGTCGGCGATGCTGGATGGTGAGGTGATCGGGCGGCTCGATGACGAGAAGATCGAAGAGATCGTCGCGGAGGTACGCTCATGATCCCGCGCATCTACATTCCAGGTGACTCCGGCGCGCTGGCGCTCGGCGCCGAAAAAGTCGCCAAGGCTGTTCGTGCGGAACTGGCCGAACGGGGTGTCGAGGCCAAGATCGTCCGCAACGGCTCGCGCGGCGCCTATTTCCTCGAACCGATGGTCGAGGTCGCGACCGAAAAGGGCCGCGTCGCTTACGGGCCGGTCAAGCCATCGGACGTCAAGAGCCTGTTCGACAGCGGCTTTCTCACCGGCGGGCATCACAAGCGCTGGCTGGGCGCGCCCGACAAAATCCCGTTCCTGGCCAAGCAGACGCGCCTGACCTTTGCGCGTTGCGGCATCAACGACCCGCTATCGCTCGATGCCTACAAGTCACTGGGCGGGCTCAAGGGCCTGCAGAACGCGGTGGCCATGGCGCCGCTCGACATCGTCAAACAGGTCACGGAATCGGGCTTGCGCGGCCGAGGCGGCGCCGGCTTCCCGACCGGCATCAAGTGGAAGACGGTGCTCGATACGACATCTGACCGCAAATACATCGTCTGCAATGCCGACGAGGGCGACAGCGCCACCTTTGCCGACCGCATGATTATGGAGGGCGACCCCTTCGTGCTCATCGAAGGCATGACGATTGCCGGCATCGCCACCGGCGCGACCAAGGGGTTCGTCTATATCCGCTCGGAATATCCGCATGCGGTGGCTGTCATGAACAAGGCTGTCGAGGTCGCCCGCAAGGCAGGCGTGCTCGGCGTCAGCGTGCTGGGTTCGCCCAACGCCTTCGACATGGAAATCCGCGTCGGCGCCGGCGCCTATGTCTGCGGCGAGGAAACTTCGCTGCTGAACAGCCTTGAAGGCAAGCGCGGCGTGGTGCGAGCCAAGCCACCGCTGCCGGCAATCCAGGGTCTGTTCGGCAAGCCGACGGTGATCAACAACGTCATCAGCCTGGCCTCCGTGCCCATCATCATGGACAAGGGTGCTGCCTTCTACAAGGATTTCGGCATGGGCCGCTCGCGCGGCACGATCCCGATACAGATCGCCGGCAACGTCAAGTTCGGCGGCCTGTTCGAGGCGGCGTTCGGCATGACGCTGGGCGAGATCGTCGACGATATCGGCGGCGGTACGGCCACTGGTCGCCCGGTGAAGGCGGTGCAGGTCGGCGGCCCGCTCGGCGCCTATTTCCCGCGCGGCCTGTTCGACACGCCGTTCGACTACGAAGAGTTCGCGAAGCGCGACGGACTGATCGGCCATGCCGGCATCACCGTGTTCGACGACACGGCCGACATGCTGAAGCAGGCGCGCTTTGCCATGGAGTTCTGCGCCATCGAAAGCTGCGGCAAGTGCACGCCCTGCCGCATCGGCTCGATACGCGGGGTGGAGACCATCGACCGGCTTGCCGCCGGCATCGAGCCGGAGAAGAACCTGGCACTGGTCACCGATCTCTGCAACACGATGAAGTTCGGATCGCTCTGCGCGCTGGGCGGCTTCACGCCCTATCCGGTGATGAGCTCGATCACCCATTTCCCCGAAGATTTCAAGCCCGCGCCGGCGCGCGTGGCTGCTGAATAGGTGCTGGCAGATGAATATCAAGGCCGACTTCCCGACACTCATCGAAGAACTCGATTACGGAACCCCGGAATCGAAGGCGCAAAAGCAGGTTACGCTGATCGTCGACGGCCGCAGCATCAGCGTGCCGGAGGGTACGTCGATCATGCGCGCGGCGATGGAAGGCGGGGTCGAGATCCCAAAACTCTGTGCCACGGACATGCTGGACTCGTTCGGCTCCTGCCGCGTCTGCCTGGTCGAGATCGACGGGCGCGGCGGCACGCCGGCATCCTGCACGACGCCCGTCGGCGAAGGCATGGTGGTGCGCACGCAATCCGAGCGGCTCGACGCCATCCGCCGCGGTGTCATGGAGCTTTACGTCTCCGACCACCCGACCGGCTGGAACGAGAAGGCCGGTACCGGGGCCAGCGAGTTCGACGTTGTGGCGAAGTCTGTCGGCCTGACCGAGAACCGCTTCGGCATCGAGGGCCGCAACCACGTCAAGCAGGAAAACGGCGTCGCGCCCGGCCATGGCTCGCTGGCGGTCGACTACATCGCCCGCGATGAGTCCAACCCCTATTTCACCTATGATCCGGCGCAATGTATCGTGTGCTCGCGCTGCGTGCGGGCCTGCGAAGAGGTGCAAGGCACCTTCGCGCTGACGATCGAGGGCCGCGGTTTCGAATCGCGCATGGTCGCCGGCATGCACGAGGATTTTATCGCCTCCGAATGCGTATCCTGCGGCGCCTGCGTGCAGGCCTGTCCGACCGATGCGCTGCGTGAAAAGACCGTGCTTGAGAAAGGCATGCCCGAGCGTTCCGCTGTCACCACCTGCGCCTATTGCGGCGTCGGCTGCTCGTTCAAGGCAGAAGTGAAGGACGACGAAGTCATTCGCATGATGCCCTACAAGGACGGCAAGGCGAACCACGGCCACTCCTGCGTGAAGGGCCGTTTCGCCTATGGCTATGCCACCCACAAGGACCGCATCCTGTCGCCTATGATCCGGGAAAAGGTCAGCGATCCCTGGCGCGAAGTGAGTTGGGAAGAGGCCATCGCCCATACGGCCAAGGAATTCCGCCGTATCCAGTATCAATACGGCCGCACCTCGATCGGCGGTATCACGTCCTCGCGCTGCACGAATGAAGAGACCTATCTGGTGCAGAAGCTGGTGCGCCAAGGCTTCCGCAACAACAATGTCGACACCTGCGCCCGCGTCTGCCACTCGCCGACCGGCTACGGCCTCGGCCAGACCTATGGCACCTCGGCCGGCACGCAGGATTTCGATTCCGTCGACTTCACCGATGTCGCCGTCATCATCGGCGCCAATCCGGCTTCCGCCCACCCGGTGTTCGCCTCGCGGCTGAAGAAGCGGCTGCGCCAGGGCGCCAAGCTGATCGTGCTCGATCCGCGCCGCACCGAAATGGTCAAGTCGGCGCATATCGAGGCCGACTATCACCTGCCGCTGAAGCCGGGCACCAACGTGGCGGTGCTGACGGCGCTGGCGCATGTCATCGTTACCGAAGGGCTTTTCGACGAAGCCTTCATCCGCGATCGCTGCGACTGGGCGGAGTTCCAGGATTGGGCTTCTTTCGTCGCCTTGCCGGAAAACAGCCCCGAAATCGTGGGCAAGCTGTCCGGCGTCGATCCCGAACTGATCCGAGGTGCTGCACGGCTCTATGCCAAGGGCGGCAATGGCGCGATTTATTACGGCCTCGGCGTGACCGAACACAGCCAGGGTTCGACCACGGTTATGGCTATCGCCAACCTTGCCATGGCGACCGGCAATATCGGCCGCCCGGGCGTCGGGGTGAATCCGCTGCGCGGCCAGAACAACGTGCAGGGTTCCTGCGACATGGGCTCGTTCCCGCATGAACTGCCGGGCTACCGCCACATCTCCGGCGAGGCGGTGCGCGACATCTATGAGACGTTGTGGGGGGTGAAGCTCGACGACGAACCGGGCCTGCGCATCCCAAACATGCTGGATGCCGCCGTCGACGGATCCTTCAAGGGCATCTACATCCAGGGCGAGGACATCCTGCAATCCGACCCTGATACCAAGCATGTCGCGGCCGGCCTGGCGGCGATGGAATGCGTCGTCGTGCACGACCTGTTCCTCAACGAGACAGCTAACTACGCGCATGTCTTCCTGCCGGGCTCGACCTTCCTGGAAAAGGACGGCACCTTCACCAATGCCGAGCGCCGCATCAACATGGTGCGCAAGGTGCTGGAGCCGAAGGCGCGCTATGCCGACTGGGAAGCGACACAGGAGCTTGCCCGTGCGATCGGGCTGGACTGGAACTATCAGCATCCCTCCGAGATCATGGACGAGGTTGCAAAAACGACGCCGAGCTTCGCCGGCGTGTCCTTCGAGCTGCTCGACCGTGTCGGATCCGTGCAATGGCCCTGCAACGAGAAGGCGCCGCTCGGCACACCGATCATGCATATGGATGGCTTCGTGCGTGGCAAGGGCAAGTTCATCCGCACTGAATATGTCGCGACCGACGAGCGGACCGGGCCGCGTTTCCCGTTGCTGCTGACCACCGGCCGCATTCTCAGCCAGTACAATGTCGGTGCACAGACAAGGCGCACCGAAAACGTCATGTGGCACTCGGAAGATCGGTTGGAGATCCATCCGCACGACGCCGAGAACCGCGGCCTGCGCGATGGCGACTGGGTGCGGCTGACCAGCCGTTCGGGCGAGACGACGCTGCGTGCGCTGATCACCGACCGGGTGGCGCCGGGCGTGGTCTACACCACCTTCCACCATCCGGACACGCAGGCCAACGTCATCACCACCGACTTCTCCGACTGGGCGACCAATTGTCCGGAGTACAAGGTGACCGCAGTGCAGGTCGGCGCGTCGAACGGACCTTCGGACTGGCAGCGCGACTATAACGAGCAGGCCGAGCAGAGCCGTCGCATCGCTCCGCTACAGGCGGCGGAGTAGTCTTGCCACGGCGTTCGACAATGAGAGCTTCAATCTTGACGGTTGGTCGACCCCCACTCCGTCAGGAAGGAGAGCTTAAGCCGCCTGGCGCCTTTCCTCTCCCTCCGGAGGGGGGAGAGGTGGCGCCGCGAAGCGGCGACGGAGTGGGGGAAGCCGGCCCCGCAACACGCAGCCGTCGAAAGTCGCGCACAACCCAAAGAGCAGGCAAACCGGCCTATCTGGCGAGCAGTCGACCCCCACTCCGTCAAGCTTCGCTTGCCTCTCCCCCGATCGACGGGGGAGAGGAAAGGCGCGAGCCTCCACAGCTACTGCTAAGGACGAACAGGGCAGAGGGGCGCGCCTCGTGACCCGAAAACGCCAAGCCACCACCCAAATCTCTCGCCTTGCCCACCGCGCCAGCGGCACTGCGGCGGCCAACCGCATGGTGCCGGAGGAGACGCCGGTGGCGTTCTCGTTTGCCGGCACCACACATGCGGTGATGATGGCGAGCCCCGCCGATTTCGAGGATTTTGCGCTCGGCTTCTCGCTGACCGAAGGCATCATCGCGTTGCCTGACGAGATAGAGGCGATCGAGGTCGAGGACCATGGCGCCGGGATCGATATCCAGATCCGGTTGAAGGACCAGGCCAATACGCGCTTCGAGGCGCGACGCAGGCGATTGGCCGGTCCGGTCGGCTGTGGGCTATGCGGCATCGAATCGATCGAGGAAGCGATGCGCTCGGTCGACAAGGTTGGTGCGTCCAAGCTTACGCTTGAAGCTGACGACATCGTTCGCTCGGTCAAGCTTTTGTCGAAGGTGCAGCCGCTGCATTCGGAAACCGGTGCAGTTCATGCAGCGGGCTTCTACATCCCCGGCAAGGGCATAGTCATGGCGCGCGAGGATGTCGGCCGCCACAATGCGCTGGACAAACTGGCCGGCGCGCTGGCCAAGGCCGGCATTGACGGTGCATCGGGCGCGGTGGTGGTGACATCACGCGTCTCAGTGGAGATGGTGCAGAAAACGGCGGCGATCGGCTCCGCCTTCATCATCGCCGTGTCGGCGCCGACAGCCCTTGCCATCCGCACCGCCGAAGAGGCCGGCATGACGCTGGTGGCGCTGGTGCGCGGCGACGATTTCGATGTTTTCACCCACCCGGAACGGGTGGTCTTGGGAGTTGCCCAGCATGTCGCATGACGAAGAACACATCACGAGCACCGGGGAAAAGCTGGTGCGCATGGCCAACCAGATCGCCGCCTTCTTCCATTCAAGGCCCCGCGAGGAAGGTGTGGCGGGCGTGGCCGAGCACATCAACAAGTTCTGGGAGCCCAGGATGCGCCGGCAGTTCTTCGAGATGCTGGACAGCGGCGGCGAAGGTTTTGACGAACTCGTCGTCGTGGCCTCGGCCAGGATCAAGCGGCCGAAGACCGAGGAGCAGGCCGATGTGAGCATCGGCTACGTCCAACCCACGGGTGCAGAGAGCGCCGCTCCCCAGAAATAGCCTCCCCCAGAAATGGCGGGCGAACACGGTTCGCCGCGGGCTATATTCCTGTCTTCTAAAGTTTGGCTGCCGCATCCGCCGGGCGTCTGCTATGGTCGGCGATCAGAAATCGTCTGGCCGGACGGGATAGCAACGTGAGGCCGATCGAGACGCGATATGCCCTCAGCGGCGACGTGCGGATCGCCTATCAGGTGGTCGGCCAGGGATCGTTCGACCTGGTTTTCGTGCCCGGCTTCATCTCCAATCTCGACCTGCATTGGGAAGACGAGGGCTACGCCAGGCTCTTGAAACGGCTCTCGGCGTTCTCGCGGCTGATCCTGTTCGACAAGCGCGGCACCGGCCTGTCCGACCGCGTCGACCCACGCCACCTGCCCAGCCTCGAAACCCGCATGGACGATGTGCGCGCGGTGATGGATGCCACCGGCAGCGGCCGCGCGGCCTTGCTCGGCGCTTCGGAAGGCGCGCCGATGGCAATGTTGTTTGCCGCCACCTATCCGGAACGGACACGAGCGCTGGCGCTCTATGGCGGTTATGCGCATTTCCACAAATGGGTGATGTCGCCGGAGCGCCTCGAGGCCTTCATCGCGACGGCCGGCACGGAATGGGGCACGGGCGCCACACTGCCCAACTTCGCTCCCGGCCGGGTAGATGATGCGCATTTCACCCAGTGGTGGGCCCGCTTCGAGCGGCTGTCGGCCAGTCCGACGGCAGCGGCAGCCCTTGCCCGGATGAATGCCGGAATCGATGTGCGCGGCGTGCTTTCGGCGATCGGCGCACCGACCCTGCTCATCCATCGCCGCAACGACGCGCGGGTCGACCCGGACGCCAGCCGCTTCCTGGCGAAAGAGATCGCCAATGCGCGATTGGTCGAGGTCCCCGGGCGCGACCACCCGATATGGACCGGCGATGTCGACCGGGTGGCCGACCTGATCGAGGAATTCCTGACCGGCGAGCGTGCCGTGGCCGAAGCGGAGCGCGTGCTTGCCGCTCTTCTGGCGACACGCATCTACGACACGGCGCGGGTTGGCGACCGCATGTGGAGCGAACGTAGCGAGCGCTTCCAGGAGAGCTGGCAGCAGCTGGTCGGCCGTCATGGCGGACGCGTCGCCGGCATCCATGGCGAATTGATGATCTCGCGCTTCGACGGGCCGGCGCGGGCCATACGCTGCGCGGCGGCACTGCGCGATGCGGCGCAACATATGGGCATTGCAAGCGCCCAGGGCGCCCATGTCGGTGAGGTCGAAATGCGCGGGCCGCCGGTGGGGCTGATGGCACGGGTGACGATGCAGATCGCCGCCCATGCCGGGCGCGGCGATATTCTGGCGTCGCGGCTGGCCGCCGATCTGGCGGCGGGGTCCGGCCTGCATTTCATCGATGCCGGGCGTGTCACGGTGGATGAGCTGGACGAGCCGCTGGCGCTGGTCCAGGCAACGTCGGAACAGCACCTGGAGCCGGCCTGCCGCCCCAAGGCGAAACCCGCCGAGCCGGCTCAACTGACGGCGCGCGAAAGCGAGGTGGTGATCCTGATCGCCGACGGCAAGAGCAATGCCGCGATCGCCGCCGAGCTGAGGCTCAGCGAGCATACGGTCAAGCGTCATGTCGCCAACATATTGCTGAAGCTCGATTTGCCGTCACGGGCGGCGGCAGCGGCATTTTCCGCCAGGCAGGCTGGCCCGGACGGGCCATAGGGACCATGGCGCTTTCGGGCGAAGCGGCCAGGTGGGGTCGAGGCGTACCAATTCTCTCCATGCAGGCCAGGCGGATGTCGCCGGGAAAGGCACTGCGGATGGAGGATGCAATGCTGAAGTCAAACAGGTCGATCAAATCGCTGGTGATAGCGGCAGGCGTTGGCGCGCTGTTCACGATCGCTCCCGCCAGAGCCGAGGATGCCTCGGCGGCCGCCGCCTACAAGGACATCGAGGCGACGCTCGGCTCAGTGCCGGACATGTTCAAGACGCTGCCCGATGTCGCGGTTGCCGGCGCCTGGGCCGAGATCAAGGGTGTGCAGCTCAACCCCAAGACCGCGCTCGACGGCAAGACCAAGGAACTGCTGGGGCTGGCCGTCGCCTCGCAGATCCCCTGCCAGTACTGCATCTATTTCCACACCGAGGCCGCCAAGCTCAATGGCGCGACCGATGAGGAGATCAAGGAGGCGATCGCGATGGCGGCCATCGTGCGCCACTGGTCGACGATGCTCAACGGCAGCCAGGTCGATTTCGCGACCTTCAAACAACAGACCGACGGGGTGTTCGCAGCCGTCAAAGCCAAGTCGCAGTGAAAGAAAATGGCGGGCGGTGC
Organism: Mesorhizobium sp. M0615; assembly: GCF_040320805.1. Lineage (NCBI taxonomy): Bacteria > Pseudomonadati > Pseudomonadota > Alphaproteobacteria > Hyphomicrobiales > Phyllobacteriaceae > Mesorhizobium > Mesorhizobium sp. M0615. Next base: position 145,929 of record NZ_JAMYQI010000006.1, on the reverse strand, counting down.
GCCGGGCATTGCTTGTGATCATTCAACCGCCCGATCAACGGGCCATGGAGGAGAAGATGCTGACCAAGACGCAGAGCGTGGACGGCGCGGCGATCAAGAAAGCGATCGAAGGACGGGACGGCAGGATGCTCGCTAGCTTCTATGCCGACGACGCACTGGTGCGGGTGATCGACCGCAACAATCCGCCGAGCAAGCCGCGCGAGATCCGCGGCCGGGCGGCGATCAGCACCTTCTGGGACGACATCTGCAGCCGGGCGATGACCCACAAGGTCGACACCACCATCGCCGATGGCGACAATCTCGCCTTCACCCAGGCCTGCACCTATCCGGACGGAACGAAAGTGTTCTGCGCGGCGATGCTGGAGCTGAAGAATGGGCGGATTGCACGACAGACCGTCGTGCAGGCCTGGGACGAGTAGTTCCACCGCGGAAAGATCAACCGCGGTTTGGGCCGCAAAACTGGAGGAGACAAAAATGTTCAGCGCCAGATGGCAGATCGACGCCAAGTTCGGGCACAAGCAGACCGTGCTCGACCTGTTGAAGAAATGGGAACGCGAGATCGGCTCTCAGGTCGGCATTGCCGATCTCGAGTTCCAGATCATGACCGGTTCGGTCGGAGCTCGGGAAGCGACGGTCGAATCGCATCATCAGGTCGAAAGCCTTGCCCAGCTGGAGGGATTCTTCGCGAGGATCGGCAAGATCGACGCGCACGCCAAATGGGGCAAGGAGATGGAGCCCTACGTCGTTTCAGGCACCAGCCTTTGGAACATCTACCGCATCGTGGAGTAGCCGTGGCAGGTGCAGCAGTTTTCGGCCATCAGTTGCGGCGGCCGAAACTCGTCCGCTGCCCGGAAAACCGCCCTTCCCTGACCGATCCGGCAGCCGCGACACGTGCCGGCTGATTGGGCAATGTGGCCTGCTTGGCCAGGGCCGCCGCTATCAAGGCGTCGGCCTGGCGCGCGCGCTGGTCCGCGCCGGCATCTCCGGCAGGGTTGCCCGCCACGGCGGAGGTCGACATCCGCCGGCGGGGTTTGAAAGCAAGATAGAGAAGCAACGCGCCGAGCAGTCCAGCCCCAATGACGATCGTCAAACGCGTGCCGGTCATGCCGGTGCGTTCGATCTGGGTGGGGTTGGCGGGGTTCTGGACGACGGTGAGCTTGTCGCCGACCTGCGGTTCGCGGGCACCGTTCTTGTTCAGCTCCATCGTGGCCTCGACGGCGTCGGCGCCGGTGCCGACGCGCAAGGTGTCGGTGAATTTCTGGGTCACCTTCCACTCTTTGTCAGCATGAACCGTCTTGAACGCATCCACCAGTTCGCACGGGATCGTGGCGGTGCTGACGGTCTTGTAGACAATCTTGTGGGCGGTCGATTCCATGTCGCATTCGACATTGACCGCGAGGATTTCAGCAGGCGCCTCGGGCCAGCCGCTCTTCTTGATCATGTCCTTGCCGCCGAACACAGCGATCAGCAGACAGAAGCCGCCAATGAGTACCAGCTTGATCTTGGTCGTGTTCATGCGCAAACCCCTCGCCGCGCGGTTTCCCGGCAAGAGGCTGCTCGTTCAGGTTGAATATTCAGTAAATCGTGAACTCCCGCCGTACCGCAAAAGTAACTCTCGCTTAATGTACAGAAAACGGGTTGGCGAATATTTTAGAGATAGTGGCGGCCTCTACCCATGCGCCACCATCACATGACGAACGGCGGTATAATCCTCCAGCGCATAGAGAGACATGTCCTTGCCGTAGCCAGACTGCTTCAGCCCGCCATGCGGCATCTCGTTGGTCAGCATGAAATGGGTGTTGATCCAGGTGCAGCCATATTGCAGACGGGCGGCCGTCGCCATGGCGCGCGAGACGTTCTTGGTCCACACCGAGGATGCCAGGCCGTAGTCGCTGTCATTGGCCCAGTTCACGGCTTCATCGACTTCGGAGAAGCGGGTGATGGAGACGACCGGACCGAACACTTCGCGGCGCACGATCTCGTCTTCCTGCAGCGCGCCGGCAACCACCGTCGGCTGGTAATAGAAGCCGGAGCCTTCGCCCGGCTTGCCGCCGGTGGTGATCTCGATGTGCTTCAGTTCCGAAGCGCGCTCGACGAAGCTCGAGACGCGATCGCGCTGGCGGCGCGAGATCAGCGGCCCGATGTCATTTTCGGTGTCGTCGGGCTGGTTGTATTTGATGGTCGAGACGGCAGATGAGAGATCGGCGACGAGCTTGTCGTAGATCTTCTTGCCGGCATAGATGCGGCAAGCGGCTGTACAATCCTGCCCGGCATTGTAGTAGCCGAAACCGCGCAGGCCGTTGACCACGGCGCCGAGGTCGGCGTCGTCGAAAACGATGACCGGCGCCTTGCCGCCGAGTTCCAGATGCGTGCGCTTGACCGACTTGGCGGCGGCCTGCAGCACCTTCTTGCCCGTGGCGACGTCGCCGGTGATCGAAATCATGTTGACCTTGGCGTGATTGATCAGCGTGTTGCCGACGCTGTCGCCGCGGCCGAGCACGACATTGACGACGCCCTCGGGCAGCACCTCGGCCAGGATCCTGGCCAGCTTCAGCGCCGTCAGCGGCGTCTGCTCCGACGGCTTGAAGACGACGGTGTTGCCGCCGGCAATGGCCGGCGCCAGCTTCCAGGCCATCATCATCAGTGGATAGTTCCACGGCGCGATGGAAGCGACGATGCCGATCGGGTCGCGCCGCACCATCGAGGTGTGGCCGGGCAGATATTCGCCGGCGACCACGCCCGGCATCGAACGTACCGCGCCGGCAAAGAAGCGATAGCAGTCGACGATCGCCGGGATTTCGTCATTGAGCACGGCGTTGATCGGCTTGCCGCAATTCAGCGCCTCGAGCGCCGCGAACTCCCGCGCGTTGGCCTCGATGCGGTCGGCGATCTTGAGGAGATAGCCGGAGCGCTGCGCCGGCGTTGTGCGTGACCACAAGACGAACGCTCGCTCGGCGGCAGTAACAGCCGCCTCGATCTGCGCCTGGCTGGCTTCAGGCAGGTTGAGAATGGTCGCCCCGGTCTTTGGATTCAGAATCGGCTCCTCGGTCTCGGTGCCGTTCTCGAAGCTCGAGCCGATCAGCATCTGGGTGTCCATGCAGGTTCTCCTCGGTCAGGAGCGAGTAGCGAATAGCGAGTAGCGAATAGGGCTGGTCGTGCAATCTCCCCTATTCGCTATTCGCTACTCCCTATTCGCTGTTCTTCATTTGCCCGAACCGGCGATCTGGTCGCCGTCGCGGGTCAGGTAATAGGCGGCAAGGATGGGCAGCAGCGTCACCAGCACCACGACCATGGCGACGACATTGGTGACCGGACGCTGGCGTGGGCGGATCAGCTCTTCCAGCATCCAGATCGGCACGGTCTGCTGCTGGCCGGCGGTGAAGGTGGTGACGATGACCTCGTCGAAGGACAGCGCGAAGGCGAGCATCCCCCCGGCAAGCAGAGCGGTGGCGATGTTGGGCAGCACGACGTGCCGGAAGGTCTGGAAGCCGTCGGCGCCGAGATCCATCGAGGCCTCGATCATTGAGCCGGAAGTGCGGCGGAAACGGGCGACCGCATTGTTGTAGACGACGACAACGCAGAAGGTGGCGTGGCCGAGCACGATCGTCCAGAACGAGAACGGGATGTCGGCTAGCGAGAAGGCCGAGCGCAACGCGATGCCGGTGATGATGCCGGGCAGCGCGATCGGCAGGATGACGAGCAGCGAGATCGTCTCGCGGCCGAAGAATTTCGTCCGTGACACGGCGGCGGCGCACAGCGTGCCCAGTATCAAGGCAATCGCGGTCGAGATTGCGGCGACGCGGACCGAAAGCGACAGCGCCTGCCAGACATCCGGCCGGTTCCAGGTGACGGCGAACCATTGTGTGGTCAGCCCCGGCGGCGGCCAGACGAAGCTCTTCTCTTCCGTGGTGAAGGCATAGACGAAGATCAGCAGGATCGGCAGGTGCAGGAAGAGCAGGCCGCAAGCGGCTGCGATCTTGAGGCCGAGCGGGGCGGATTGCGAACCGTCAGAGCGCATCGAAGGCCCCCATGCGCTTGGCGCCCCAGAGATAGAAACCCATGATGACGATGGGCACGACGGTGAAGGCGGCGGCGAGCGGGATGTTGCCGGCGGTGCCCTGCTGCGAATAGACGGCCTGGCCGATAAACAGCCGCGACGTGCCGATGATCTGCGGGATGATGTAGTCGCCCAGCGTCAGCGAGAAGGTGAAGATCGAGCCGGCGACGATGCCGGGCAGCGCCAGCGGGAACAGCACGTTGCGGAAGGTCTGGCCCGGCGATGCGCCGAGATCGGAGGACGCCTCGACCAGATTGCCGGGCACGCGCTCCAATGCCGCCTGCACCGGCAGGATCATGAACGGCAGCCAGACATAGACGAAGGCGATGAAGGTGCCGGTGGCGGAGACCGACAGCGAGTTGCCGCCGACGACCGGCAGCGACAGCCAGCCGTCGAGCACCCAGAGCAGATGCAATTTGGCCAGCAGCCAGGTCAGAATGCCTTCCTTGGCGAGGATCAACTTCCAGGCGTAGATTTTCACCAGATAACTCGACCACAGCGGCAGCATGATTCCGAGATAAAACAGCGCCTTCCAGCGGCCCCGGGCATAGCGCGCCGCATAATAGGCGATCGGGAAGGCGATGGCGGCGGAGGCCAGCGTGACCAGCACCGCCATCGTCACCGTGCGCAGGATGATGTCGAGATTGGCGGGCTGGAACAGGTCGCCATAGGTCTTCAGCGTGAACTCATGGTTGATGAGGCCGGAAAATTCGTCGATCGAGAAGAAACTCTGTGCCAAGAGCGCGAACAGCGAACCGATATAGACGACGCCGAGCCACAGCACCGGCGGCGCCAACATGAGGAACAGCAGCAGTTGCGGCTTGCGCCAGAACAGGTCGGACAGCGCACCGCGCACGCCGCCGCTGCCGGGCAGGATGGCGGGGGCGGAGGTTGAGTTGAGCGCGGCGATGGTCATGGGGAGACCGCGTGCTGAAGGAACCCTGAGAAGCCGGGTTCCTTCACACCCCCCTCTGTCCTGCCGGACATCTCCCCCTCAAGGGGGGAGATCAGCAGTTTCGCTGCCTCGCCAAATCCCCAACGTTGAAGATTGGCGAAACCGGGAGGAACAGCCAATCTCCCCGCTTGAGGGGGAGATGTCCGGCAGGACAGAGGGGGGTGCTTGGCGCAAACCTCAATCATGCCGGCTCGTCCATCAAATGCAAATGCTCGCGGTTGAACGTCAGCACCACCGCTTCGCCTTCCGCCGGCAGCTTTGTCCCGGCCGGCACGATGGCGTGCAGCCTCAAGCCGTCGGCGTCGAGCGCCAGCCTGGTCGTGGCGCCGAGATAGTTGGTTCCGACCAGGCGCGCGGCAACCCCTTCGCCTTTCGCAATGCTGCCGATGCGGATCGATTCGGGGCGCAAGCTGCCCCAGCGGTCCTGGCCGGAATAACGCTGGACGAAATCCGGCGGCAACACATTGGAGGAGCCGACGAAATCGGCGACGAAGCGTGTCCTGGGCCGCTGGTAGATGTCTTCCGGCGTGCCGATCTGCATGATCTTGCCGTCATTGAAGACGGCAACGCGGTCGGCCATCGACAGCGCTTCGCCCTGATCATGGGTGACGAAGACGAAGGTGATGCCGAGCGCCTTCTGCAGCGACTTCAGCTCTTCCTGCATGTTCTCGCGCAGCTTGAGGTCGAGCGCGCCGAGCGGCTCGTCGAGCAAAAGCACCTTGGGCTGGTTGACCAGCGCACGGGCCAGCGCGACGCGCTGGCGTTGGCCGCCGGAGAGCTGGCCGGGACGGCGGGCGCCATAGCCGGGAAGCCGCACCAGTGACAATGCCTCTTCCGCCGCCTTCTGCCGCTGCGGCTTGGCGATGCCCTTGACCATCAGCCCGTAGGCGACATTGTCCAGCACGTTCAAATGCGGGAACAGCGCGTAGTCCTGGAACACCGTGTTGACGTTGCGGCGATAGGGCGGCACGCCCTCGGCGCGGTCGCCGAAGATCGAGATCGAGCCCGATGTCGGCTGCTCGAAGCCGGCGATGAGGCGCAGGCAGGTAGTCTTGCCGGACCCCGACGGACCAAGCATGGCGAAGAACTCGCCCGGCACGATGTCGAGATCGACCGCATCGACGGCGCGCACGCTGCCGAAATGGCGAGAGACTTTCTGGAAGGAAACGGCCGAGGTCATGGGCTGTCCTGATCTGTTGCCGGTTTGTGGTTCGTCGAAATAGCTCTTGCCGCCACCAATCAGGCCAGCGGGCACGGCACTTCACCTCCCCCTCGATGGGGAGGTCGCGGCGAAGCCGCGGGTGGGGGTGACTAGCACCGGACGTCAGCGCTGCCCCCACCCCGACGCTGCGCGTCGACCCTCCCCACAAGGGGGTGGGTTAAAGGGAGCTCAACGCCCGCCGATGACGCCGATATAGTCGGACACCCAGCGGTAGTAAGGCACGCACTGGTCGTTCTGGGTTGCGCACTTGGAGACCGGGGTCTTCCAGAACTTGATCTTGTCGAAGTTCTCGTAGCCGTTGGTCTTGCAGCCTTCCTCGCCGAGCAGCTCGTTGCCCTTGCAGGCAGCGGGCACCACGGGGAGCGAGCCGAACCAGGCCGAGACATCGCCCTGGACCTTGGGCGACAGCGAATGCTCAAGCCACATATAGGCGCAGTTGGGATGCGCGGCGTCGGCCTCCATCATGGTGGTGTCGGCCCAGCCGGTGACGCCTTCTTCCGGCACGGTCGAGGCGACCGGCTTCTTGGCGGCAACCAGCGTGTTGACCTGGTAAGGCCACGAACCGGAAGCGACGACGCCTTCGTTCTGGAAATCGTCGACCTGGATGGCGGCGTCATGCCAGTAGCGGCCGACCAGCGTCCGCTGAACACGCAGCAGCTCGAGCGCTGCCTTGTACTGGTCTTCGTTCAATTCGTACGGGTCCTTAATGCCGAGTTCCGGCTTGTGGAACATCAAATAGTTGGCGGCGTCGGCGATGTGGATCGGGCCGTCATAGGCCTGGACGCGGCCCTTGTTGGACTTGCCGTCCGGCAGGTTCATTTCCTCGAAGACGACGTTCCAGCTCTTGGGCGCTTCCTTGAAGACATCGGTGTTGTACATCAGGATGTTCGGGCCCCACTGATAGGGAACGCCGTAATGCACCTTGTCGACGGTGAACCAGGGCGCATCCTTCAGACGGTCGTCTACCGCCTTCCAGCTCGGGATGAGATCGGTGTTGATCGGCTGCACGCGCTTGCCGGCAACGAGGCGCAGCGATGCGTCACCCGAAGCGGTGACTAGATCGAACCCACCCTCATTCATCAGCGAGACCATCTCGTCGGAGGTGTTCGCGGTCTTGACGTTGACCTTGCAGCCGCTCTCCTTCTCGAAGGAGGTCACCCAGTCATAGCCCTTGTCGGTTTCGCCGCGCTCGATGTACCCCGGCCAGGCAACGATGCTGACCTCCCCTTCGCCCTTGCCAAGTTCCTTGACCTGGGCGACGGCCTGACCGGAAAAGGTCAGCGCGACCGTCAAGGCGGTGCACGTCTTCAGGAATGAATTCATCGTCAATCTCCCATTTTGGCGCCTGACTGCGAAGCGAGTCGCCGCCGCGGTCAGCCGCAGGCTGAAAAGCGTCAGTTCATCCGATGGCACGTTGCCGCTCTGATGGCGGCTTTCGTCCCTGACATGAAAAGTGCTCGGAAAATTCCGGTTTCGCAAATTCATTTATCAGAAACGCGATATCGGTTTTTCCGATAGATAACCACGCACCCTATCAACGCTGCTGGCGTACCATACGCTGCGACTGGGCAAGGCCGATGAAGTCGCGCGACGCCTGCGGCAGACCGGAGCCGCGGCGCCAGACCATGCCGACCTGGACGACCGGCAGGGAACCCGAAATGTCGCGCGATTCGATGCGGTCGCCTTCCAGCGACCACGGCCGGTAGACTAGGTCGGGCAGCAACGCCACGCCCGCACCTGTGGCGACGAGGCTGCGAACGGCTTCGACCGAGCGGGTGCGAAAGGCGACATGCGGCCTGGCGCCGATCGCCGCCAGAAGCTTGCCGGTGTTCTCCTCGATCTCGTCGACGGTCAGCATGATCAGCGGCTCGCCGGCAATGTCGCCTATGCCGATAATGTCGGCGCTGGCCAGCTTGTGGCCGAGCGGGACCCACAGCCGGTAGGCCGAGACCTCGAGGATTTCCGACTGCAGAGCGGTGCGGTCGCGCAAATTGGAGGTGACCATGACGGCAATGTCGAGCTTGCCGCCGATCAGCAGATGTTCGAGATAGTCGCCATTGTCCTCGATGGCCGAGACATCGACGCCGGGATAGGCGCGGCGGTAGCGCGCCAGCAGATCGGACAGCACATAGCCCGCGACCAGCGAGGTGACGCCGAGCTGCAGCCGCCCGCCGGCCACCACCTGGTCGTCGGAAAAAGCGCGGCGCGCGTCGGAGACGTCGGCCAGGATCTTGGTCGCATGGCGCAGGAACTGGTGGCCTTTGTGGGTAATGTTGAGGCCACGCGGATGGCGCTCGAACAATTCGACGCCGAGATCGCTCTCCAGCTCCTTGATCGCCTCGGTGACCGAGGATTGCGAGATGGAGAGGTTTTGTGCGGCGCCCGACACCGTGCCTTGCTCGGCGACGGCAATGAAGAACTGCAGCTGGCGGATGGTGAAAGCCATGGCCGGACTAAACACCGGCGCGCCGGGGAAGGAAAGCCGAAGGCGGAGCTTATACCCATACGGCTTGAGGCGCCTCCTGGTCAGCCGAACCCGAGGCGCCGCCGGCAGGCAGGACCGTAGCGAAGCGCGAGCATGAACGCCGTCTCCAGCGCCAGGACGATGACGATGATGCGAAAGCCGATGGCATAGGAATCCCGGCCGCTGCCGCGCATAAGGTAGCCGGTGACGAGGAAGCCGGTGTTCCATAGCGTGGCGCCGAGCAGCGTCGCCGCCGCGAAGGGCAAGAGTGGAAGACGGAGCGCGCCGGCCGCGATCGGCAGATAGTTGCGAACCGTCGGGATGAACTGCGCCAGCAAGGAGACCCGGACATGATGGCGGCGGTAGGCCTGACCAAGCTTGCTGTAGGTCGCATAGCGCAAGCAGACATATTTGCCGAAACGCTCGACCAGCCTGTCGGCACGATCCAATCCAATCCTACGGCCCACACTATACCAGACAAGGCAGCCTGTGATGGCGGACAGCGTCGTCACCAGAAGCAGGATCGCCAGCGCCAGGAGATCGGAGGCTGCCGTCATGCCGAGGAACAGCAGCAGCACATGCGAGGGCGGCAGCGGCAGGATCTTTTCAGTGAAGGCGAGACAGCCGACACCAAGCAGGCCGAAGCCCAGGATCGCCGACAGTGGATCAGTCATGCGAAGCGCCAGTCATAGGTTTTGAGGTTCTTGATCCTGGACACCTTATACACCGTCATACACCGTCGCCGGCGGAAAGTTGCGGAATGTCCGGCCAAGCCGGGTCCGCTTCCAGGTCGGAGCGCGCAAGCGTCCAGGAAAGACAAGGCATCGTTTGCAGCATGGTGGCCTCATTGCTGATGCGGGCGATTCGCCCGGCCCGCATTTCGACGAGGCGCTGTTTGCGGCTGCCAAGTTGCATGGACATTGCGAAGAGCGGGATGATTGAAAAAAGCAATTTTTCACCAGAACGACATCTTATGCGGCCGGCGACGCGGCGCGCATGATGCACAACATCGCCTTCGTGGTATCGGGTGGCGGCATGGGCCGGGATCGCGGCGCGCCAGTCGCTGGTGTTTGGCTAGGCCGCAGCGATGCTGAGGCGCGCTCCAGCCTCGGCAAGTGCCGAGGCAATGTCGCGCGGCGGCGGCTGGTCGGTGGCGAGTTCGGAAAAACCGTCGAAGCCGCAGACCTGGACCAGACCCTGGCGACCGAACTTGGTGTGGTCGGTGATGACCAGCGAGCGCTGGCCGCGCGACAGCACCATGCGGGCGAACTCCGCCTCTTCCAGATCGTAGTCGGCAAGGCCTGCGGCGGCATCGACGGCGCCGATCGAAATCACCGCATGGCTGACCGAGAAGCGGCTGACGAAATCGATCGCCGAGGCGCCGAAGGCGGCCCCGGAATCGCTGCGCAATTCGCCCCCGGCCATATAGACCTTGTTGCCGTTGACGGTGGCCAGCGTGCGGGCGATATCGGACGAGTTGGTGACGACCGTCAGCCGCCGGTGGCCGAGCAGTTCGCGGGCCAGGAACGAGGTCGTGGTGCCGGTGTCCAGCATGACCGATTCACCGTCGCGAATGGTGGCAGCGACCATGCGGGCGATCAGCCGCTTGGCCTCGGCATTGTCGCGCATGCGCCGCTCGAAGGGCGCTTCGCCGGCCATCGACGGCAGGCCGATGGCGCCATGCATCTTGAGCACCGAGCCATTGCCGGTCAGTGGCTTGACATCCCGGCGCACCGTTTCAAGCGAAACCCCCAGCCGGTCGGCGAGGCTGGCAATGGTGACGGTGCCCTCTTCCTTGAGGAGGCGGAGGATTTCGCCATGCCGTTTCGAATGGATCATCTGGCTTCCTCAATTTGCGGCCTGCCCGGTTTTAGGGCAATGCCGCCGTTTTTAAAGGAATTGCTCGTGGTTTCGGGCAAAACACCCAAAAAAAGTCACAACATTTCATTGACAGTTAGGTAGCACTGGCGTGACATTGACGGCGTGACAGCTTCGGAACTGCCACGGGAGGGTGATGGCAGAGCCGCAATTCACGGACCGGACCGTCTGGCCAGACCGTCTGGGTTTGAACTGGCACAAAAGTTTCTCAAATCCGCGGGGGCGGAGACCGGGTATCAAAACCTGGCCAGAGGGGCTCGTCGGTGCGGCGCGGGATAGGAGTTCCTGCGTCCCGCACCGACGAGATTTTTTGCGTTTCCCAACGCTCGTTGCGCGGCGCATGGCGCCCAAGAAAGCTCCGCAAAAGTCAGGGATGGCCCCGTGACTGCTGAAGACCGCATCCGGGCCTTGCCTTGCTGGAATGGCAGCATCGACATTGCGCCGCTGCCGGGCGGCCTCAGCAACGCCAACTATCTGGTCAAGGACGCGGCCGGGCGGCATGTCGTGCGCTTCGGCCAGGACTATCCGTTCCACCATGTCTTTCGCGACCGTGAAGTGATGACGGCCCGCGCGGCGCACGCCGCTGGCTTCGCGCCGGCGGTCCACCATTCCGAACCCGGCATCATGGTCACGGAATTTCTCGGCGCGAAAACCTATGTTGCCGAGGACGTGCGCGCCAATATTGGTCGCGTCGCAGCCCTTATGCGCGGATTCCATCGCGAGATGCCCAATCACATCTCCGGCGCCGGCTTCATGTTCTGGGTCTTCCACGTCATCCGCGACTATGCGCGAACGCTGAGCGAAGGCGGCAGCCGCAAGCGCGACGACCTGCCCAGGCTGCTGGCGCTGGCCGACGAACTGGAGCGGGCGCAGAAGCTGCTGCCGATCGTATTCGGCCACAACGATCTTCTGCCGGCAAATATCCTCGACGATGGCGACAGGTTGTGGCTCATCGATTTCGAATATGCAGGTTTCAACACCGCGATGTTCGATCTTGCCGGCGTTGCCTCCAACGCCGAGATGAGCGACGCGGAGTCCTTCACTTTCCTCACGGCGTATTTCATGCGCGAGCCGGATGAGGCGATCCGCCGCTCGCACGCCGCCATGCAATGCGCCTCGCTGCTGCGCGAGGCGATGTGGAGCATGGTTTCCGAACTTTACCTCGACGCGCCCGGCATCGACTACGTCGCCTACACCGCGGAGAACCTGACGCGGCTTGACGCGGCGCTGGACAATTACCGCACGAAATACGGGACACAGTCATGAGCTTGCCCACGCATGCCGATATCGTCGTCATCGGCGGCGGCATTATCGGCTGTTCGACGGCCTACCACCTGGCGCGCGACCACAAGGCCGATGTCGTGCTGCTGGAACAGGGCAAGCTGACCTCGGGCTCGACCTGGCATGCGGCCGGGCTGGTCGGCCAGTTGCGCTCGTCGGCCTCGATCACCCGCGTGCTCAAATATTCGGTCGAGCTCTACAAGGGACTGGAGACTGAGACCGGGCTCGCTACCGGCTGGAAGATGACCGGGTGCCTCAGGCTTGCGACCAATGCCGACCGCTGGACCGAATATAAACGGCTGGCGACGACGGCCAGGAGCTTCGGCATGGACATGCAGTTGCTGTCGCCGGGGGAGGTCAAAAAGATGTGGCCGCTGCTGGAGACCAGCGACCTCGTCGGCGCCTCCTGGCTGCCGACCGATGGGCAGGCCAGCCCCTCCGACATCACGCAGTCGCTGGCCAAGGGCGCGCGCATGCATGGCGCCAAGCTGTTCGAGGACGTCCGCGTTACCGGCTTTGACATGACGGACGGGCACATCACCGCGGTGAAGACCAACAAGGGCGACATTGCTTGCGACAAGGTGGTGAACTGCGCCGGGCAATGGGCACGCCAGGTCGGCGCGATGGCCGGCATTTGCGTGCCGCTGCAACCGGTCAAGCACCAGTACATCATCACCGAGAAGATCGACGGGCTGGCGACCGACGCGCCGACAATCCGCGATCCCGACCGCCGCACCTATTTCAAGGAAGAGGTCGGCGGGCTGGTGATGGGCGGCTATGAGCCGAACCCGCAGGCCTGGGCGACCGGCCTGCCCGGCGGCGATGTCCCCGATGACTGGGAGTTCCGCCTGTTCGACGACGACTACGATCATTTCGAACAGCATATGAGCCAGGCGATCGCGCGCGTGCCGGCGCTGGAGACGGTCGGCGTCAAGCAGATGATCAACGGGCCGGAGAGTTTTACGCCGGACGGCAATTTCATCCTCGGTGTCGCGCCCGAATGCGCCAACATGTTCGTCGGCGCCGGCTTCAACGCCTTCGGCATCGCCTCCGGCGGCGGCGCCGGCTGGGTGCTGGCGCAATGGGTTGTCGACGGCGAGGCGCCGCTCGACCTTTGGGTGGTCGACATCAGGCGCTTTTCCGGCCTGCACCGCGACCGGCAATGGGTCAGCGACCGCACGCAGGAGGCCTATGGCAAGCATTACACGATCGGCTTTCCGCATGAGGAGTATTTGTCGGGCCGGCCGCGCATCGTCTCGCCGCTCTACGAGCGGCTGAAAGCGCACCGCGCGGTGTTCGGCTCCAAGCTCGGCTGGGAACGGCCGAACTGGTTCGCGCCGCAGGGCGCCACATCCGAAGACATTTATTCCATGGGCCGGCAGAACTGGTTTGGCCCGGTCGGCGAGGAGCATCGCCATGTGCGCGAGAAAGTCGGCATCTTCGACCAGTCGTCCTTCGCCAAATACGAAATGACGGGTTCGGATGCGGCCAAGGCGCTGGACTGGATCTGCGCCAACGATGTCGCCAAGCCGGTGGGACGGCTGACGTACACGCAGCTGCTCAACACGCGCGGCGGCATCGAGGCCGACCTGACTGTGGGCAGGCTCGCCGAGGAGAAATTCTACATCGTCACCGGCACCGGCTTCCGCTCGCATGATCTCTCCTGGATCGGCGACCATGTCGGCAAGGGCCTCGACGTGACGTTGAAAGATGTCACCGAGGATTTCGGCACGCTGTCGCTGATGGGGCCGCGCGCCCGCGATGTGCTTTCGGCCGTCACCGACGCGGATGTCTCGAATGCCGCCTTCCCGTTCGGCCATGTCAGCGAGATCGCCATTGCCGGTCATACGGTTCGGGCGCTGCGCGTCACCTATGTCGGCGAGCTCGGCTGGGAATTGCATGTGCCGATCGCCGCCACCGGCGAAATCTTCGACGCATTGATGGCCGCCGGCAAGCCGCACGGCATCCGGCCGATAGGCTATCGGGCGCTGGAATCACTTCGGCTGGAGAAAGGCTACCGCGCCTGGGGCTCCGACATCACCCCCAACGACGCGCCTCAGGAGGCCGGCCTCGGCTGGGCGGTGAAGCTGAGGAAGAACACCGATTTCGTCGGCCGGCGGGCGCTCGAAAAGATCAGCGGCGCCGATCTGAAGAAACGCTTTGCCGGCTTCACGGTCGACGATTCCGATATCGTGCTGGTCGGGCGCGAGACGATTTTGCGCAATGGCGAACCGGTCGGCTATCTCACCAGCGGCGGCTATGGCTACACGCTGGCCAAGAACATCGGTTACGGTTATGTCCGCAATGCCGATGGCGTCGGCGACGATTTCCTCGGCTTTGGCGACTATGAGCTGGTGGTCGCCATGGAGCGGACGCCGGCCAAAATCCATCTCGAACCGATGTATGATCCTACAATGAGCAGGATCAAGGCGTAGACGAAACCTGGATTAGCTCACACGGAGCACAAGGCCGCGGCTGGGCACGGTGTCAGCCTCGCCCGGCATCGAAACATAAGGCGCAGTCTCCTCGGCGCGGACAACCCTGCCCTCAGCTTCGAGTACAGCGATGCGTTCGGCGAAGCCGGCGTTCCACAGCGTGTTCTTGATGGTCAGCACGATGACGCCACCGGGACGGCAGACGCGGATCAGTTCGTCCAGCCCCTCGGCGCCGACATGGCCGGAGGTGAAAACGCCGGCCGAGACGATGCCGGCATAGGCATTGTCGGCAAAGGGCAGTGGCCCGCCGAGCGCCAGGCAATGCAGCGCCGAATAGACGCCCTTTGCCGCCGCTTTAGACAGCATGCCTTGCGAAATATCGAGCGCTTCGACCTGGGGATAGCCGGTGATGGCCAGCCACTCGCCGATCAGCCCGGTGCCGGCGCCGGCGTCGAGAAGCGGTGCGGCGCCGCGCGGCAGATGGCGGGCCAGCAGGGCCAGGCAGATCGTCGGATGGCGGTAGCCGGCGGCCGACATGTCGGCATCGTAGGTTTCCGACCAACTGTCATAGATCGCGGCGACGTCCTCGGGCCGTTGCGCCGCATAGGCGGCGCCAAGCCCGCCATGATCCTTGTTGCCCGCCATGGCTGTTTCTCCGCCAGCTCGCTGCTCACCCTCGATCGGATGATAGCCAAACGGCGAAAACTGTGGAACCGTTGTCGCAAGAAATACACGGCCAAGGGCAACAGGCATGGGGACGGACGAGGCACGCGCAACACTTGCGGCAATTCCGGCATTTGCGGGCTATGACGGACCGCTTGAGCGGCTGGGCGGGATGACCAATCTCGTCTTTCGGGCCGGCGATATCTGCCTGCGTATCCCCGGCAAAGGCACCGAGGAGTATATCAACCGCGCCAATGAAGCGGTGGCGGCGCGTGAGGCGGCCAAAGCGGGCGTCAGCCCCGAAGTGCTGCATGTCGACCCCGCGACAGGCGTGCTGGCGAGCCGCTTCGTTGCCGGCGCCGTGACGATGTCGCCGGAAAAGTTCAAGCTGCGCGCCGGCAGCCCGGCCCGCGCCGGCGAAGCCTTCCGCAAGCTGCACACGTCCGGTGCGGTATTTCCGTTCCGCTTCGAGCTGTTTGCGATGATCGACGACTATCTCAAGGTCTTATCGACCAAGGAAGTCGCCTTGCCGCCGGGCTACCATGACGTGGTGCGCGAATCCGACACCGTGCGTGCGTCCCTTGCCGCGCATAGACTGCCGATTGCCGCCTGCCATTGCGATCCACTGTGCGAGAATTTTCTCGATACGGGCGAGCGGATGTGGATCGTCGACTGGGAATATTCGGGGATGAACGACCCGCTCTGGGACCTCGGCGACCTCTCGGTCGAAGGCCGGTTCGACACCGCGCAGGAGGAAGAGATGATGCGCGCCTATTTCGGCGGCGAGGCAAAACCGGCCGAGCGCGGCCGCGTCGTCACCTACAAGGCGATGTGCGACCTGTTGTGGACGCTCTGGGGCCTTATCCAGCTTGCCAACAACAACCCGGTCGAGGATTTCCGCGCCTATGCCGACGGCCGCTTCGCCCGTTGCAAGGCGCTGATGGAAACGCCTGAGTTTTCACGGCATCTGGCGGCGGTGCGCCAAGGTTAGGTCAATTCACGCCTTTCGGCACGTTCTCCGGCGGCACGACTGTTTCGACCACCTTCTGGCGGTGGAAGATGAACAGGCCGGCGAGCACGACGATGGCCGAGCCGATCAGGATGCGCGGTCCCGGCAGGTCGCCGAAGAAGGCCAGGCCGAAGATCACCGCCCATAGAAGCAGGCTGTAGTGCAGCGGCGCCAGCGTCGAGGCAGGGGCCAGTTTCAGCGCCCTGGTAATCATCAGATGCGCGCTGCAGGAGACGATGCCGAGCAGGAGCATGGCGCCGAAATCGAGTGCCGAGGGCGTCTGCCAGGCGCCTATGGTCATCACGCCGCCGACGAGCAGCGTGCCGATAGTCTGCCAGGTGACCAGCGTTGTGTCGCTGGTGCCGCGCAGGCGGCGGCTGAGGATGATGGCGAAGGCGAAGGCAATGCTGCCGACCAGTGCGAACAGCGAGGACTGCGAGAACGCCGCCGAAGACGGCTTCAAGATGATCAGCACGCCGCAGAAGCCGACCATGATGGCGGCCCAGCGGCGCCAGCCGACCTTTTCGCCGAGCAGGAAATGCGACAGCGCCGCTACATAGATCGGCCCGGCCATGTAGAAGCTCATCACGTCGGCAAGCGGAAGATAGACGACGGCGGCATAGAACAGCGCCGTGTCCGCCGTGGTCGCCAGCACGCGCAGAATCTGGAGGACCGGCCGCTCCATCCGGAACAGTCTGCGGGCGCCCTGGTTGGCGATCATCGGGCCGAGCACGATGAAGGCGCCGATGGATCGGATCAGCACCACCTGGCCGACAGAGAAGCTGGCGACCAGCCATTTGCCCATCGCGTCGTTCAGCGCGAACATGAAGTCGCCGGCCAGCATCAAGAGGATGCCGGCCAGAAGCGCGTTCCTGATAGTGAAGGTGCGGACGAGCGACTGGGCCATGCGGCTCCCTAGCTGCAAGCGGTCGCTTTGACGAGGCAAATCGGTAAGACCAGCGGCGGAAATCGGCTGTTTCTACGCAGTTTTGTGCCGCCGGTTCACCTGTCCGGGACGGCCGGCGATCGACAGCCGTGTCTCCTGTTTCGTGCGCTCGGCCACCACCTTGCCCCTGGCGACGACGCACAGCCGTTCGGCACGCAGCCTCAAGGCCTCGATCGGGTTGCCTGCATCGAGGATGACGAAGCTGGCGCGCTTGCCCACGGCAAGGCCGAGATGATCGAGGCCCATGATGGCGGCGTTGACATTGGTGACCATGTCGAAGCAGCGTGCCATGTCGGCAGGGCTCGACATCTGAGCGACGTGAAGCCCCATGAAGGCGACGTCGAGCATGTCGGCGGTGCCCAGCGAATACCAGGGGTCGAGAACGCAATCCTGGCCCCAACCGACGCGGATGCCGAGCGCCAGCATCTCCTTCACCCGGGTCATTCCGCGGCGTTTGGGAAACGTGTCGTGGCGGCCCTGCAGCATGATGTTGATCAGCGGATTGGGGATCGCCGACACACCGGCCTCGGCAATCAGCGGCAGCAGCTTGGAGACGTAGTAATTGTCCATCGAGTGCATTGAAGTCAGATGCGAGCCGGCTACCTTGCCCTGCAGGCCAAGGCGCTGCGTCTCATAGGCAAGCTGCTCGATGTGGCGCGACAGCGGATCGTCGGTCTCGTCGCAATGCAGGTCGACCATCAGCCCGCGCTTCGCCGCGATTTCGCACAATTCGGTCACCGAGCGCGTGCCGTCGGCCATGGTGCGTTCGAAATGCGGGATGCCGCCGACGATGTCGACGCCCATGTCGAGCGCGCGCAGCGTGTTCTGGCGCGCCGTCGGCGAACGGTAGAAGCCATCCTGCGGGAAAGCGACCAGTTGCAGATCGATATAGGGCGCGACAATCTTCTTGACGTCGAGCAGCGCCTCGACCGCCAGCAGCCGGTCGTCGCAGACATCGACATGGGTACGGATGGCGAGCAGGCCCATCGAGACCGCCCAGTCGCAATAGGCGAGCGCCCGCTCGCGCACCGCGTCATGCGTCAGGAGCGGCTTCAGCTCGCCCCATAGCGAAATGCCCTCCAGCAGCGTACCCGAAGCGTTGATGCGTGGAATGCCGTAGGACAGCGTTGCATCCATATGGAAATGCGGATCGACGAAGGGCGGCGAGATCAGATTGCCACGGGCGCCGATCGACGTGCCGGCGCTGACATGCAGTTCGGGCTCGATGGCGACGATCGTCTCGCCGATGATGCCGAGGTCGGCGACGGTGCCGTCGGGCAGCGTTCCGCCGCGCACAACAAGGTCGAAATCCATCTGTCGTCATCTCCCCGCAGATCAATCGCCGCAATCGTGGCGCAAAAGACACCGTGCCGCAGCCGATTGTCTCCGCGACAGCGAAAGGTTCCATCCGGCCACAACTCGCTCTATAAGCCGCCTTTCGCCCTGGTGGCGAATCCGAAATTCGTCAGTCAGGCATGGGATCGGCCATTTGTTTCGCTTCTTCCGTTCGACGGAAAACCAGCGCCTTATCGCAAGGCTTTTGCGGGAATCCTTTCACGCGCATAGATTTGGCTACGCTGCGGCCATTCTGTCGATGCTGGTGGTGGCGGCAACGACAGCAGCCAGCGCCTATATGCTGCGCGAAATCACCAATGAATTCGTGGTTTACAAGCGGATTGGGCAGGTCAATCTGATCGCGGCGGCGACCGGAGCGATTTTCATTCTCAAGGGCTTCGCAAACTTCATCCAGGCCTACTTCATGAGCAGGGTCGGCAATGCCATCATCGCCGACCGGCAGCGCAAGATCTATGACAGCATTCTTGCGCAAGGCATCGAATTCTATCATTCGACCTCTTCGTCCGAACTGATTTCGCGCATGACGAACAATGCCCAGGCCGCGCGCAGCGTGCTCGACCAAATCGTCACGTCCTATGTTCGCGACCTGGTGACGCTGGCTGCGCTGGTGGGTGTGATGGTCTGGCAGCAGCCGGCGCTGTCCCTGATCTGTCTGGTGATCGGGCCGATCGCCATTTACGGCGTCAATCGTATCCTGAAGCGCGTCCGAAAAATTGCCTCGCAAGAATTCCGTTCGCTCGGCCAGATCGTGCAGGTGATGCAGGAAACTGCGATCGGCGTGCGCGTCGTCAAATCCTTCGGTCTCGAAGGCGCCATGCGCAAGCGCATGTACAAGGCCGTGTCGGACGTGGAGAGCCGCGCCAACAACATCGCCACGCTGGAGGCCGCCACCAGCCCGGTTATGGAAACGCTTGCGGGGCTGGCCATCGCTGGCGCCGTTTTTGTCAGCGGCTTCCTGGTTCTGGGCGGCGGCGGTCAGATGCCGGGCAACATCATGGCCTTCATCGCGGCGCTGCTGTTGGCCTATGAGCCGGCCAAGCGCCTGGCCCGCGTACGCATCTCGCTTGAAACCGGCATTGTCGGCGTGCGCATGATGTTCCAGCTCGCCGACCGGCCGCTGACGCTGGCCGAAAAGCCGGATGCAAAGCCGCTGCGGGCCGGGCCGGGCGAGATCCATTTCGACAATGTCAGCTTCGCCTACCCCGAAAGCGCGCCGGTGTTCGAGGGACTGGACCTGACGCTTGCCGCAGGCAAAATGACGGCGCTCGTCGGACCCTCGGGCAGTGGCAAGTCGACCATCCTCAACCTGATCATGCGCATGTACGACCCGCAGAGCGGCAGGGTGATGTTCGACGGGCAGGACATTTCTTGTGCCACGCTCACCTCGGTCAGGGAAAAGATCGCCTATGTCAGCCAGGACACGTTCCTGTTTGCCGGCACGATCATGCACAACATCAGGCTCGGGCGCGAGGGCGCCACGGACGAGGAAGTAATGGCCGCCGCAAGGGCCGCCAATGCACATGACTTCATCAGCGCCCAGGCGAAAGGCTACGACACGGATGTCGGCGAGAATGGCGCGCTGCTGTCAGGCGGCCAGCGCCAGCGCATCTCGATCGCACGCGCCATGCTGCGCAATGCCGAAATCCTGCTTCTGGACGAGGCGACCAGCGCGCTCGACGCCGAATCCGAGGCGCTTTTCCGCGACGCGCTGCAGCAGCTGACGGTCGGGCGCACCACCATCGTCATTGCCCACCGCCTGTCGACCGTGCACCAGGCCGACACGATCGTGGTGCTGGAGGCCGGCAAGGTGGTGGAAAGCGGCGCGCATCGCACGCTGCTCAACCAGGGCGGACTGTATCAGAAGCTTTATGAGTATCAGCTGATGCCGTGAGCTTTACCCTCCCCCTTGTGGGGAGGGTCGCTGCGCAGCAGCGGGGTGGGGGTGGGCGCCGCCCCCCCCCCCCCCCCCCCGGCCGCCCCCCCCCCCCGGGGGGGCGGGGGGGGCGGCGCGGCCGCGCGGGGGCGCCGGCCCCGGGCGCCGCCCCCCTCACTCCGGCACGTGCCGCACCGCGCCCTTGTCGGCGCTGGTGGCGAAGGCGGCGTAAGCGCGCAGCGCGGTCGTCACCTTGCGTTTGCGCTTTTCCTCGGGCTTCCAGGCCATGGCGCCCTTTGCCTCCATGGCCGCGCGGCGCGCGTCGAGTTCAGCGTCGCTGACAGCAAGCCGGATCGTGCGGTTGGGGATGTCGATCTCGATCGTATCGCCTTCCTGCACCAGTCCGATCGTGCCGCCTTCCGCTGCTTCGGGCGAGGCATGGCCGATCGACAGGCCTGATGTGCCGCCGGAGAAGCGGCCGTCGGTGACCAGCGCGCAGGCTTTGCCGAGGCCTTTCGACTTCAGATAGCTCGTGGGATAGAGCATTTCCTGCATGCCGGGACCGCCGCGCGGTCCTTCATAGCGGATGACGACAACATCGCCGGCCTTGATCTCGTTGGACAGGATCGCCTTGACGGAGGCGTCCTGGCTTTCGAACACGCGGGCCAGGCCGGTGAACTTCAGGATCGATTCATCGACGCCCGCGGTCTTCACGATGCAGCCGTCGAGCGCCAGATTGCCTTTCAGCACGGCGAGGCCGCCGTCTTTCGAGAACGGCGTCTTGGCTGAGCGGATGACGCCCTTCTCGCGGTCGAGATCGAGCTCGTCCCAGCGGCGGTCCTGGCTGAAGGCGACCTGCGTCGGCACGCCCCCCGGAGCGGCGAGAAAGAAGTCGCGGACGCTCTGGCTCGAGGTGCGGGAGATGTCCCAGTGGTCGAGCGCTTCGCCAAGGCTCGCCGTATGCACCGTGGGCAGGTCGCGATTGAGCAGCCCGGCATTGTCGAGCTGGCCAAGGATGGCCATGATGCCGCCGGCGCGGTGGACGTCTTCCATATGCACGTCGGACTTGGCCGGTGCGACCTTGCATAGCACCGGAACCCGCCGTGACAGCCGGTCGATGTCTTCCATGGTGAAGTCGACTTCGCCCTCGTGCGCGGCGGCCAGGATATGCAGCACGGTGTTGGTCGAGCCTCCCATGGCGATGTCGAGCGTCATGGCGTTCTCGAAGGCGCCCTTGGAGGCGATGCTGCGCGGCAGTGCGGACTCATCATCCTGCTCGTAGTAGCGCTGGGCGAGATCGACGATGAGATGGCCGGCCTCGACGAACAGCCGCTTGCGGTCGGCGTGGGTTGCCAGGGTCGAGCCGTTGCCGGGTAGCGACAGGCCGAGCGCCTCGGTCAGGCAATTCATCGAATTGGCGGTGAACATGCCGGAGCACGAGCCGCAGGTCGGGCAGGCCGAGCGTTCGATGACCTTGACGTCCTCGTCGGAGATCTTGTCGTCGGCGGCGGCAACCATGGCGTCGACCAGGTCGAGCGCCTGTGTCTTGCCGGCGAGCACCACCTTGCCGGCTTCCATCGGCCCCCCGGAGACGAAGACGCTTGGGATATTGAGGCGCAAGGAGGCCATCAGCATGCCGGGCGTGATCTTGTCGCAATTGGAGATGCAGACCATGGCATCGGCGCAATGCGCGTTGACCATGTATTCGACTGAGTCCGCGATCAGCTCGCGCGACGGCAGCGAATAGAGCATGCCGTCATGGCCCATGGCGATGCCGTCATCGACGGCGATGGTGTTGAATTCCTTGGCGACACCGCCGGCCTTCTCGATCTCGCGCGCCACCAACTGGCCAAGGTCTTTCAGATGGACATGACCCGGCACGAACTGGGTGAAGGAATTGACCACCGCGATGATCGGCTTGCCGAAATCCGAATCCTTCATGCCGGTGGCGCGCCACAGGCCGCGGGCGCCGGCCATGTTGCGGCCGTGGGTGGTGGTGCGGGAGCGATAGGCAGGCATGAATCTTCCTTGGCTGGCTGGCTGCGCTCAACGCGGAGCGTGGCGGCGCTTAATTTGGACCGCAGGGTTTATAGACCGGCAAGTATGGTCTGGCCACATTTTTGCAATGCGCCAGAGTCTCGCTGAAAATCAGGGTTTCGAAAAAGATTGCCGGCCAGTGTCGGATCGCTAGCCCGGCATCCGTCCTTGGACGACGGCAAGGGAATGGCACCATTTCTATAAGTCAGCAGCTTCACCTGTAACCGCAACCAAACACCCGAGGAGCATGACATGCAAAAGATCACCACCTGCCTGTGGTTCGATGGCCAGGCCGAAGAGGCGATGAATTTCTACGTCTCCATCTTCAAGAACTCGAAGGTACTGAGCGTGCTGCGTTGGCCCGAAGGCCATACCGATGCCGGCAAGGCGCTGGTAACCACGTTCGAACTCGACGGCGTGCAGTTCCAGGCGCTGAACGGCGGACCGCAATTCAAGTTCAACGAGGCGATGTCACAGTCGATCGACTGCAAGACCCAGGAAGAGGTCGATTATTTCTGGGACAAGCTCATCGAAGGCGGCGGCGAACCGTCGCAATGCAGCTGGCTGAAGGACAAGTTCGGCGTCTCCTGGCAAGTCGTGCCGGAGCAGCTGCCGCGCCTGCTTCTGGATCCGGACCGGGCCAAGGCCGGGCGGGTGATGTCGGCGATGATGCAGATGAGCAAGATCGATATTGCCAAGATCGAGGAAGCTGCGAAGGGGTGAGAAGCGGCCGCGTAGCGGACGAAAAGCCAATTGCTTTGCTTTTCGAGCTTCGAACGCCCTGAGTCATGCGAACGGCCGGCGCGCGTTGGAGCCAATTGACCCTTCAACGTCGGCGCTGCCCCTCATCCGCCCTTCGGGCACCTTCTCCGCGTAAACGGGCAGAAGGAAAAGGGGCGCCTTACGCCGCCTTGTCGCGGACCTGGTAGTCCTTGATGGTGGCGAAGCGGATCGCCCTCCAGCGTTCGGCTTCGTAGTTCAGCGAGAAGGCGTTCTGGGCCAGAAACACCGGGTCGTTGTCGAGATCGCGGGCGATGTCGCCGCGATGCGCTTCGATGAAGCGAAGCGTCTCGCCCTTGTCGTCGGCCGAGATCCAGCGGCAGACCGAGAAGCGCGACATTTCGAATTCGACCGGCAGCGTGTATTCGAAATTCAGCCGCTCCTTCAAAACGTCGAGCTGCAACGCGCCGACAACGCCGACGATGGCCGGCGAGCCGTCTTCCGGCGAAAACAGCTGCACGACGCCTTCCTCGGCCATCTGGTGCAGCGCTTCCTTGAGTTTTTTCGCCTTCATCGCGTCGCCGAGGCGCACACGGCGCAGGATTTCCGGCGCGAAGTTGGGTACGCCGCGGAACAGTATCTCCTCGCCTTCGGTCAGCGTATCGCCGATACGCAGCGTGCCGTGGTTGGGAATGCCGACGACATCGCCGGCAAACGCTTCGTCGGCGGTGACGCGGGTGCGGGCAAAGAAGAACTGCGGCGCCGACAGGCTCATCGGCTTGCCGGTGCGCACCAGCTTGGCCTTCATGCCGCGCTCGAGCTTGCCCGAACAGACGCGCACGAAGGCGATGCGGTCGCGATGGTTGGGGTCCATATTGGCCTGGATCTTGAACACGAAGGACGTCATCTTCTCCTCCGTCGCCTCGACCTTGCGGGTGTCTGCGTCCTGCGCACGCGGCGGCGGGCCGAAGGCGCCGAGCGCCTCGATCAGGTCGCGCACGCCGTAATTGCGCAGCGCCGAGCCGAAATAGACCGGTGTCAGATGGCCTTCGCGGAAGGCGTCGATGTCGAGCGGGCGGCAAGCTTCGCGCGCGAGCTCCAGCTCCTCGATGAAGGCCTCGCGCTCGTTTTCCGGCAGCAGGCCGGCGACGCGGTTGGAGTCGGGGCCGTTGACCGGCGTGCGCTCTTTCTCGGCATCGCCCCTGCGCACAGCGTTGAGCGCCAGGTGGTAGGTGCCGGCAAAAGTCTTGCCGCGGCCGATCGGCCAGGTGATGGGGGCAGTGTCCAGCGCCAACTTCTGCTCGATCTCGTCGAGAATTTCGAACGGGTCGCGGCTTTCGCGGTCCATCTTGTTGATGAAGGTGATGATCGGGATGTCGCGCAGCCGGCAGACCTCGAACAGTTTCAGCGTGCGCGGCTCGATACCCTTGGCGGCGTCGATGACCATGACGGCGCTATCGACCGCCGACAGGGTGCGGTAGGTGTCGTCGGCAAAATCCTCGTGGCCGGGCGTATCGAGCAGGTTGAAGACATTGTCCTCATATTCGAAGGTCATCACCGAGGTGACGACCGAAATGCCGCGCTCGCGCTCGATCTTCATCCAGTCGGACCGGGTCTGGATGCGATCCTTCTTGGCCTTGACCTCGCCGGCAAGCTGGATGGCGCCGCCGAACAGCAGCAGCTTTTCGGTGAGCGTCGTCTTTCCGGCGTCGGGGTGGGCGATGATCGCGAAAGTGCGGCGGCGCGATACCGCCTGTTCGATGTCTTCAGCCAATTTCTGGAATCCTGTCTGTGGCGCGGGCTTCTAGCAGCGCATTGCTGGCCTGTCGACAGTTTCGGGCCGGCAGGCCGACCACACTTGAGCTTGAATCGTTACGGTGGCATCAGAGGAGCCCATTCTGAGAGGTCCGGTATGAGCAGCGCTAAAGAAGTCATCGTCATCGGCGCCGGCATTATCGGGGCGTCCATCGCCTGGCACCTGACCAAGGCCGGGGCGCGGGTGACTGTGATTTCCGATAGTGGTGCCGGCGGCGTCGCCACGCCAAACTCCTTTGCCTGGATCAACGCCAGCTGGGGCAATCCCGAAATCTATTTCCGGCTGCGCATCCGTGCGATGGCCGAATGGAAGCGGCTGGCAAACGAGCTGCCCGGCCTGCCGCTCGCCTGGTGCGGCGGGCTGTGCTGGGATCTGCCGGCCGACAGGCTCGAAGCCTACGCGGCTGAGCACGCTTCCTGGGGTTACGGCATCGAACGCGTCGACGCCGGGCGCGTAGCGCAAATCGAGCCCAATCTCGTCGAGCCGCCGGAATTCGCTGTCTATGTCGCGGAAGAAGGCGTGGCCGAACCGGTCGCAGCGGCCAAGGCGCTGCTGGCCGACGCAGAACGGCAAGGTGCGCGCGTTCTCTCCAGTTCTGTAACCGCACTTGTCCAGACCGATGGCAGGATTGCCGGTGTCGATACATCGCATGGGCTGATGCCAGCCGAAGAGGTGGTGATCGCAGCCGGTGTCGGGGCGCCCGATATTGCCGCTACCGTCGGCATCAAGCTGCCGATCGAGACGCCGCCCGGTCTGATCGTCCACTCGCAGCCCTACAAGAAGCTCCTCAACGGGCTGGTGCATGCCGAAAAGCTGCATATGCGCCAGACGGCGGAGGGCCGCATCATCGCCGGCTCGGATTTCGCGGGGAGCGATCCCGGTGAGAATCCCGACGCCACGGCGCGCGAGCTGTTTGCAGCAATGAAGGCGGCCTTGCGCGGCGCCGACGAACTGGAATTCGATTTCCACACGGTTGGCTACCGGCCGACGCCGATCGACGGCTTTCCGATCATCGGCCGCGCCGAGGGCACGGAAGGTCTCTATGTCGCCGTCATGCATTCCGGCATAACGCTGGCGCCCGCGGTCGGGCTGTTCGCCACGCGCGAAATTCTCGACGGCGAGCGTGATCCGCTGCTGACGCCTTATGGGTTGGGTCGGTTTGCTCAGTAGCCCGGCGGACGCTTGAAGCCGCCGGTCAGCGCTTCGATCGCCTTGGCGATGCCGAGCAGCCGCGATTCCGACCAGCGCTTGCCGACCAGTTGCAGGCCGATAGGCAGGCCGTCGCGGTCTTGCCCGCAGGGCAGCGAGAGTGCCGGATGGCCGGAATAATTGAAGACCGCGCCATAGGCCGGTAGCATCCAATAGCTTTGCTCCTTGCCGTCGACTTCGATCGGCGTGCCGGGCTCACAATGCGCGAAGGCCGTGGTCATGGCGACCGGGCACAGCAAGGCATCGCAGGTTTCGAAGAACCTGTCCCAGGCCAGGATCGAGCGGTCGCGGCGAGCGAGCGCCTCGAACCAATTGGTGATCGGCGTTGGCTGCTCCGGCGGTTCGGGCTGCGCTGCCTCCAGCATCATGCCGATCAGATCGCCGCCCTGCTCCAGATCGTCATGCAGATCGATCTCAGGCAAGTTCGCTTCTTCCACAATCACCCCTGCTGATTGCAACCGCTTGGCCAGGCTTTCGGCGGCGACAGCGATTTCGCCAGCCACCGGAAAGCCGGTGATGGACGGCGCCACGGCGATGCGCAATGTCTTGAGGTCTAGCCTGAGCATGGCCTCTACGGGCACCGGCGCGAGGTCCGTGTCTGCTCCGTCCGGGCCGGCGATGATTTTGTAGATCAGCGCAAGATCCTCCACGCTGCGCGCCAGCGGGCCGAGGCAGGACATCAGCCGCACGCTACGCGCCGCGCCGTTCGGATCGGGGAAGGCGCCGGCCAGGGACACGCGGTGCTCGGTCGGTTTCAACCCGTAGACGCCGCAAAAAGCCGACGGCAGGCGGATCGAATCCTGCATGTCGGTGCCGACATCGAACGGCGTCATGCCGGCCGCCACCGCTGCCGCTGCGCCACCGCTGGACCCGCCTGACGTGCGCGATCGGTTCCACGGATTGCTGGTGCGACCGAACAGCGGATTGTCCGATTGCCAGTCGCCCAGCATCGTCGCGACATTGGTCTTTCCAATCAGGATGCCGCCTGCGGCTTTCAATCGGGCGACGACCGGGCTGTCTGCCTTTGCCACATAGTCGGCGAATGGTGCGAAACCAACCGTGGTCTTCATATCAGCGGTTTGGTGCATGTCCTTCAACGTGAAAGGCACGCCATGCAGCGGTCCGAGCGCATCGCCGCGCGCCTGCACCGCGTCGGCTTGTTTCGCGCGCTCGCGGGCGCCTTCCCGATCGAGATTGACGACCGCGTTGACCGCCTCGCTGTGTCGGTCGATTTGGGTCAGATGGGCGTCCAGAGCTTCGACGGCGGAGATCTTTCGCGCCGCGATTGCGGCGGCGAGATCGATGGTCGAGGAAAAGGCGAGGTCCATGATTGCTCCGGCTGCTGCCAAACGTATCGCGGTTAAAAACCAAGTTCAGCATTCGGAGATCATCGGCGCTTGATCAAAATTGCGCTTGCCGGTCGGTTGAGGTTGGCGCTCTACGGCGCCCCCCTCTGTCCTGCCGGACATCTCCCCCACTTTGGGGGGCGATTGGCAGCTTTGGCTTCGGCGCCCCTTTTCCTGCGTTGAAAATTGGCGAAGGCCGCCGTGACCTCCAATCTCCCCCCTCGTGGGGGAGATGTCCGGCAGGACAGAGGGGGGCGCGAAGGAGTGCGGCTTAGACTAGGGCCTAGACGACCAGTGCCAGCCTTGCCACAGCCGGCACGAACGGCCGAATGCTCATCCCATCGCCAGTGATCGTGACAAAACTCGCGGGCGGGATGGCCTGCCATTCCCCGCCCTCGCGATCGAAAGGCTCCGACACGATGCAACGGCCGGCATTGCGCACCGACGTGTACAGCGTCGGCGCGTGATCGTCGCTGGCATAGCGCACGGCATACAGCGCCTTTCCATCCGAAAAGGCCGCAGTCAGTTTCAAGGCTGGCTCCAGACCGGCGCGGCGCGATGCCTCGATGACGCGGGCGGTGGCGCGCGATACTGCCCCTTGCGGGTCGCCAGCAAGACCCTCGTCGATCATCAGCAGGAAAAACAATTCGGAATCGGTGGTGCCCTCGCGCTGGTCGAAGACGGCGTCAGAGAGCGAGTTCTCCAGCGCGCGGCGGATCTTTTCGAAGCCGCCGATCTGGCCGTTGTGCATGAACGACCAGCTGCCGGAGATGAAGGGATGGCAGTTCATGCGGCTGGTGGCGCCGCCGGTCGACGCCCTGACATGGGCGAGGAACAGGCCGGATTTGATCTGCCGGCATAGGCTTTTCAGATTGGGATCCGACCAGGCCGGCAGGATGTCGCGGTAGAGGCCGGGCTCGGGCCGGTCGCCATACCAGGCAAGGCCGAAACCGTCGCCATTGGTCGGCGACTTGGCTTCCTGGGCGCAATGGCTCTGGGCGATCAGCGAGTGGCAAGGCGCGGTGACGACGTCTTCGAGGAAGACCGCTTCACCCAGATAGGCCGCCCATCGGCACATGGCTTCTAACCAATCCTAGGCGCGATCCAAGAGAGCCTGGGGCTCCTTGACCGCGTGCGAGCCTCTGTTGTGCGTCCGCTCGTAGAGTTCGCGAACGATTCGGCTTGCCGTAGTTTCGAAGAGAAACGGCAAGAAAGCGTGAACGAGTGCCGCACCAGCGGCCATCAGGAGGCGCGAGCAGAACCAGGCGGCAAAGGCCATATGGCTGAAATAGGTCTCGCCCACCTTGGCCGGGTGAGAGGTGAACAGCTTCGAAAACAGCGTCGTCATGGTGATCCCTCCTGCCGGGATAAGCCCCCGATGTGGGTATCCTGCCACGGGGTAAAGGTTCATCGGTCTCAATTTGTCCTTGTCTAACGCCGTGGTTCGGGACATTCATCCCAACATGGCGCTTGAATTTGATGAAATCGACCGAAGATTGCTGGCCGAGCTGCAACGCGACGGCACACTGTCGGTCGATCAGCTCTCCGAAAAAGTGTCGCTGTCGCGCAACGCCTGCTGGCGCCGGGTCAAGCGGCTGGAAGAGGACGGCGTCATCACCGGGCGGGTGGCGCTGGTCGATGCCGACAAGCTCGGGCTCGGGCTTTCGGTGTTCATCCTGATCCGCACGTCCAATCATGACCCGGACTGGCTGCAGAAGTTTCGGGCGGCGGTGACCGGTTTTCCCGAGATCACCGGAGTCTATCGCATGTCCGGCGATCTCGACTACGTGCTGCGCGCCCGCGTCGCTGACATGAAGGCCTATGACCGGCTCTATCAGCGGCTGATCGCCAAGGTGGCGCTGTCGGACGTTTCGGCCTCCTTCGTCATGGAGGAGATCAAGGAGACGACGGTCGTTCCGGTGGAATTGCGCTAGGTCACACTGACGCCCGAAAGAAAGCCGTTGATAGGCCTGCGGACGAGTTGACCGAATCGCCGTTCGCGCCGATAGGATCGATTTTATGCGCGCAGCCCTCCACAATTCCTCCGTCATCGGTCCAACCGTCGGCTTCGTCAGGTTGCCGCATGGCGATGGACTTCCCCTTCCCGCTTACGAAAGCACCGGCGCCGCCGGCATGGATCTGCGCGCCGCGGTGCCGGAAGACCGGCCGCTGCTGATCCTGCCTGGCAAGCGCGCCTTGGTGCCGACCGGTCTGATCCTGGAAATTCCCGAAGGAATGGAAGGCCAGGTGCGGCCGCGCTCCGGCCTTGCCTTCAAGCATGGGCTGACCGTCCTCAATTCACCAGGCACGGTCGACAGCGACTATCGCGGCGAGGTTAAGGTGCTGCTGGTCAACCTCGGCGACGAGGATTTCGCGGTGACGCGCGGCATGCGCATTGCCCAGATCGTCTTTGCCGCGGTGACGCAGGTGACGGTTGAGGAGCGCTCGCTGGCCGGCGCCACGACGCGCGGCGCGGGCGGGTTCGGATCGACCGGCACCGCCTGAATGAGCATACCGAAACTGGTCATCTTCGACTGCGACGGAATCCTGGTCGACACCGAGAACCTTGCCAACCGGCGGCTTGCCGAGTGGTTTGTTGCCGCCGGTTATCCCACCACATTCGGATATTGCCGCAAATATTTTTCCGGCCGCAGCATGGCTTCGGTGCAGAAGGAAATCGAAGAGACGACCACGGTGCGGCTCGGCGCCGATTTCGTCGATCGCTGGAATGCCGGCCTGCCCGATCTGTTTGCGCATGGCGTCGAGGCGATCCCCTATGTGCGCGACTTCATCGAGGCGGTTCGCGCGGCCGGCATTCCCTATTGCGTCGCCACTTCCGCGCGTATCTCGAAGATGCACATCACGCTCGGCCAGACCGGGCTGCTGCCGCTGTTCGAGCATGCCATGTTCTCTTCGACCATGGTCAGCCGCGGCAAGCCATTCCCGGACCTGTTCCTGCATGCGGCAAAGACCATGGGCTTTGCGCCCGCCGACTGCATCGTCATCGAGGACAGCGTTGCCGGCACGCAGGCCGGCATTGCCGCCGGCATGCGTGTCTATTCCTATCATGGCGATCCCTATTCCGACCGCGATGGCCTGGCCAGCGCCGGCGGCGTCCTGTTCGACGACATGCGCGAACTTGCCGGGCTGGTGCCGATCCACTGAAGCTGTGTTAGGTTCCGCGCGGCCAGCCTGAGGCGCCCATGCCAACGAACCTGCTTCGCTCCATCCTAAAGCGTTTCACCGTTTCATGGAAACGGCGAACCGCTCTATCTTCTTGTTTTGTTGCAATTTCCGGCCGGAAAACCGCACACACTTTTCCTGAAATTGCTCTAGCGCTTGTGCTGCTGCCGTGGCTTTGGACCGCAGCCGGCGCGCAAGCCGTCAGCTTCCCGGAATTCGCCGGCGCCATCCCCGGCCACATGAATGTGACCTATCTGGACCTCGCAAGGATGGTCATTCCCGGCCTCGCAGGTGACAGCAACGGTTTCTACCGGGGTGGATTGCCGATCGAGATGGGCCACATCGAGGGACCGGATGACGGCGGTTCGCCGCCTGAGACATCGGGTCTCTCCAACGCCGGCGTGCTCGCCATCAAGGCCGGGGGTAAGGACCGGCTGGCGATGCTCTACGACCTCGGCGACTCTCCCGACAGCGCCGAAGGCTATGCCGTGCTGGCGCTCTACGACATCACAGACAAGCCGAAGCTGCTCGACGCCGTCAATGTCGCGCTCGACCGCGGCACCTATTTCCGTGAACCGGGCAAGCTTTCCGTTGGGCCGAACGACGACATCGTGATCACCATGAGCGCGCATTTCAATTCAAGCCAAAACTACGCGATCACGCCGCTGATCATGGTGCGCGACGACAAATTCCAACTGATCGACATGATCTTCACCTTCGATGAGAACCTGTGCGCCTACAGCCGCAAGCAGGACGTTGCTTTCCAGACGATCGCTGACGGGCAGCCTTATGCCGCAGTCAAAGTGACGGTGACCGACGCCACGGTGCTCAACGGCGAGAGCTGCGACGGCCAGCCGCCCAAGCCTGAAGCCCACGCAATTTCCGTTACCTATCATTGGGACAAGAAGACGTTGCACTACGTCAGGGATTCCGACGCGCTGGACAGATTGGCAGGAGAGAACGCCAAACGCTTCTGAGCCAACCGCATTCGTTTGCCCGGTGCATTTCTGCACGATAGAATCTGCCGATATTCCGCATCTGAAGGGAGCACTCATGGACAAGGGCAAGATCTTTCGCGACCTGCACGCCTCGACCTTCGTCATGCCCAACCCCTGGGATGTCGGCACGACCAAGCTCCTGGCCTCCTTCGGCTTCAAGGCGCTGGCGACGACCAGCGCCGGTTTTGCCTTCTCGCGCGGCCTGCCCGATGGCGCAGTGACCTTCGAGGCGATGATCCACCATTGCCGCGAGCTGACGGCGGCAACCAGCCTGCCGGTGTCGGCCGATCTCGAGAAAGGCAAGGGCGACAGCGCGACGAGTGCCGCCGAGACGGTTTTTGCGGCCGAAGCGGCAGGTCTCGCCGGCTGCTCGATCGAGGACCATACCGGCGATCCCGACAAGCCCATCTATGAGTTTTCACACGCCGTCGAGCGCGTTGCAGCTGCTGCTGAAGCCGCACGGGCGCTCAAGCATGATTTCGTCTTCACCGCACGGGCCGAGAATTTCCTTTGGGGCAAACCGGATCTCGACGACACGATCAAGCGGCTGCAGGCCTTCGAAAAGGCCGGCGCCGATGTGCTCTATGCGCCCGGCCTCAAAGATGTCGAGACCATCCGGGACGTCTGCTCGGCGGTGAGCAGGCCGGTCAACGTCATGGCACTGTCGGCCTTCACCATCGCCGACCTTGCCATGGCCGGGGTCAAGCGCATCTCGCTCGGTCCGTGGCTGACCAATTTCGCCTTCGGCATGCTGGAAACCGCGGCGCGCGAGATCCAGCAGGACGGCACGTTCGGCTTCACCCGGGCCGCCATGCCGTTCGGCAAATTGCAGGCGCTGTTTTCCAAATCCTCAGGGTAGGGGTCCCGGCGCATGACGCTCACCGTCGTCGACATGCACACCGGCGGTGAGCCGGTCAGGATCGTCACGGACGGCTATCCAGACATTCCCAAAGGCACGATCCTGGAAAAGCGTGCCTATGTGCGCGACCACCTCGACCATTTGCGCAAGCTGCTGATCTTCGAGCCGCGCGGCCACTACGACATGTATGGCGCGCTGCTGGTGGAGCCCGACCTGCCCGGCGCCGAGCTGGCCGTGCTGTTCATGCACAACGAGGGCTATTCGACGATGTGCGGCCACGCCATCATTGCGCTTGGCCGCTACGCCGTCGACGAAGGGCTGGTGGTCAAGCAGGAGCCAATCACCACCGTCAACATCGAGGCGCCGTGCGGCATGGTCGTCGCTTCGGTGGAGGTCAAGGACGGCAAAGCGGGATCGGTGTCGTTCGAAAGCGTGCCGGCCTTTCTGTTTGCCCATGACCAACAAATCGAATTGGGGGGATACGGCAAGATTGCGTTCGACATCGCCTATGGCGGCGCCTTCTACGCGCTGGCCGGCTGCCATCAATTCGGCCTGGAGTTCGGCCGCAGCCGGGTGCGCGATTTCGTCGACGCGGCAACCGCGCTGACCGAGCGGCTGAAGGCGGCGTTCCCTCTATCGCATCCCGACCATGCCGATCTCGCTTTCCTCTACGGCACCATCCTCACCGATGGACACGATGCATTCTCCAGCGAGGCAACGCAAAACATCTGCGTCTTTGCCGATGCCGAGGTCGACCGCTCGCCGACCGGCTCCGGCGTCACCGCGCGGCTGGCGGCAATGCATGCCAAGGGTGAGATCAACCCTGGTCAGGAGCGGTCCTTCGAAAGCATCGCCGGCTCGCGCTTTTCCGGAGCGGTGGCGCGCACGACCATGGCCGGCCCGCATGATGCGATCATCGCCCGCGTCGGCGGCCGCGCCTACTATTCGGGCCGGACGGAATTCACCGTCGAGCCGGATGACGAATTGGGACGCGGTTTCCTTCTGCGTTGATAGGCCTATCGCCCGGCGCTCTCCCGCGCGCCGACCGCCTTGTGCAGATGCACCATCATGGCGGCGGCAAAGAGCGGCGTCAGCAGGTTGAGCAGGGGCACGGCGAGGAAGGCAGCGATGAGCAGCCCGGCCAGAAAGACGGTGCCGGCATATTTCCGGCGCAACGCCCTCGCCTCATCTTCCGGGCGGAAGCGCATGGCGGCGAATTCGAAGAATTCACGTCCGAGCAGATAGCCGTTGACGATGAAGAAGGCGGCGATGTTGACGCCTGGAACCAACAGAAGGAGCAAGGCGACGATGTTGCCCAGGATGACGACGCCGAAGAATTTCACCGACAACACGAGCGAGCGCAGCGCCGGCATGGCGCGTCCGACGGGATCGGCCGGATAGTCGGTGCGCTCGACCACTTCGGCGATGTCGTCGAGAAACAGGCCCGCCACGATTGCCGTCACCGGCGCGATCAGCAGCGCCATCCCGAAGGCAAGCGCGATGGCAGCGATGATGCCGCTCAGCCATCCGGCCCAGGACGGCAGGCCGGGCAGCAAGGAGTGAACCCATGGCAGGGCCAGCCAATCGACAAGCCCGGTCAAGACGAACCACAAGGCGACCAGCGCCAGGACGGTCAAGCCCAGCGTCTTCAGGAAAACCGCGCGGAATTCGGGAGAAAACAGCCGGCTGAAGGCGGCGCGGGCAGCGTTGGAGATCACGGCGTTTCCACCCCCAGGAACAAACGGATATCTCCGACATAGGCGGAGACCCTGTCAGCCGCAAGCCTGCTGGAGCGGGCGCAATTCCGGACGGGAACTGGAGCATGATCCCAAAAAGTGGGTACCGGTTTTTGGAAAAGATCATGCTCCAACAAAGGGTTAGATCATGATGAGATTTCAACCAAATCTCATCATGATCTAGCGCGCCAGCGCCCGGGAGCGGGCGGGGATGGTCATTGCCGCAACACCGGCGACGACGCAGCCCATGCCCCAGAAAGCTGTCGGCCCAAGGCTTTCACCGAGGAACAGGACGCCGATGCCGACGCCGATCGGCACGCGCAGATAGGCCTGCGACGTCGTGCCGACCGAACCAAGCGTGTGGATGAGGCGGAAAAAGATGCAGAAGGCCAGCGCCGTGGAGAACACCGACAATGCCAACAAGGCCAGTATCGACGCCATTGAAGGCGACAGCGTCCACGGGCGGTCGAAGGCCAGGCTCAAGGGGACGAGGATGACCGCGCCGCACAGCATCGAGCCGGCGGCCGGCAGCATCGGGTCGAGTCCCCTAAAGCTGCGGCCGAAAATGGCGGCGCCGGCATAGCAGACCGTGGCGGCAATGACGGCAAGCTGCGCCCACAATTGATGGCCGAGCCCGCCAAGCGCCTGGGTGCCGACGATCAGGCAAATGCCGGCAATGCCGGCACCGACACCGAACAGCTTGCGTGCGGTCACGGATTCATGGCGGGTGATAAGCGCGGTCAGCAGGAAGGTGAAGATCGGCGAGGTCGCGTTGAGAATGGTGGCCAGACCGGCGTCGATGGAGCGCTCGGCGGCGGCGATCAGCGTGAACGGCACGACGCTGTTGAGGCAGGCCTGGACCATGAACCGCCACAAGGTCGCGCTGTCCTTGGGCATGGCGAGGCCGCGCCAGCGGATCAGCGCGAGCAGGATGGCGCCGGCAATCAAGGTGCGGGCAGCGATGAAGGATATCGGCGGGATCGTCTCGACACCGATCTTGATGAAGGTATAGAACGCGCCCCACAGGGCGGCCAGCACGCCAAGCAGCGCCAGTTCGGTGGTCATGTCGGTCTTTGCTTGCATGCGGGTGCTTCCAGCGCTTGATTTGAGGCCAAGCTTGTAGGCGACCCGGCGGTCAGATGCTTCGGCCACGGTCGAACTGTGATGGAGCCTCGTCCCAGGCGCGCGCGCCGGCTTGGGCCGGCAAAGGATGGAAATCGGTTGCCATTTTTCGGGGTGATGCTGTAGACCCGCCCGGGCGCGGCAGAAAGCCGGCAGGTTCCGAGGCGGAGACATTGATGCCGGATTTTGACGTGCTTTGCATCGGCAATGCCATTGTCGACATCATCGCCCAGTGCGACGACGCTTTTCTCGAGACCAACGGCATCATCAAGGGTGCGATGAACCTCATCGACACCAAGCGCGCCGAGCTGCTCTACAGCCGCATGGGGCCGGCGATCGAGGCCTCGGGCGGCAGCGCCGGCAACACGGCGGCGGGCGTCGCCAGCTTCGGCGGCCGCGCCGCCTTCTTCGGCAAGGTGTCGAACGATCCGCTCGGCGAAATCTACGCCCATGACATCCATGCCCAGGGCGTTGCCTTCGACACCAGGCCGCTTGAGGGACAGCCGCCGACGGCGCGCTCGATGATATTCGTCACCCCCGATGGCGAGCGTTCGATGAACACCTATCTCGGCGCCTGCGTCGAACTCGGCCCGGAAGACGTCGAGGCCGACAAGGCATCCGGCGCCAAGGTTACCTATTTCGAGGGCTATCTGTGGGATCCGCCGCGCGCCAAGGAGGCGATCCGGCAGACGGCGAAGCTCGCACACGAGGCCGGGCGCGAAGTGTCGATGACGTTGTCGGATTCGTTCTGCGTCGACCGCTACCGGGACGAGTTCCTCGAGCTGATGCGCTCGGGCACTGTCGACATCGTCTTTGCCAACAGCCACGAGATCAAGTCGCTCTACCAGACAAAATCCATCGACGAGGCGCTGGCGGCTATCCGCAAGGACTGCAAGATTGCCGCTGTCACCCGCTCCGAAAAAGGCTCGGTGATCGTGCGTGGCGAGGAGACCGTCACCATCCAGGCGACGACGATCCGCGAACTGGTCGACACCACCGGCGCCGGCGACCTCTACGCCGCCGGTTTCCTCTACGGCTACACCTCGGGGCGCAGCCTGCAGGATTGCGGCGATCTCGGCTCACTGGCCGCCGGGCTGGTGATCCAGCAGCTCGGACCGCGGCCACGGCAGAATCTGCGCAGCGCTGCCCAACTGGCGGGGTTGCTGTAGGGCCGTCTTTCGGCGCGCAGCGCCGAGCCAGATGAGGGGTGCCCGCCGGTTCAGGCTGTCCGGCGCTCCGCTCAGGCGGTGCGGCGAACGTCGTCGGACGTAGGCCCGGGTTCCAAAGCCCCGGCGGTGACCAGCCGGTTGCGGCCGCTCTTTTTGCCGATGTACATCAGTCGGTCGGCGAGCGTTATCAGCGCCTCCGAATCGGACGCTTCCGCCGGGTAGATGGCGACGCCAACGGTGCAACCAACATGGATGGCTCCATTCGGCGTCGGCACCTTGATCCGCAGCTTTTCCAGGATACGTTCGGCGACGCCCACGGCCTTCTGTCGGGCCCGGCTAGCCTCTCCTGAAAACAGGAATGCGAACTCGTCTCCACCGAGCCGCGCCACGAAATCAGCGCTGCGCAGGATGGTGCGAAGCTGACCCGCCACCTCCTGCAGCAGCGCGTCGCCGGCCTCGTGGCCGAGCGTGTCGTTGACCTTCTTGAACCTATCGAGGTCGATGAACAGCAGGCCGGCCGCCTGGCCGGTGCTGTCGCAGCGGTCGATCACCGACCTCAGCTCGTTGTGAAAGGCGCGCCGGTTGGGCAGGCCGGTCAATGCATCGTGGTTGGCCGAGTGGTCGCTGTGCTGCTTGGCCAGCTCGATCTCGCGCTTTTGTACCGAGAGTTCCTCATTGGCGGCCTTGAGTTCGAGCAGCAGCTCGGCGTTGAGATCCTCGACGACCTTGCGGTCGCTGATGTCGACGACGAAACCTTCCAGGAATTCCAGTTCGCCGGCCTCGTCCCAGACGCCGCCGCCGATCTCGCGGACCCAGAGCGGCTCGCCGACCTGCGGCACGATGCGGTAGTCGACGTTCCAGTTGCAGCGCGCCTCGAGCGCGGTATCGACGGCGGCATAGACGGCAGCGAGATCATCCGGGTGGATGGCCGAGACATAGTCGCGCACGGCATTTTGAATGAAGTCGCTCGGCCGATAACCGCTGACGGTGAAAATGCCGTCGCTGATGTAGAGCATGGTGTAGGACGCATCGTTGCGGCAACGGTAGAGATAACCGTCCATGCGGCCGGTGATACTGAGCAGCGCGTCCAGCCGCTCGTCGTGGTAGACCCCATGGCCAACCGCGGATGCAGAAACCCCGTCATGCTTCATGGCCGCACCCCCGTTAGCGGTCTGAGCGCGCCGCCAATGCCATAAGGCCATAGGGGCGAGAACGTTCCCTATAGCAGCCGAATATTATCAATCTCTTATGGGTTGGTGATTTTGCCGCCAATCAGGCTCCCGCGCTATAGGCCGCGATCGCAGCCATGTTGACGATGTCCGAATCCTTGGCGTTCAGCGAGACGATCTGGACCGGCTTGTTGAGGCCGACCAGCAGCGGGCCGATGACGGTGGAGCCGCCGAGTTCCTGCAGCATCTTGGTCGAGATCGAGGCCGAGTGGAACGCCGGCATGATCAGCACATTGGCCGGTCCGGTCAGGCGAATGAATGGATACTGGGCCATGGCGCGGGCATTGAGCGCCACGTCGGCGGCCATCTCGCCATCATATTCGAAATCGACGCGGCGCTTGTCGAGGATGCGTACCGCTTCCTGGACGCGTTCCGAGCGCTCGCCCTGCGGGTGGCCGAAAGTCGAATAGGCCAGCATGGCGAGCCTCGGCTCATAGCCCATGCGGCGGGCGAAGCCCGCCGCCTCCTCGGCGATATCGGCGATCTGCTCGGCATTGGGCATATCGTGCACGGCGGTGTCGGCGACGAGCACGGTCTTGCCCCGGGCGAGCACGATCGAGACGCCGATGACGCGGTGGCCGGGCTTGGCGTCGATGACGCGGCGGATATCGTCAAGCGCCGTGGAATAGTTGCGAGTGACGCCGGTGACGATGCCGTCGGCATCGCCCAGCGCCACCATGCAGGCAGCGAAATGGTTGCGGTCGTTGTTGATCAGCCGCTGGCAGTCGCGGAACAGGAAGCCTTTGCGCTGCATGCGCTCGTAGAGATAATCGGTATAGATGCCGTTTCGGCGCGACAGCCTGGCATTGATGATCTCGATGCCTTGCTTGTTGAGGTCGATGCCGGCGTGCCTGGCGTTTTCCTTGATGACATCGTCGCGGCCGAGCAGGATCGCGGTGCCGAGCTTCTGGTTCACATAGGAGACGGCGGCGCGCATCACCTGTTCTTCCTCGCCCTCGGCAAAGACGATGCGCTTGGGCTGGCGGCGGACGCGATCGTAGATGCGCTGCAAGGTCGAGGCGATCGGGTCGCGGCGGGCCGACAGCTCCTGCGCGTAGCGGTCGAGGTCGAGGATCGGCTTGCGGGCGACGCCCGACTCCATCGCCGCCTTGGCCACAGCGAGCGGGATGGCCGAGATCAGGCGCGGATCGAACGGCACCGGGATGATGTAGTTGGGGCCGAATTTCGGCCGGTTGCCCTGATAGGCGGCGGCGACATCGTCGGGCACGTCCTTGCGCGCCAGGTCGGCCAGCGCTCTCGCTGCGGCGATCTTCATGTCGTCATTGATGGTGGTGGCCCTGACATCCAGCGCACCGCGGAAGATGTAGGGGAAGCCCAGCACATTGTTGACCTGGTTGGGGTAGTCGGAACGCCCGGTGGCCATGATGGCGTCGGTGCGGATTTCGGCCACTTCCTCCGGCGTGATCTCCGGGTCGGGATTGGCCATGGCGAAGATGATCGGGTTCTTGGCCATCGACTGCACCATCTCGGTGGTCAATGCGCCCTTGGCCGACAGGCCGAGGAAGACGTCGGCGCCATCCAGCGCCTCGGCCAGGCTGCGCGTGGCGGTCTTGACCGCATGCGCCGACTTCCACTGGTTCATGCCTTCGGTGCGGCCCTGGTAGACGACACCCTTGGTGTCGCACAAGATGATGTTTTCCGGGGCGAAACCCATCGCCTTCATCAGTTCGATGCAGGCGATACCGGCGGCGCCGGCGCCGTTGCAGACCATTTTCGTGGTCTTCATGTCGCGGCCGGTGATCTCCAGCGCGTTGATCAGCCCGGCGGCCGAGATGATGGCGGTGCCGTGCTGATCGTCGTGGAAGACCGGGATGTCCATCAGTTCGCGCAGGCGCTGCTCGATGATGAAGCATTCCGGCGCCTTGATGTCTTCCAGGTTGATGCCGCCGAAGGACGGCCCAAGAAAGCGCACGCAATTGATGAACTCGTCGGCATCCTCGGTGTCGACCTCGAGGTCGATGGAATCGACATCGGCGAAGCGCTTGAACAGCACCGCCTTGCCTTCCATCACCGGCTTGGAGGCCAACGCGCCGAGATTGCCGAGGCCGAGAATGGCGGTGCCGTTGGAGATGACGGCGACCATGTTGCCGCGCGTCGTGTAGTCGAAGGCGCGGCTGGGGTCTTCGGCAATGGCCAGCACAGGAACCGCGACACCCGGCGAATAGGCGAGGCTCAGATCGCGCTGCGTCGCCATCGGCTTGGTGGCGACGATCTCCAGCTTGCCGGGGCGGCCCATGGCGTGGAATTCCAGCGCCTCCTCGGCGCTGACGGAGGGGCCGCTGTTTTCGGTTTTCTTGGCCATGATGCTTTTGATTTCCTCGCCGGTGCCGCACCCTTGAGACGGGTGTGTGTTTTTGAAACTTCTGAATCAAGGCTACACGCCACCGCTGTAAACCGCCAAGCAATCTTCACGCCCGCAGCGAAATCTCCCGAGGTCGAACGGCGTCACGTCGGCTCTGGCTCGCTGACGAAGGCAGCGATTTCGCGCACCGTTCCCCGCCGCATCATGCCGTCTGTGCCGGGGAAAGGCCACGTCTCGATGGGTGGCGCACGGCTTCCCTTGCGCCGCAGCAATGCAGTCAGGAACGCCATGAGTTCGATGCGCTGGGCGTGAACCTTCTCCAGCGTGCGGCGGCGGATCTGCTGACGCGGTATGGCACGATCTCGCAGCGTCTCGACGGCGCGGCGAATGGCAGCCGGTTCCGGATCGGCGACGATGCAATAATCCGGATCGAAATAGACGTCGCGACCGCCAAGGCTCGGCGTACTGACGATCGGCAGGCCGGCCATCAGATATTCCATCGAGGAGTACATCGCTCCTTCCACGGCCGACAGGCACAGCCCGACGGCGGCCTGGTTGTAGACGTGGTTGACCTGTTGCGCCGTCAGCTTGCCCGGCCAGCCGTCGACGAGCGGATTGGCGATCTGGTGGAGCGGCGAACGCGCCTGCAGTCGCCGAACAAAGGCGCGGGCGGCAACCGGCGGCAATTCGCCGATCGAATAGGTGATGTGGGCCAGCCGCTCTATGTCGAAGGCCAGGTGATGGCGTTTGATCGGCGAGATGCGGCCATTGTAGACCGCGTCGAATTCGACCGGCACGTCCGGCAGCTGCCGGAATATATCCTCCGACACCATCAGATTGTGGTTGGAGAAGATGGCATTGCCGCCCGCAGCCGCGACGAGACGGCGCTCTTCCTCGGTGTTGCACAGGAAGATGATTTCGTGCAGCGGAAACCGGCCGGCATACCAGGCGAGATCGCGGCCCATCCGGGCGATGACAGCCGGCCGCTCCATGGTCCAGGTCTGCATCGTCAGGAAGGTGACGCGCCGTCCCGCCAGGCGCCGGCCAAGGGCCGCCAGCGGATAGAGCGGACGGGCTCCGCCAATCGGGACATAGAGCACCAGCGGGTCGCGGCTGAGCACATGCAGCGACATCTCGATGCCGCTATCGAGATCGGACAGCGGTCCCCGTGACGGCAGGAGGAAGGGGACGCGCTTGCGCACTGTCCCCCTAAGCTTGCTTTTGGTGCGGTGGACGCGCCGCGCCGCCAACAGCAGCAGGCGCTCAAGCGCCGATCCAGCCGGACCGACCAGCTCTTCGAACGCCTCCTGTTTGTCCTGATCCATGCCGCTTATCCCCGCCATGGCGATCATAGGGTCTGGTTGGCGCCCGAAGCAACCAACGGCTTCACCCGGCGTAGAGGGAGCACAAGCCGCCGTCGAGGCCGGTCGTCCCCTGCTTTTCGGGCCGCCGGCATTAAACCCCGCACCCACATCTGCTAGCGTGCGGGCATGAACATGCACACTTCAGCAGAAACCGACGCCCCCGGGGTGACACCGCCTGCGCCCGTCGGCAGCGTCACGCCGATGATGGAGCAATATATCGAGATCAAGGCGGCGAACCCGGATTCTCTGCTGTTCTACCGCATGGGCGATTTTTACGAGCTGTTCTTCGACGACGCCGAAAAGGCGAGCAAGGCGCTGGGCATCGTCCTGACCA
The DNA here is from genome assembly GCF_040320805.1 of Mesorhizobium sp. M0615. Lineage (NCBI taxonomy): Bacteria > Pseudomonadati > Pseudomonadota > Alphaproteobacteria > Hyphomicrobiales > Phyllobacteriaceae > Mesorhizobium > Mesorhizobium sp. M0615. Next base: position 104,345 of record NZ_JAMYQI010000006.1, on the reverse strand, counting down.
AGCGCGGCAAGCACCAGGGTAACGACATTCCGATGTGCGGCGTGCCGGTGCATGCGGCCGACGACTATCTGCAAAAGCTGATCGGCCAAGGTTTTCGCGTTGCCGTCTGCGAGCAGATCGAGGACCCGGCGGAAGCCAGGAAGCGCGGCGGCAAATCGGTCGTACGCCGTGACGTGGTGCGCCTGGTGACGCCCGGCACCATCACCGAGGACAAATTGCTGGCGCCGTCGGAATCGAGTTTCCTGATGGCGCTGGGACGGGTGAAGGGCGGCAGCAGCGGTGACGCCTTCGCCCTGGCCTGGATCGAGATCTCGACCGGCGTCTTCCGCGTCGCCGAAACCACGGCCGACCGCCTGCTGGCCGATGTCTTCCGCGTCGACCCGCGCGAGCTGATCGTCGCCGAGCCGGTGTTTTACGATCCCGAGCTGAAGCCGGTGTTCGACTTCATCGGCCGCGTCGCCAGCCCGCAGCCGCCGTCGCTTTTCGATTCGGCTTCGGCAGCGGGGCGGATCGCGCGCTTCTTCGAAGTGGCGACGCCGGACAGTTTCGGCGCCTTCTCGCGCGCCGAATTGTCGGCGATCTCGGGCGCCATCGCCTATGTCGAAAAGACGCAGAAGGCCGAGCGGCCGCCTTTGTCGCGTCCCGAACGCGAGGAGCAGGGCTCGACGCTGTTCATCGATCCTGCGACACGCGGCAATCTGGAACTGTTGCGCACGCTGTCGGGCAGCCGCGACGGCTCGCTGTTCAAGGCTATAGACCGCACGGTCACCGGCGGCGGCGCCAGGCTGCTCGCCGACCGGCTGATGGCGCCGCTGACCGATCCGGCGGCGATTGCCGCCCGGCTTGATTCGGTATCGTTCTTCCGCGCCGAGACGCGGCTCTGCCAGGCGGTGCGGTCAAGCCTGAAGAGCGTCGCCGACATGCCGCGAGCGCTGTCGCGGTTGGCGCTCAACCGCGGCGGCCCGCGCGACCTCGGCGCGCTGCGTGCCGGCTTTGAAGCGGCGGGCGCCATTGCCGAAATCTTCGCCGCAACAGCGCTGCCCCATGAATTGACGGAAGCACTTGCCGCGATCAAGGCGCTGCCGCGTGCGCTGGCCGAGCATCTGACCCAGGCTCTTGGCGAGGAACTGCCGTTGCTCAGGCGCGACGGCGGCTTCGTGCGCGGCGGCTACCATGCCGAGCTCGACGAAATGCGGGCGCTGCGCGACGAATCGCGCAAGGTGATCGCCGGACTGGAGCGCTCGCTGATCGAGGAGACCGGCATCCGCTCGCTGAAAATCCGCCACAACAATGTGCTGGGCTATTACATCGAGGTGACGGCCAACCACCATTCAATCATGACCGGAAGCGACGGCGCCAAGGCGCGCTTCATCCACCGCCAGACCATGGCCAACGCCATGCGTTTCACCACGACCGAACTTGCCGAACTCGAGACCAAAATCGCCAATGCCGCCGACCGGGCGCTGAGCATCGAGCTTGCCGCTTTCGACACGCTGACGACAGAGGCGGTCGCCGAGGCGCAAAAAATTCGCGCCGGCGCCGATGCGCTTGCCGTACTTGACGTGTCGGCGGCGCTCGCGCTGTTGTCGGAGAGTGAAGCCTGGTGCCGGCCGCTGGTCGATTCCAGCCTTGCCTTCGACATTTCGGGCGGGCGCCATCCTGTGGTGGAACAGGCGCTGCGGCGTTCGGGCGAAGGGCCGTTCGTCGCCAATGATTGCGATCTGTCGCCGCAAGACGGGGCCAAGGCCGGCGCGATCTGGCTGCTCACCGGTCCGAATATGGGCGGTAAGTCGACTTTCCTGCGGCAAAACGCACTGATCGCCATCCTCGCCCAAACCGGTTCCTTCGTGCCGGCGACATCGGCCCATATCGGCGTCGTCGACCGGTTGTTCTCGCGCGTCGGCGCCTCGGACGATCTGGCGCGTGGCCGCTCCACCTTCATGGTCGAGATGGTCGAGACGGCGGCGATCCTCAACCAGGCCGGTGAGCGGGCGCTGGTGATCCTCGACGAAATCGGCCGCGGCACCGCCACTTTCGATGGCCTGTCGATCGCCTGGGCGGCGGTCGAGTACCTGCACGAGAAGAACCGCTGCCGGGCGATCTTTGCCACCCATTTCCACGAGATGACGGCGCTGTCCGGCAAACTGCCGCGCCTTTCCAACGTCACCATGCGGGTCAAGGAATGGGAAGGCGACGTCGTCTTCCTGCACGAGGTCGGCAAGGGTGCCGCCGATCGCTCCTATGGCGTTCAGGTCGCTCGCCTTGCCGGTCTGCCGGAAGCGGTGGTCGGCCGCGCCAAAGAGGTGCTGCATCAGCTCGAGGAAGGCGATGTCTCCGGCAAGGCCAACCGGCTGGTCGACGATCTGCCGCTGTTTTCGGTGGCAATGAAGCGGGAAGCGGCAAAGCCTGCGAAGAGCGACGCATTGGGCGCAGCGCTGGGTGAGATCAATCCAGACGAGATGACGCCGCGCGAGGCGCTGGAAGCGCTCTACCGGCTGAAGGGGCTGGCGGGGAAAACCTAGTCCGATTTCAGCCTTGACCAATTGTACCGTTTGGTACAATGCTCGCCATCGCCTTTGCCGATGGGAGAGTGACATGAGCCGTCCGCCGCTGCCGCCCTTCACCGCCGAGACCGCCGCGCAGAAGGCGCGCATGGCCGAAGACGCCTGGAACAGCCGCGATCCCGAACGGGTTTCGCTCGCCTATACGCAAGACAGCACCTGGCGCAACCGCGCCGAGTTCGTCTCGGGCAGAAATGAGATCGTCTCCTTCCTCACGCGCAAATGGGCGCGCGAGCTGGACTACCGGCTGATCAAGGAGGTCTGGACCTGGAACGACAACCGCATCGCGGTGCGCTTTGCCTATGAATGGCGCGACGACAGTGGCCACTGGTTCCGCTCCTACGGCAATGAGAATTGGGAATTTGACGCGGATGGACTGATGCGTAGGCGCGTCGCCAGCATCAACGACCTGCCGATCGCTGAGGGTGAGCGCAAATATCACTGGCCGCTCGGCCGCCGGCCGGACGACCATCCCGGCCTGACCGAACTCGGACTTTAGAGTGTGATCCCTAGAACTGTGTCGCGGTTTTCGGCAAAGATCATGCTCAAGCGGAAAAACTAGCGCATGCGCAGGATCGCGCTCGATCGCGCCGATTTGCTCTCCATCATCGGCGAGGTTTTCCGCGAACACGGCTATGAAGGGGCGAGCCTGGCGCGGATCGGTGCGGCGACCGGCCTAGGCAAAGGCAGCCTTTATCACTTCTTCCCCGGCGGCAAGGAAGAGATGGCGGCGGCTGTCATTGCCCATATAGATGGCTGGTTCGAGGAGAATGTCTTCGTGCCGTTGCAGGACAGGGCCTACCCTCGCACGGGCATCGATCGGATGTTCGAAGCGGCCGACAGCTATTTCCGCTCGGGACGCCGGGTGTGCCTGATCGGCGCCTTCGCGCTGGACGAATCCCGCGACCTCTTCGCCATTGCGATCAAAAGCTATTTCGGCCGCTGGGTGGCGCATCTTGCCGAAGCGCTGACCCGAAGCGGGCACAGCGCTGACAGGGCGGACGAACTCGCCGAAGAAGCGGTCGGCGCCATCCAGGGCGCGCTCACGCTGGCACGCGCCTTCGACGACACCGCAGTGTTTTCGCGCGCGTTGCGACGGGCGCGGGCGGCGCTCGGCTAGAGTGCTACAAGGGCTCGAAGCGGAAAGCCGTCTCGGTTCGAAAAACCCGGCCGACGCCGGGCGAATCAAGATGCGCGCCGGCGACGTAGCAGTCGTTGTTGGCCGCAAGCGCCAGCATTTGCAACCGGCTTGCCCTCGCCTGCTGCTGGTCTGCGTCGAATTCCCACGTGATCTCGGGTCGATCGAATTGAAGCGACGGCACATGTACGATGTCGCCCCAGATCAACAGTGTTTCGCCTGCGCTCACAACGCGAAAGCAAGTGTGGCCGGCTTCATGGCCAGCGGAGCCGATCGTATCGATGTCAGCGCTGACGCGCTGTCCAGCATCGAGAGGCTGGGCGCGATCGTGGAAGCGTTCCAGCCTCGCCACGTCGCGAAACATGCCGAGCTCAGCGCGCGGGACAAGCAGGCGAGAGAGCTGCGGGAAGCCGTCGCCACCATCGGCAAGGATGAGCCCGTGTATATGGTCGAGATGGGTGTGGGTGAAAGCAACAGTCCGAATCCGGTCGGTGGCGATCTTCGCCTCGCGCAGCGCCTCGGGCAGGTGCCCCATTGTCGGGTGCCAGGCGTTCGAAGCCCCTGTGTCGATCAGCGTGATGTCGTCGCCGTCATCGATGGCGAAGGCGTTGACCGACAGCCTGAGCGCACCGTCGACGAGCGGTACATGCGAGGGCAGGTTGTCACCGAATGTCCGGTCTCCGGGCTGGCGCAGCCGCTTGATTGGCATGTCGACGTAACCGTCGCGCAGCGACGTGACCGTCATGGCTCCGACTCTATACGCCGTATGATGATACCCGGTCGAAACCCGTTCCAATCTAGATCATCTCCAGGCCGCGTTTGCGCGTCGGCGGTGGAAAGGCGCGGTCGAGTTCGGCGAGGTCTTCGGCCGTCAGCCTGATATCGTGCGCGGCGACATTCTGGCGGACGTGCTCCTGGCTGCTGGCCTTCGGGATGGCGATGACACCGGGCTGCGCCATCACCCAGGCAAGCGCGATCTGTGCTGCCGTGGCGTTGTGGCGGGCGGCGATGGTTTCCAGCCTGGAATTGCGCGCCAGCGCGCCCTGCTCGACCGGCGAATAGGCCATCAGCGGGACGCCGCGCTGCCGGCTCCATGGCGCGAGATCGAATTCGGGGCCGCGCCGCGACAGATTGTAGAGCACCTGGTTGGTCTGGACATGATCGCCAGACGACAGGCCGGTCAACTCCTCCATCTCGTCGGTGTCGAAATTGCTGACACCCCAGTGGCGTATCTTGCCGGCCTCCTTCAGCGCCTCGAACGCCTCGACGGTTTCAGATAGAGGCACACTGCCCGGCCAGTGCAGGAGATAGAGATCGATGCGGTCGGTGCGCAGGCGCTTCAAGCTGTTTTCGCAGGCCCGCGCCACGCCGGCGCGCGAGGCATTGGACGGCAATACCTTGGAGACAAGAAAGAGTTCGTCGCGGCGCCCGGCAATGGCTTCCGCCACCACCTCCTCGGCGCCGCCGCTGGCATACATTTCGGCGGTGTCGATCAACGTCATGCCGAGGTCCAGCCCGAGCTTCAGGGCATTGACCTCCCCGGCGCGGCGGCGGGAATCTTCGCCCATCTTCCATGTGCCCTGTCCCAGCACCTGGACGGCCTCGCCCGAAGGCAGCGTGGTGGCTCTTATCGTCGATGGCATGTAGGCTCCTGGCGCCGTGTAATCGATGTGAATGGCATCACAACCACGGAGAGAAATCCAGAATCGATCTCTCCGGCATGGCCGGTTGCTGCCTTACTTCGCCGGATGGGCGGCGAGCCAAGCCTGCATCTTGGCGATCTCGGCTTCCTGCGCGGCGATGACATCTTCGGCCAGCTTGCGGATTTCGGGATCCTTGCCATTGGCGAGTTCCACCTTGGCCATGTCGATCGCGCCCCGATGATGCGGGATCATGCCGCGCACGAAATCGACATCGGCATTGCCGGAATATTCGATCATCATGTCGGTGTGCATCTTGTCCATCGCCGCCTTGTAGCCGTCGGTCGAAGGACCTTGCGCCCCCATCGCGCCCATGTCGTGTTTCATCTCTTCGGATTGCGCCGGGACGCTTTCGAGGAAAACGGCAAGCAGCATTCCCGCCGCCATCATCAAAAGCACGATTTTCTTAGCCAAGGTCATCCATGATCTCCTGTTGATTGAAATTCGTATCTGGGGGCTTTGCTCAGAGTTTCAACGTCCGCAGCCGCAATGCGTTGGCGATGACCGAAACCGAAGACAGGCTCATGGCCGCCGCCGCCAGCATCGGCGACAAAAGCGTGCCGGTGAGCGGATAGAGCACGCCGGCAGCAACCGGCACGCCAAGCACATTGTAGAGGAAGGCGAAAAACAGATTCTGGCGGATGTTGCGGATAGTCCCCTGGGCGAGCGTTCGCGCCCTGACGATGCCGTTGAGATCGCCCTTGACCAGCGTAATGCCGGCGCTCTCGACAGCGACATCGGCGCCGGTGCCCATGGCGATGCCGACATCGGCGCTGGCCAAGGCCGGCGCATCGTTGACGCCGTCGCCGGCCATGGCGACGCCCGCACCTTTCGCACGCAACTCCTCGACAAGGGCGGCCTTTTGTTCCGGCAGCAGGCCGGCGCGCACCTCGTCAATGCCAAGGCTTTTGGCGATGGCACGCGCCGTGCGTTCATTGTCGCCGGTCGCCATGATGATCCGCAACCCTCTGTCGTGCAGCGCCCTGATCGCCTCGGCTGTCGTTGCCTTGACCGGATCGGCGACCGCGACAATGCCGGCCAGTCTTTTGTCCACCGCAACGAACATCGCCGTCTTGCCTTCTGCCTGCAGCGCCTCGGCCCTGGCCGACAGGGAAGCGGTGTCGATGCCTACATCGGCCATCATGGCGGCGTTGCCGAGCGAAACCTTCCTGCCAGACACCGTGCCGGATACGCCCTTGCCGGTGACCGCGTCGAAGCCGCCGGCCTCAACGAGCGTCAGGCCGCGTTCGCCGGCGCCGCCGACAATGGCCTCGGCCAGCGGATGCTCCGAGCCTTTTTCCAGGCCGGCGGCGAGCGCCAGCAATTCATTCTCAGACAGGCCTTCGGCAGCGACGACATCGGTCAAGCGAGGCTTGCCTTCGGTCAATGTGCCGGTCTTGTCGACGATCAACGTGTCGACCGAAGCGAAGCGCTCGAGCGCGCCCGCCTCCTTGATCAGCACGCCCGCGTGCGCCCCGCGCCCGGTGGCGGTCATGATCGACATCGGCGTCGCCAGGCCGAGCGCGCAGGGGCAGGCGATGATCAGCACCGACACCGCCGAGACGATGGCAAAGATCAAGCTGGGTTCGGGACCGAAGATCGCCCAGGCGGCAAAGGCCGCGAGCGCGACCAGCACGACGGCCGGCACGAAGTAGAAGGAGACGCGATCGGCTAAACCTTGAATCGGCGCGCGCGAACGCTGCGCCTTTGCGACCAGCTCGACGATGCGCGAAAGCGTCGTTTCGGAGCCGACCTTTTCGGCGCGCATGATCAGCGAACCGTTCTTGTTGAGCGTGCCGCCGGTCAAGGCATCGCCTTTCGTTTTTTCGACCGGCAGCGGCTCGCCCGAGATCATCGATTCGTCGATGGAGGAACGGCCTTCCGTTACAATGCCGTCGACCGGCACGGCGTCGCCCGGACGGAGGCGCAGGTGGTCGCCGGTCTTGACCGCATCGAGCGGCACGTCGGTCTCGGAGCCGTCCTCCCCGATCAGCCGTGCCGTCTTCGGCGCCAGGTCGAGCAGCGCACGGATGGCCGAGCCGGTCTTCTCGCGCGCCCGCAATTCGAGGACCTGACCGAGGAATACCAGCGCGACGATAACGGCGGCTGCCTCGAAATAGACCGGCACTGTGCCGCCATGGCCACGGAACTGATGCGGAAAGATGTCCGGAAACAGTGCGGCGACGACGCTGTAGAGGTAGGCCGCACCCACACCCAGCGAAATCAGCGTCCACATGTTGGGGCTGCGGTTGACCAGCGACTCCCAGCCGCGGTGGAAGAAGGGGAAGGCCGCCCACAGCACCACCGGGCTGGCCAGCGCCAATTCCAGCCAGACCATCGTTCGCCCGTCGACAAACGCCTGGAACGTCAGGCCGAGCATCGGCGCCATGGCAACGATCAGCAGCGGCACGGACAGCATCGCACTGACCCAGAACCGTCTGGTGAAGTCTACCAGTTCGGGGTTCGGCCCCTCATCGCCAGTGGGAACGCCCATCGGCTCAAGCGCCATGCCGCAGATCGGGCAGGAGCCGGGCTTGTCTCTTATCACTTCGGGATGCATCGGGCAGGTGTATTGCGTGCCTTTCGGCACCGGCGACGCCGCCGGCCTGTCGCCGAGATAGTTTTGTGGCTCGGCCTCGAACTTCGCCTGGCAGCCGGCCGAGCAGAAATAGAAACCCTGGCCTTCGTGGCGGAAAAAATGCCTGGCGGTAGCGCGGTCGACACTCATGCCACAGACGGGGTCGGTGGCGGTCAGGTATTTTTCGGGCCCGGCGACGAATTTCGTACGGCAACCCTCGCTGCAGAAGTGAAAGAGACGGCCGCCATGCTCGGCCGTCGGCTTGCCCGCGGCCGGATCGACGCTCATGCCGCAGACCGGATCGCGCACCACGGCTTCGGCGGCCGGCTCAGCAGCCTTTGCCGCACAGCAGCTGCCATCGGCCGCGTGGTGGTGATGCTCGGAATGCGCCATCGAAAAATGCCTTATATCTGTCTGGGTGAGGGGGTAGTGCTTCCAGTAACTGGAAGGTCAAGGGGCGATTTCCACTTTTCGATCATGGCCCTCATCGCACACATCGAGGGAAAATCGCTTACGCAACTTTGTTCCCATGCTATGGACGCGCGTCCCACTGCATCGATCCCACCCAAATGAAATGCCTGATTATCAATCTCGATCGGTCCCGCGATCGCCTCGCCCATGTAACGGCGGAGTTCGCCCGCATCGGCATCGCGTTTGAGCGGGTCGCCGCCATCGATGCGCGAGATCGGCCGGATCTGGCCGAAATGCCGCAGGGCAAGAAGCATTTGCGTCTGGCCGACGCCGAGATTGCATGCCTGCTCAGCCACCAACAGTGTTGGTCGATGATCGCTGCAGGTGAGGATGCTTACGCGGCGATTTTCGAGGACGATGTCGTTTTCCCGGACAAAGCCGGCGCTTTGCTTGCCGATGCGGGCTGGATTCCCGCCGATGCGGACATCGTCAAGTTGGAAACGTTCTTCAACCGGACCGTAATTTCACGCAAGCAAGTTGCCTGCGGCCACGGTTTTTCTGCGAGCAGACTGCACGGGCTCCATATCGGTACGGCGGGATACATCCTGTCCAGACAGGCCGCGCGGGACCTTCTTGCGGCAACGAATGAGATCAGCATTCCCGTCGATCACCTCATCTTCAATCCGCGTTTTGCGACCTCGTCCGACAAGGTCATTTACCAACTCGTCCCAGCATTGTGCCTGCAGGCACAATTCCTCGGCGACAGTCCGGTGAGATTGCCAAGCCTGCTCAAGCAGGAGCGAACAGAGGAATGGGTGGCAAGCGGGATAGGTAAACGGCGCCCCAGGCCAATCACCGCCAAGGTAAGGATCGAGACCAGGCGGTTGACGCGGCAGATCGCCGATCTCTTCCGGCTCCGGCGCGAGATGATCATCCCTTTCTGGTATCGCGGCCGACGCGTCCGTCCGCCCCATACACAGCGCCGTGAAAACGCGCTATAGACGCCGCGCAAAGGCGAGGCCCACCGGCAATCCATGGCAAAAATCTCCCTCAAGCTCGACGCGCTGATCGACAGCGAGGCTTTGCGCCGCGACATGACGGCGCTGATCTCGGCGGCCAGCGGCGCCGAGCCCGGCGCGCGCGTCGGTGCGCTCCGGCTGCTGAAGGATCGGCTGACCGAGGGCCGCAAGGTTGCCGAGCGCATGCTGATGGACGATGGCAGCGGCACGGCATGCGCCGCCCGGCTGTCGCATCTGATGGACGAGATCATCCGCGCCCTCTACGAGTTCGCCGCGACCCACGTCTACCGGGTGAAAAGCCCCTCGACCGCAGAGCGCATGGCGGTCGTTGCCGTCGGCGGCTATGGCCGCGGCACGCTGGCGCCGGGCTCCGACATCGACCTGTTGTTCCTGCTGCCCTACAAGCAGACGCCGTGGGGCGAACAGATCGTCGAATATATGCTCTATATGCTGTGGGACCTCGGGTTGAAGGTTGGCCACGCCACCCGCAACATCGACGAGTGTCTCAGACTGTCGCGCAGCGATATCACCATCCGCACCACGATCCTGGAAGCGCGGTTCCTGTGGGGCGAACAGAAGCTCTTCGACGAATTGCTCACCCGCTTCGACCATGAAGTGGTGCGCACCACCGGACCGGAATATGTGCAGGCCAAGCTCGCCGAACGCGACGATCGCCATGCCAAGGCCGGCGAAAGCCGCTATCTGGTCGAGCCCAACGTCAAGGACGGCAAGGGCGGCCTGCGCGATTTGCAGACGCTGTTCTGGATCGCCAAATACTTCTATCGCGTGCGCACAGGCGAGGAACTGGTCGACAAGGCTGTGTTCACCGAGGCCGAATACCGGGAATTCCTCAAGGCCGAGGATTTCCTCTGGGCGGTGCGCTGCCACATGCATTTCCTCACCGGCAAGCCAGAGGAACGGCTGCATTTCGATATCCAGCGCGAGATTGCCGAACGTCTCGGCTACACCACCCATCCCGGTCTGTCGGCGGTCGAGCGCTTCATGAAGCACTACTTCCTCGTCGCCAAGGATGTCGGCGACCTCACCCGCATCTTCTGCGCCGCGCTCGAGGAAGAGCAGGCCAAGCATGTGCCCGGCTTCAACCGCATCTTCCTCACCTTCCAGCGCCGCAAGCGCAAGCTGGCAGGCACGTCGGACTTCATTGTCGACAATCACCGCATCAACGTCGCCGACGACAGCGTGTTCGAGCGCGACCCGGTCAATCTGCTCAGGCTGTTCTGGTTCGCCGACAAGCACGGGCTGGAGTTCCATCCCGATGCGCTGAAGCTGCTCACCCGCTCGCTCGGTCTGGTCAACAAGTCGCTGCGGCGCGACGAGGAGGCCAACCGGCTGTTCCTCGACATCCTGACCTCGGACCGCAATGCCGAGCTTAATTTGCGGCGTATGAACGAGGCCGGCCTGCTCGGCAGGCTGATCCCCGATTTCGGCAGAATAGTCGCCATGATGCAGTTCTCGATGTACCACCACTATACGGTGGACGAGCACCTGATCCGCTGCATCGGCGTCTTGGCCGAGATCGAGCGCGGCGACGGCGAAAAGGTGCATCCGCTCTCGCACACGCTGATGCCGGGGCTAGAGAAGAGCCGCGAGGCACTCTATGTCGCGGTGCTGCTGCACGACATCGCCAAGGGCCGGCCGGAGGATCACTCAGAGGCCGGCGCCCGGATCGCGCGCCGCATCTGCCCGCATATGGGGCTGTCGGCGGCCGACACCGAGACAGTCGCCTGGCTGGTCGAGAACCATCTGGTGATGTCGATGACGGCGCAGACGCGCGACCTCAACGACCGCAAGACGATCGAGGATTTCGCCTCGATCGTGCAATCGGTCGAGCGGCTGAAAATGCTGTTGATCCTGACCGTCTGCGACATCAGGGGTGTCGGGCCGGGCGTGTGGAACGGCTGGAAGGGCCAGCTCCTGCGCACGCTCTACTACGAGACCGAACTGCTTTTGACCGGCGGCTTCTCGGAAGTGTCGCGCGCCAAGCGGACGGCGGCGGCGCGCGAGCGGCTGGCCGAGGCGCTGGCCGATTGGCCGGACAAGGCCCGCAAGCGCTATGTCGGCCTGCATTACGAGAACTATCTGCTGACGGTCGACCTCCCCGATCAGTTGCGCCATGCCGAATTCATCCGCGAAGCCGACGCGGCAGGCAAGAAGCTCGCCACCGTGGTCAGGACCCACCAATTCGAGGCGGTGACCGAGATCACCGTGCTGGCGCAGGACCATCCGCGCCTGCTTTCGGTTATTGCCGGCGCCTGTGCCGGCGCCGGCGGCAACATCGTCGACGCGCAGATCTTCACCACGTCCGACGGCCGCGCGCTGGACATCATCCTGATCTCACGGGAATTCGACCGCGATGAGGATGAGCGCCGTCGCGCCGAGCGCGTCGGCCGGCTGATCGAGGACGTGCTGTCGGGCAAGAGCTGGCTGCCGGAGATGATCGAGAAGCGCACCCGGCCGCGGCGCGGCGCCAAGGTGTTCAAGATTCCGCCGCGCGCCGAAATCCGCAACACGCTGTCGAACCGGTTTTCGGTGATCGAGGTCGAGGGACTGGACCGGCCTGGGCTGTTGTCGGAAATCACCAGTGCGTTGTCCGATCTCTCGCTCGACATCGCCTCGGCTCACATCACCACCTTCGGCGAGAAGGTGATCGACACTTTCTATGTCACCGACCTTACGGGGCAGAAGATCGACAACCCGGCACGCACCGCCACCATCCACGCCAGGCTGATCGCGGCGCTTGAAGGCGTTGTCCCAGAGCGCGGCGGCAAGGCCAAGGCGGCGGCCGAGTGACCATCACTTTGTCCCAATCACCCCCTTTGTCCCAATCATCCCCTTTGTCCCAATCATCCAGGCAATCTCCCCGCGCATGAGCCTCGTCAAGAAATTCGCCACGGTTGCGTCCGGCACGCTGATGAGCCGCGCCCTTGGCTTTGGCCGCGAGATGCTGATGGCTGCCGCACTCGGCACCGGGCCGGTGGCGGACGCCTTCAACGCCGCCTTCCAGTTTCCAAACACGTTTCGCCGGCTGTTTGCCGAAGGCGCTTTCAACGCCGCCTTCGTGCCGCTGTTTGCCAAGGAGATCGAGACCCACGGCACCGACGGCGCCAAGCGCTTTTCGGAGGAAGTGTTCGGCGTCCTGTTCACCGCACTTCTGGCGCTGACCATCGTCATGGAATTGGCGATGCCGCTGATCGTGCGCTATCTCGTGGCGCCGGGCTTTGCCGACACGCCGGGCAAATTCGAGACGACCGTCCTGCTGGCGACGATCATGTTCCCGTATCTCATCTGCATGTCGCTCGCAGCGATGATGGCCGGCATGCTGAATTCGCTGCGCCGCTATTTCGCGGCTGCCGTGGCGCCGGCTTTCCTCAACATCATCCTGATCAGCGTGCTCGGCTACGCCTGGTACCACGGCATGGATGCCCGTGAGGTCGGTTTCAGCCTGTCCTGGGGCGTGCTGGCGGCGGGGCTGGTGCAGCTTGCCATCGTCTGGGTGGCGGTGCGCAATGCCGGCATCGCCATCGGCTTTCGCCGGCCGAAGATGACGCCCAACGTCAAGCGCCTGCTGATCCTGGCGCTGCCGGCGGCGATCACCGGCGGCATCACCCAGATCAACCAGCTGATCGGCACGGCGATCGCGTCGGCGCAGGACAGCGCCGTGTCCTCGCTTGCTTACGCCGACCGCATCTACCAGCTGCCGCTCGGCGTCGTCGGCGTCGCGGTGGCCATCGTGCTGTTGCCGGAGCTGTCGCGGGCGCTGAAATCGGGCAATCTGGTCGAGGCGGCCAATCTGCAGAACCGCTCGGTCGAGTTCACCCTGTTCATGACCTTGCCGGCGGCGGCGGCTCTGTGGGTGATGGCGGAGCCGATCGTGCGGCTGGTCTATGAGCGCGGCGCCTTCGCCGCCAACGGCTCGACGCCGACAGTGGCCGCAATCCTGGCGATCTTTGGCCTCGGCCTGCCGGCCTTCGTGCTGATCAAGGCCTTCACTCCCGGCTATTTCGCCCGCGAGGATACGCGCACGCCGATGATGTTCGCCGCCATTTCGGTCGGCGTGAACGTGATCACGGCACTGACGCTGTTCCCGAGCATGGGCGCGCCCGGCATTGCGGTGGCCTCGGCCGTGGCCGGCTGGGTCAACGCTGTGATGCTGCTTGCCGTGCTGATCCGACGCGGCCATTGGGGCCGCGACGCGCCGCTGCTGAAGCGCATTCCGCGCCTGGTGCTGTCGGCTGCGGTGATGGCGACAGCACTCTATTTCGCCGAGCACTGGCTGGCCGTCAGGCTCGGCCCCGGCTCCCCACTGGTGATCAAGGCCGTGACGCTTCTCTCATTGGTGGCCGGCGGGGCGCTGCTCTACTTCGTCACGGCTTTCGCCACCGGCGGCGCCGATTTCGGAATGATCCGGCGCAATGTGAAACGCGGCTCGGGCAAGGCAGCGGCGCCAGCGCCAAACGCCGATCTGGACGAATAGTCCGGGCGAGCTAACAGCAACACCGGTCTTGATCCTCTCCGCCCCTTCGTCCATAAGCGCGCCGTCGCAAGACTTTCGCCGCGCGTGGTTTCCAGCCGCGTGATTGGCTCCGAAAGGTCTGCAACTTTTCGGAAACACGCTTAATACGGCCCTCCACAAGCCATGAGGAACCCATGACCGCCTTCAAACAGCTCGTCTTTTCCGGGGTACAGCCGACCGGCAATCTGCATCTCGGCAACTATCTCGGCGCCATCAAGAAATTCGTTGCGCTTCAGGACACGTCAGACTGCATCTATTGCGTCGTCGACCTGCATTCGCTGACGGCACAACTCGTCCATGATGACCTCGCAGACCAGACCCGCTCGATCACCGCCGCCTTCCTCGCCTCGGGCATCGACCCGAAGAAGCACATCGTCTTCAACCAGTCGCGGGTGATGCAGCATGCCGAGCTTGCCTGGATCTTCAATTGCGTGGCGCGCATCGGCTGGATGAACAAGATGACGCAGTTCAAGGACAAGGCCGGCAAGGACCGCGAGAACGCCTCGCTGGGCCTGCTTGCCTATCCCTCGCTGATGGCCGCCGACATCCTGCTCTACCGCGCCACCCATGTGCCGGTGGGCGAGGACCAAAAGCAGCATCTGGAGCTGACCCGCGACATCGCGCAAAAGTTCAATAATGATTTTTCGAGCCGCATCGCCAGTCTTGGCGTCGGCGTCGAGATGCAGGTTGGCGAAGAGACGGTAAACGGGTTCTTCCCGATAACCGAACCGGTGATCGGCGGGCCGGCGGCGCGCATCATGAGCCTGCGCGACGGCTCCAAGAAGATGTCGAAGTCGGACCCGTCGGATCTGTCCCGCATCAATTTGACCGACGATGCCGACACCATCTCGAAGAAGATCCGCAAGGCCAAGACCGACCCGGAAGCGTTGCCAAGCGAAGCCGACGGCCTGGAAAGCCGCCCGGAAGCGGAAAACCTGGTCGGCATCTATGCCGGGCTGGCCGAGATGTCGAAGGCGGACGTGCTGAAGGAATTCGGCGGCCAGCAGTTTTCCGTGTTCAAGCCGGCGCTCGCCGACCTTGCCGTGGAAAAACTGGCGCCGATCGCCGGCGAGATGCGCCGTATCGAGGGAGACCGCGCCTATGTCGACGCGGTGCTGAGAGACGGCGGCGAACGCGCCGGCGCGCTGGCTGGGACCACCATGAAGACGGTACGCGACATTATCGGCCTGTTGCAGGGCTGATCCTACCGTCAGTGCACCGCACCATTCTGGCCCAAGGCCGGCGGCTTGCCGCCGGTCTGTCGCGGTGGCAGATTGCGGCCGAAACACCGAGTAGATAGACATGGTCTCCAAACGCCTCAGTCGCGAAGCCGGCCATCGCAGGAAATTCCTGACGATCATCGACGACACGCCGGAGTGCGAGCGCGCCGTCGCCTACGCCTCCAAGCGGGCGCAGAGCACCAGCGGCACGCTGGTGCTGCTCTACATCATCACACCGGACGACTTTCAGCACTGGCTGGGCGTCGAGAAGATCATGCGCGAGGAAGCCAACGCCACGGCGCGCGCGGCACTCGACGGCTACGCCAACAAGGTGCGCCAGAAGCTCGGCATCGAGCCCGAGATGGTGGTGCGCGAAGGCAAGCCGACCGAGGAGATCCACAAGCTGATCGAGGAAGACCAGGACATCGCCATCCTGGTGCTGGCGGCAGGTGCCGGCAAGGAAGGACCCGGGCCGCTGGTCGGGGCTGTTGCCGGCAAGGGCGCCGCCTTCCCTATTCCGGTCACAGTGGTGCCGCAGAACCTGTCTGACGAGGAGATCGACAGCCTCGCATAGAGAGTGATGCCGGAAAGTGTGAAGCGGTTCGGATAACATCACGATCCTGGATTTATAGCCCGCGCGGCATTCATTCCCAGCCAGCAAAGACATTCCGCCAGCCAGCCGTTTTGAGCGATGCGTTTCGCTTGAATATCCCGCCGATTGAGCCTATTTAGAACTATTCCAAACTAGCTGCCCGACTGGGCACGGAGACGGCCATGTTCATCCAAACCGAATCGACGCCGAACCCGGCAACGCTGAAGTTCCTGCCCGGCAAGGAAGTGCTTGTCGAAGGCACCGCCGATTTCCGCGACGCCGACAGTGCAGCCAGCGCCTCGCCGCTGGCCGGCCGGCTGTTCGAGATCCCCGGCGTGACCGGCGTCTTCTTCGGCTATGACTTCATCACCGTGACCAAGGACGGCCCGGACTGGCAGCACCTGAAGCCGGCGATCCTGGGCGCCATCATGGAGCATTTCATGTCGGGCGCGCCCGTCATGGTCAATGCCGGCCCCGCCGCCGAGACCAGCCAGACCGGCGAATTCTACGACAAGGCCGACGAGCAACTGGTCATCACCATCAAGGAACTGCTCGACACCAGGGTGCGCCCGGCGGTTGCCCAGGATGGCGGCGACATCACCTTCCGCGGCTTCGAGAACGGCACCGTGTTCCTGCACATGAAGGGCGCCTGCGCCGGCTGCCCGTCCTCGACGGCGACGCTGAAGCACGGCATCCAGAACCTGCTCCGCCACTTCGTGCCGGAAGTACAGCAGGTCGAGCAGGTCTCCTAAGACCCCTTCACGCATTCGAGCGAGCAACAAAAAACCGGGCCAGATTGCCCGGTTTTCTGTTTTGGACGTCCGTTGTTGCCTAGACGGTCCGCGTACGAAGGGTAACGCCTACTTTGACCATGATCTTCCCGAAAACCGGTTCCACTTTTCGCTTTCGTGGACCTCGGTTCCGGATCATGGTCCTACATCACGATGACCTTGGCGCCGACCGACGTGCGGTCGTAGAGGTCGATGATGTCCTGGTTCATCAGCCGGATGCAGCCTGACGACATCGCCTTGCCGATCGAATTCCATTCCGGACTGCCGTGCAGGCGGTAGCCCATATCACCGCCCTTGTTGAACAGATACATGGCGCGCGCGCCGAGCGGGTTCTTCAGGCCCGGCTCCATGCCGCTCGCGAACTTCGCTAGCTCCGGCTGGCGCTGGATCATCTGCCGCGGCGGCGTCCAGGTAGGCCATTCGCGCTTCAGCGCGATATGGGCGGTCCCGTGCCATTCAAAGCCTTCGCGGCCGACGCCGATCCCGTAGCGGATCGCCCGGCCGTCGCCTTCGACGAAGTAGAGAAACTTGTTCTGGGTATCGACGACAATGGTGCCCGGCTTTTCCGAGGTGTCGTAGTTCACCTCTTGCCGGTGGTACTTCAGCGGCACCCTCTCGATCGGGATGCGCGGCAGTTGGTAGCCTGCATCGTTCACCGAACCGTAGTTGTTGGTGAACAGCTGCGAGCCGATCGTGCTGCAACCCGAGATCGCGGCCGACAACGCAAGTGCGGCGACGATTGCAAATGACTTCATGCGCATGAAATGGTCCGATGCCCCGCCAAGATGTCGCGACACGTTACGGCCGCTTTTCCTGAAATCATTCATGCTGGCATTTGCTTTGCTTGCCAAGCGCGCGATGCCTATATGCAGGAGCTTACGTGCCGGTAAGCCGTCAACTATGGCATTTCGGCAACAGGACTCACGGGATTGTGAAGGAAAAACAATGGGCGGCCCTGTCGGATAGCCTAGAATCAGGGAACCACATCGAGGAATCACAATGAATGTAGGCGATGCCGCGGCGCGGTCCGGCCTGCCGGCCAAGACCATCCGCTACTATGAAGAGATCGGCCTGATCGCGCCGGCGCGCGCCGGCAATGGCTATCGCGATTATTCCAGCGACGACATCCATCGGCTGGCCTTCCTGCGCCGTGCCCGCAACCTCGGCTTTTCAATCGACGATTGCCGCCAGCTGATGGCGCTCTACCGGGACCGCAGCCGCGCCAGCCACGATGTGCGCGAGATCGCCGCCGCCCATGTCAGCGCCATCGAGGAAAAAGTGCGCGAGCTGCAGTCGATGCGCACGACCTTGCAGACGCTGATCCAGGCCTGCCATGGTGACGACCGGCCGGATTGCCCGATTTTGGATGACATTGCGGGGGCTGCGCAGGCCGCAGACAGGCGGGCCACGGTTTGAAGCACGGGCGCCGGGATAGACTGGGCGCCGGACGCGCAGGAAAAACCTCCAAAGGTCTATATCTCATTTGGCTAAAATTACGGAACGTCCAATGGACAAGAACGGAACCAAAGCGGTTACATCAGACCTTCGCGCTCACGACGTAAGACTTTAGTCCGGCCGATTTATAGCTAAGAACGGAAGTCGATCGGCACGACATAGGGCCGCTGCGGATCAATACCAGACTGCACCCAGACTAATATGGTGCGATCGCGGAAGACGCTCGGACCAAGCCGTCACCCAGGTTTGTCAACCGAATAATCGTCTGATGAGGCGCGCGGATGCTGGGGTCAAAATCCGAAAGCGACCGCCACCTTCAGACCGAACGAGTAAGAAGCAGACCTAGCTTGAGGTAGGTTCAAACTCTTCTCTGACTTCCTTCCAGAGCAAAAACTTGAATGGCCACGCTCTTAGATAGGGGATCAGCTTCTCTCGCGGCAGAGCCGCAAAAAGAAGGGTGGTCAGAACTGAAAACATACAGGACAGAAACGCCACAAAAGCTATCGGCATCATCAATACCGCAGTGAAGCCACCGACAATATGCGGCCAAGTACCCTTCTCAGCTACGATTCCCGCGCTAGCAAGAAGGCCAATCCCCAGCAAGATTAGGCCTATCGTGCCCAACGATACGAGCAACGCGGTGAGTACGGTTCTCCGCTTCATGCTTTGCCTCCCCCAGTAGCTTATCTCCAGCATAGCGGGGATCAATCGGCAGGGCGCGTTGGTAAAGTAGATAATCGCCCTGCGAAAGGGGATTGTATATTTCGCGCACCCAAACCACGAATCGACATAAACGTGATATCGTTCCGTCTGGGCTTGGGAGGAATTATGCATGCCTTCACCGATGGCTTTTTGTCCGGTCCACGGGCTTTTTCAAGCGCTTGGTGCGATACAGATATCTGGCGGGGCCAGCGTGAGGATAACCAATAGTATGGTGAGCTGTCCGCGATGCGGGCGCGATTCAGAGATACTGCCGGGCACGTACACAGAATCAAACAACCAGCTTAAGTATTTGCTTGATCCTAGCATCTCACCTGAAGCGCTTAAGGCCCTACTTGATATCGCGGAGCGGTTACAACGAAGCGAGATTACGCCTCAAGAGGCAGTGCAGCAGGCGGCTCAAATCGATCCCGCATTTGGTGGATTGATCGCGAAGATGTTCACCTTTGGTCTGCCCACGATTGCATTGCTCGTTTCATTGATTAGCCTTCATCTCCAGCGCGAAGACGGCAAGGAAACGACACAGTTCTATCAGCAAGCTATTGAGGCGCTTACCCGGCAAGTGGAGGCGGTTGAAAATATCTCAAAAGAGGTAGAGCGCGGCAACCGTGTTAAGTCCAAAGGCGATCGACCAGCCAAGGTAGAAGCCGCCAAGAAACTTGTTACAGTCAAACCACCTTCCAAGCGCCGCCATAACGTCAACGACGAGCGCAGGCGCAAGCTTATTGAACATCGTAAGGACTTTCCTCGTGGGCGTTGAGTCGCATTCTCCGCGATGATTAATATGGCGGAGAGTGCGCCAAGCGAAGGCAGGGACGCTTCGGCGGTGGCATAAGCGGCCGGACCCCGCTCAGTGCGGGACCTCAGGACCTTCTCGGCCATCCCCTTCTCAAAAACGCGAAGAAGGCACCGATCAAAGATTCGATCCAACGCAGGATTGTCCGCAGTACTTCCCGTGGCGTCTTGCCCATGACGTGACATGCGTCTCAGATTACTAATCGTAACAGGATTATATTCCTATCTGGCCGAGCTTGTCAATCGGATTTTTGCCCAAGCATGGGTTCAAACCGTGAACAAAATCTGGCATGGTGGCTGCCATGCCGATCATTTCACCGATTCCCCTCAATCCTCTCATCGACGGCCGCCAGTCCGAACGCGCCATGCTGGTGCGGCGCGGCGTGCAGAGGCTGTTGATGCAAATGGGCATGCATGTGCTGCCCGAACTGTCGCTGGCCACCGGGCGGCGCGCCGACCTTGTGGCGCTGACCCGGCAGGGCGATATCTGGATCATCGAGGTCAAATCCTCGATCGAGGATTTCCGCGTCGACCGCAAATGGCCTGACTACCGGCTGCACTCCGACCGCTTCTTCTTCGCCACCCATCCGGGCGTGCCATCGGATATCTTCCCCGAGGAATGCGGCTTCATCCTCTCCGACGGCTACGGCGCCGAGATTCTGCGCGATGCGCCCGAGCACCGGATGGCGGCGGCAACGCGCAAGGCGCTGATGCTGCGCATCGCACGGGCGGGTGCGGCGCGGCTGCTGGCGGCGGAACTGGCGGGTGTGGCGGTGCCGGCGCTGGCGGGAGAGAGCGAGTAGACGAAGCTCAAGTTCCTCGCCCCGCTTTGCGGGGGCGAGGAACCCAAGAACACCTACTCCACCACCTCCTCCACCCCTGCCGCCGGCGCCATCAGGAGCACGGCGGCACCCAGCAGCGCTGCAACGAAGGACCCCGCCAGGATGCCGACCTTGACGGCGTCCTGCAGCGCCATGTCGTTGGCGAAGGCGAGCAGGCCGATGAACAGGCTCATGGTGAAGCCGATGCCGCAGAGCAGCGAAATGCCGATCATGTGCAGCCAGCCGGCATTGACCGGCAGGTCGGCGAAGCCGAGCCGGATCGCCAGCGCCGAGGAGCCGAAGACGCCGGCCAGCTTGCCCAGCACCAGGCCGGCGGCAACGCCGAGCGTCAGCGGCTCGACCAGGGCAGAGGCGCTGAGGCCGGCCAGCGACACGCCGGCATTGGCAAAGCCGAAAATCGGGATGACGAAGAACGGCACGATCTTGTGCAGGCCGTGCTCCAACCGGTGCAGCGGCGAATGGTCGAGATCGTGCCCGCTGCCGGGAGAAGTTTTCAGCGGAATGGTGAGCGCCAGCGCCACGCCGGCCAGCGTCGCATGCACACCCGATTTCAGCACGAGCACCCACAGCACGGCGCCGAGCACGAGGTAAGGCGTCAGCCTCGTCACCCGCATGCGGTTGAGCACGATGAGCACCGCGATGACGGCGAAGGCCGCACCGAGATAGGCCAGCGACAGGCCGCTTGTGTAGAAGATGGCGATGATGATGACGGCGCCGAGATCGTCGATGATGGCGAGCGCGGTGAGAAATATCTTGAGCGACGCCGGCACGCGGTTGCCGAGCAGCGACAGTACGCCGAGCGCAAAGGCGATATCGGTGGCGGTCGGGATCGCCCAACCGGAGAGCGCGGCGGCGTTGTTGCGGTTGATGGCGACATAGACCAGCGCGGGAACCAGCATGCCGCCGGCGGCGGCGACGCCCGGCAGCACGCGGCGCGGCCAGGTCGAGAGCTGACCGTCGAGCATCTCGCGCTTGATCTCGAGGCCGACCAGCAGGAAGAATACCGCCATCAGCCCATCATTGATCCAGTGCGACACGCTGAGCGGGCCGAGATAGGCGTGGAGAGCGGCGAAATAGGTTTCGGCCAATGGTGAATTGGCGACGATCAGCGCAAGGGCTGCCGCAACCATCAGGATGATGCCGCCCGCCGCCTCGCCATCGAGGAATTCGCGAAGGATGGATTTCGGCTGCTTGTCGCGCATCTGTGCTCCGTTGCCGGGTTTTCCGGCGGCGTTATTGCCGATGATGGGCAAAGGTCGATGGCACGGCAAGCGCAACTGTTTCCAGCGTTGGCGCCGCCCCTCATTGTCCTGCCGGACGTTCGTTATTCGAAAAGCCAAGCAGTTGGCTTTTCGTCCGCTTCGCGGACCATTCCTCAACTCCCCGCATAGCGACGGGGAGAAAGAGGCAGCTTCAGCCTAGCCGTCGTCTCCTGCAACGCCGGCGATTGGCGAAACCGGCGATGAGAGCGCCCCTCTCCCCCGTCTCTATACGGGGAGAGGATGCCGGCAGGCAGGTGAGGGGCAGCGCTAAGGTTCGGCAATTGGCGGCCGGCGCCGCCGGCGCGTGAACCTCAGCGTGGTGCGCGCTTGGCGAGTATGCGCTGCAGCGTGCGGCGATGCATGTTGAGCCGGCGCGCGGTTTCCGACACGTTGCGGTCGCACATTTCGTAGACGCGCTGGATGTGTTCCCAGCGCACGCGGTCGGCCGACATCGGATTTTCCGGGGGGGCGGCGCGCTCGCCGGCGGTGCGGGTGAGCGCTGCAAACACGTCGTCGGCGTCAGCCGGCTTCGACAGATAGTCGATGGCGCCGAGCTTCACCGCGGTCACCGCGGTGGCGATGTTGCCGTAGCCGGTGAGGATGACGGTGCGGGCATCGTCGCGCTTCTCGCGGATGGCGGCGACGACGTCGAGGCCGTTGCCGTCGCCAAGCCGCATGTCGACCACCGCATAGGCCGGCGGGTGGGCGCGCGCCTTGGCCACTGCCTCCTCGACGCTCTCGGCCGTCTCGACCACGAAACCCCTGGTTTCCATGGCGCGGGCCAGCCGCGTCAGGAACGGCTTGTCGTCGTCAACGATGAGCAGCGAGGTGTCCTCGCCTTCGACCATTGCGCCAATTGCTTCTTCGCCAGTCATTATCTTAAAAAATCCTGCTGCCTTAATTTTACGCAGATATAGTTCCTGAACGCCATTGTCCAATTTTGCCGCCTCCGCCAAGGCTTTTACGCGGTGTCGAACATCGAGATCCCCACCGATTCCGGGTTAAGGAAGACGGTGCGGGGCCACGATATCTGCACGATGGCGCCCTCGCCCAGCCCGCTCGAATTGCGGAAATCGAGCGTGGCGCCGGAGCGTTCGAGCAAGGTCTTGGCGATGAACAGCCCGAGGCCCAGGCCACCGCCGGCTTCGTTGCCCTGGCGCGTCGACATATAGGGCTCGCCGATGCGGTCGATGATTTCGGGGGGAAAGCCCGGCCCGTCATCGATGATCGAGAAGGTGACGTCGAGTTCGTCCCAACTCCATCGCACCGTCACACTGTTGCGGGCGAAGTCGACGGCGTTCTCGACGAGATTGCCGAGGCCGTAGATGACCCCGGGGTTGCGTCGTCCCACCGGTTCGGGGCCGACGCGCTCGCCCGGCCGAAGCTTGATCGAGATGCCGAAATCGCGGTGCGGCGCCGTCACCTCCTCGACCAGCGAGGTCAGCGGCAGACGGGACAGATGCGCCTCGCCCTCGGAGGACAGGCTGGTCAGCCGCTTCAGGATCTCGCGGCAGCGCTCGCTCTGCGACCGCAACAGCTTCACATCCTCACCATATTTAAGATCGTTGCCCAGCGCCTTCTCCATTTCCTTGGAGACAAGGGCGATGGTGGCGAGCGGCGTGCCGAGCTCGTGCGCGGCGGCGGCGGCGAGCCCATCCAGCGCCGACAGATGCTGTTCGCGTTGCAACACCAGTTCGGTGGCGGCAAGCGCATTGGCGAGCAGGCGGGCTTCCTCGGCGACGCGGAAGGCATAGATGGCGGTGAAGGCGATCGAGGAAAACACCGCCATCCATATGCCGGCGACATAGATGAATGGCATGGGCAGCGGCGCGCCCTCATACCATGGCAGCGGCTGGTGGAAGAAGACCAGCAACGTGGCCGCCGCCATGACCAGCGCGCCGAGCACCGCAGTTAGCCGCAGCGGCAGCGACGCCGCCGAGATGACGACGGGCACGGTCATCAGCACCGAGAACGGGTTGGTGAGGCCGCCGGTCAAATAGAGCAGGCCGGCAAGCTGCAGGCTGTCGAAGGTTAGGATGAAAAAGGCTGAGAACGGGGTCAGCCGGTGCGCTGCCGGATAGCGGAAGGTCAGCACCAGGTTGAGCCAGGCCGAGCAGGCGACCAGCGCGAAGCAGAGGCTGACCGGCAGCGGGAATTTGAGCCCATAGGCGACGACCAGCACCGCCAGGCTCTGGCCGACGATGGCCAGCCAGCGCAGCCGGATCAGCGTGTTGAGGCGCAGCCGCTGGCTTTGCTGGAAGTCTGGCGCGTGCACGATGTTGATCATGGCCAAGGATTATAGCCGGGAAAGGACGAGCGCTAGGTCCCTCGCGGTTTGGCGCGGGCGGTGGCCGCAGCGAGCAGCGGATTTTCCGGCCAGACATGGCGGGGATAGCGGCCGCGCATGTCGGTGCGCACATCGGCCCAGGAGCCGCGCCAGAAGCCGGGCAAGTCACGCGTCGTCTGGATCGGCCGGTGCGCCGGCGACAACAGCTCAAGCGTTAGCGGCACGGTGCCGTTGGCGATTGCCGGATGGCGGTCAAGGCCGAACAGTTCCTGCACGCGGATCGCCAGCACCGGCCATTCGCCGTCATAGCGGATCGGCACATGGCTGCCGGACGGCGCGTCGAAATGGGTCGGCGCCAGTGTGCCGATCTTGCGCTGCAAATCATGCGGCACCAGCGCCATCAGGCCTGACGACAGCACGCCGGGTTCGATGGCGGCGAAGGACGCCTTGCCCGACAGGAACGGCAGCAGCCAGTCGTCGAGGCGTTCGAGCAGGGCGGCTTCCGAAACATCGGGCCAAGGCGCGCCGAGGCCGCGATGCAGCCAGCCAAGCCGTTGGCGCAGCGTCTCGCCGTCCTTGCCCCATTCCAGCAGCGACAGGCCGTGCTCGCGCAAGGCATCCAGGATGGCGCGGTCGGCGTCTGTTCCAGTTGGTGCGGGCAGCATGCGCTCCGACAAAGTGATGGCGCCGAGCCTGGCGGTCTCGCGCACGCGCACCGTGCGCCGCTCGCGGTCGAAGCTTGTCTCGCGGCGAGTCTCGATCCTGTCGGAGAGTGCGGCGCGGATGTCGGCCTCGTCGACGGCTGCCGCCGCCGTGATGCGGGCATTTTGCGCCTTGCCTTGCAGATCGGCGACGACCAGCCAGGTCTCACCGGCCAGCGGATCGGCGGCGTCGAGCATGGCGCCGGAGCCGTTGGCGAGCACGAAACGCCCGCGCTCGCCGCGCGCTCTGGCGACACGGTCCGGCCAGGCGTGGATGAGGAGAAGACCGGCAGAAGCGGTTTCGCTGCTCTTGGCGCCGCCCGCCTGCTTCGCCAATCGCCCGGCAAGCTGCCTTGCCGCAACGGCGCGCGGTGACTTTTCCGTGCGGAAGCGCATCAGGCGCCGTTCGAGGTCGGCGCCGTCGCCGCCAAGGCCACGCTCGGTGAGCAGGACGGCTAGCATCGCAGCTTCGAGCGCGTGGCCGCCGCCAGCGGCTTCAGCGACCATGTGTGCGAGCCGCACGGGCAGCGCCAGCTTGCGCATCGCGCCGCCTGCCTCCGTCAGCCGTCCGGCCGCGTCGATGGCGTGCAGCGCCGTGAGCAGCGCCCGCGCCTCGTTAAGCGCGG
The DNA here is from genome assembly GCF_040320805.1 of Mesorhizobium sp. M0615. Classification (NCBI taxonomy): domain Bacteria; kingdom Pseudomonadati; phylum Pseudomonadota; class Alphaproteobacteria; order Hyphomicrobiales; family Phyllobacteriaceae; genus Mesorhizobium; species Mesorhizobium sp. M0615. Next base: position 79,113 of record NZ_JAMYQI010000006.1, on the reverse strand, counting down.
GAATGGGCGGCGGATCGAGGAAGGAGAGACTTGCGGGATCGGCGACGCCGAAGGCGGCGCAATCGAGCAGCAACCCGGACAGATCGGCTTCCAGAATCTCGGGCGGGGTGAACGCGGGAAGGGCCGCCGTCTGCTCGGCCCGCCACAGCCGAATGGCGACACCTGGCTGCGTGCGTCCGGCGCGACCGGCGCGTTGATCGGCCGACGCCCTGGAAACACGCACCGTCTCCAGCCGGGTCAGGCCGCTCGCCGGCTCGTAGCGCGGCAGCCGCGACAGGCCGGAATCGATGACGACGCGCACGCCGTCGATGGTAATCGAGGTCTCGGCGATCGACGTCGCCAGCACCACCTTGCGGCGACCGGGCGGCGCCGGCTTGATCGCGGCGTCCTGCGCCGTGTTGTCGAGCTGGCCGTAGAGCGGCACGATGTCGGTGTCGGCGCCGAGGCGGCCCTGCAGCCGCTCGGCGGTGCGCTCGATCTCGCGCTGGCCGGGCAGGAAGGCGAGCACGCTGCCGCTCTCCTCGGCAAGGGTGGAGCGGATAGCCTTGGCCATGGCGTCTTCGACGGGAACGCCGGCCGGCCGTTCGTCGTATCTGACATCGACGGGGAACGCACGGCCTTGGCTTTCGATCACCGGGGCGCCGGACAGGAGTTTCGCGACGCGCGCGCCATCGAGCGTTGCCGACATCACCAGCAGCCGCAAATCCGGCCGCAGCGCGCCCTGCACGTCGAGCGCCAGCGCCAGGCCGAAATCGCCGTCGAGCGAGCGCTCGTGGAATTCGTCGAAAATCACCGCCGAGACGCCGGGCAACTCCGGATCGTCGAGGATCATGCGCGCCAGCACGCCTTCGGTAACGACGAGAATTCTGGTCCGTGCCGACGTGCGGTTTTCCATGCGCAGGGCATAGCCGACGGTGGCGCCGGGCTCTTCGCCAAGCAATTCCGCCATGCGGCGGGCGGCGGCGCGGGCGGCGAGGCGGCGCGGTTCGAGCAGGACGATCTTGCCGGCGACCAGCCAGGGCGCATCGAGCAGCGCCAGCGGCACCAGCGTCGTCTTGCCGGCGCCGGGCGGCGCCACCAGGACGGCGCTGTTGCCGGAGCCGAGCGCCTGGCTCAGGGCCGGCAGCACGGCGGATACCGGAAGCTCCGGCAAGGATCTCGTCGTCATTGCGTCCGCATATCAGCGGTCACTATGGCCATGCAACCGGATCAAAGCCTCGTGCGCGCAAACGGGTTCCAGCGCACCGTGCCCAGCCGCACCTCCTCGCGCACCATGGTGAGCAGGCCGGACGCGCCAACGACGGCCAAGCCGACCAGCGATATCCAGTCCGGATACTCCTGGAAGAACAACGCACCGAGGATCACCGCCCAGACGATCTGCGAATAATGCGTCGGCGCGATGCGGTTGGCCGGTGCGTGTTTGGCGGCCAGCAGCTGCAGCAATTGGCCGCCGGCGGTAAAGGCGCCGCCCAGCACCAGCCACAGCAGCTGCATGGCGTTGGGGAGGGTGAACGATGTGGCGATGGTGCCGGCCCCGTTGAACAGCAGCCCGTAACCGATGAGCACGCCGAGCATGGTGGTGCGCTTTTCCTGCTGGGCGAGCGACCGCATCAGGATGACGCTCGCCGCGGCAAGGAAGGCCACCGTGAAGGCGGCAAGGTGTCCGAGATGCAACTCGCGAAAACCTGGCCGCACCACCAGCATGACACCTGCAAAGCCGGCAACCACCGCCAGCCAGCGCCATGGACCGACCTTTTCTTTCAGGATGACGGTCGAGAGAATGGTAACGCAAAGCGGCGCCAGGAAGATCAGTGCATAGGTCTCGGCCAGCGGAATGGTGGTGAAGGCGTAGACGCTGAGCACGCCCGAGGCGATGCCGGCCCAGGCGCGGGCCTGCACCGCCCATGGCCGCCCGGTGCGCCAGAAGTCGCGCCAGCGCTCATCGACTGGGCGGCTGAAAAACAGGAAGCAGCCGGCAAACAGCGTGATGAAGAAGCCGATCTCGAAGACGGTGAACTGTCCGCCAAGGCTCTTGATAACGGCATCGCTGCACGAATAGCTTGCATAGGCGATGAGGGCGAGCAGGATTCCGTTCGTCACGTTTTTCCATTTCCGGGGAGAGTGCAGTGAAGGTATTGGCGCTCGGCGCGCATCCCGACGACATCGAGATATTCATGTTCGGTACGCTGGCTGCCTATGCCACGCAAGGCGCAGAACTGACTTTTGCCGTGGCCACGGATGGCGCCAAGGGCGGCATGGGCGACCCGAGCGTTCTGGCTCGTGTCCGCCGCGACGAGGCGGCGACCGCTGCGGCGCTGCTCGGCGCAACCCTTCGCTTTCTCGACTTTCCCGACGGCGAACTGGTGGCCGATGCGGCACTGATCGCTTCGCTGAAAGCGCTGATACGCGAGACAGCGGCGAATCTGGTGATCACGCATGCCCCCAACGACTATCACGCCGACCATCGCGCTTTGTCTGACGGCGTGCGCATCGCGGCATCCTTCACCGCTCCGGTGCTGCATGCCGACACGATGGGCGGCACTGGATTCTCACCGACGCATTATGTCGACATTTCCGCCCACGCCGATATCAAGACGCGGGCGATCCGCGCGCACCAGTCGCAGTGGCCGGAGCAATATGTCGACAGAGCGCGCGTCCAGAATGAGTTTCGCGCCGGGCAATGCAACAGCGTTCCCGGCTCTCTGGCCGAGGCCTTCCGATTCGAGCCGACATTTCCCTTCGCCGACATCCGCGCGCTGCTGCCGCCCGCGCCCCCTGTCCGGCCGGTGACGCCGCAGACGAAAATTGTAGGCGACCCCGGGTAGCAACTTCCGGGCGAGCCGTCCGGCAATCATTTCCCAACGATTTCAATCGCCGTTTCGCCATGTTGCGGCGCAGCGACGAATTCGCTTGCCTTGTTTAGTAAAAATTGCATCACTAAACAAATTACTAAACATCTGCGGCGCACCGCGCCGCCCTAGCGACGCATAGCGCGCCGTGTTTAGCCCCTCGGAGGAGCGAGGGTTAAGGGGTTCTTGAAACGGCCATCCGGGCGCGTTTCGCAAATGGGAGGAAGACATGAAATCGAGCTCGAAACTGGCGTTGGGGCTGGCCTCGGCGATTACCGCGTCGACAGCCGTCTCGAACGCGGCGCACGCTGAAGACCTGACGCTTTGCTGGGCCGCCTGGGATCCGGCAAACGCGCTGGTCGAACTGTCCAAGGATTTTACCAAGGAAACCGGCATCGGCATGAAATTCGAATTCGTGCCGTGGACCAACTATGCCGACCGCTTCCTCAACGAGCTCAACTCGCACGGCAAACTGTGCGACCTGATCATCGGCGACAGCCAGTGGATCGGCGGCTCGGCCGAGAACGGCCACTACGTCAAGCTGAACGACTTCTTCGACAAGGAGAAGATCAGCATGGACGACTTCGTGCCGGCAACAGTCGTCGGCTATTCCGAATGGCCGAAGAACACGCCGAATTACTGGGCGCTGCCGGCCATGGGCGACGTCGTCGGCTGGACCTACCGCAAGGATTGGTTCTCCAAGCCGGAGCTGCAGAAGGAATTCAAGGAAAAATTTGGCTGGGATCTCGGCCCGCCGACCACCTTCGACCAACTGAAGCAGGTCGCCGAGTTCTTCCAGAAGCGCGAGATAGACGGCAAGACCGTCTATGGCGCCTCTATCTACACCGAGCGCGGCTCGGAGGGCATCACCATGGGCGCCATGGACGTGCTCTACAGCTTCGGCTTCCAGTATGAAAACCCGAAGAAGCCCTACGAGATGGAAGGCTTCGTCAATTCGCCAGACGCGGTCAAAGGCCTGGAGTTCTACAAGTCGCTCTACGATTGCTGCACGCCTCCGGGTGCCTCGAACAGCTATATGGGCGAAGGCGTCGACGCCTTCAAATCCGGTCAGGTGGCCATGCACATGAACTTCGCCTTCACCTGGCCCGGCCTGCAGAAGGACGAGAATGTCGGCGGCGACAAGATCGGCTACTTCGTCAATCCGAAGGGTCCCGGCGGCGCCCAGTTCGCGCAGCTCGGCGGCCAGGGCATTTCGGTGGTGTCCTATTCAGACAAGCAGGAATCGGCGCTGAAATACATCAAGTGGTTCGCCAACAAGGATGTGCAGGCCAAATGGTGGTCGCTCGGCGGCTATTCCTGCCTGAACGCGGTGGTCAAGGACCCGGCCTTCCCGTCCAGCCAGCCTTATGCGCAGACCTTCCTCGACTCGATGGCGATCGTGAAGGACTTCTGGGCCGAGCCGAGCTACGCACCGCTGCTGCAGGCGTCGCAGAAGCGCTTCCACGACTATGTCGTAGCCGGCCAGGGTTCGGCCAAGGACGCGCTTGACGGCCTGGTCAAGGACTGGACGCAAGTGTTCCAGGACGACGGCAAGATGTAACCGGACCAACGGCTCCTCCCGAGCCTGACCCCAGAGGCGGATGATTTTCAGGCCGAATCGACCAGAAATCATCCGCCTCGGGCTAAAAAGAGAGAGAGAGCATGATGTCGTCCGAAAACCGCTTCACACTTTTCGGCTTCATGCTCTTGGTCCCGTGCCGCCCTTGGCACGGGACGCAGTTCAGATAAATTCCAGTGTCGAGACTTGACGTGACCGAAGCAGGACTCACCATGCTCAATCGGACTGCGGAGAACGTTGCCCGGGCGACCCCGGAGCCGTTGGCCCGCAAGGTCCGGGGGATCAGCGACAAGGGCCTCGCCTGGCTGTTCATCTCGCCGACGATCCTGTTGCTCTTGGCCATCAACATCTTCCCGCTGTTCTGGGCGATCTACCTGTCCTTCACCAACTTCCGCGCGAACCGCCCGAACGAGGTGGTGAAAAACCTCGGCTTCGCCAACTACCAGCGCATCCTCGGCGACCAGGACATCTGGATCGCCATGCAGACGACGGCGCATTTCGTGTTCTGGACGATCCTGCTGCAGACGCTGATCGGTTTCACGCTGGCATGGCTGATCGACAGGAAGTTTCGCGGCCACGCCTTCTGGACGACCATCATCCTGGTGCCGATGATGCTGTCGCCGGCGGTGGTCGGCAATTTCTGGCGTTTCCTCTACGAGCCGCAGATCGGCCTGTTCGCCTACGCCATCTCGTTCGTCACCCGGATACCACCGACCGACATCCAGATGCTGTCCAACGTGTCGCTGGCGCCGTGGTCGATCATCATCGTCGACACCTGGATGTGGACGCCCTATGTCATGCTGATCTGTCTCGCCGGCCTGCGCTCCATCCCCGAATACATCTATGAAGCCGCCGAGGTCGACCGCGCGTCCAACTGGCGGCAGTTCTGGTCGATCACGCTGCCCATGGCGCTGCCCTTCATCATGCTGGCGGTGCTGTTTCGCGGCATCGAGAACTTCAAGATGTTCGACATGGTCAACCTGCTGACCGGTGGCGGGCCGGGCTCGACCACCGAGGTCGCCTCGATCACGCTGAAGCGGCAGGCCTTCGAGAGCTGGCGCACCGGATATTCCTCGGCCTTCGCCATCATCCTGTTCGTCGCGGTGTTTGGGCTGGCCAACATCTACGTCAAGGCGCTGAACAAGGTGAAGCAGAGATGAGCCTGACCACCGCCCACTCCGTCGTCGCCCCCTCGGCCAATTCGAAGCGGATCGCCGGCACGATCATCGTGCTCTACGCGCTGATCTCGATCGTGCCGCTGCTGTGGATCTTCGCCACCAGCTTCAAGACGCCGCCGGATTCGATCGCCTATCCGCCCAAGATTCTGTTCCAGCCGAGCATCGAGGGCTATTGCAACCTGTTCACGACGCGCACCAGGCAAACGCCCGACTACATCAACTCGCTCGGACCCGCGACCGGTTTCTGCGACGAGACCTCGCGCAAGCGCAACATGGTGATTGCCGGCCCGTCCAATTTCCTGCCGCGCTTCGTCAATTCGCTGATAATCGCCTTCGGCTCGACCTTCTGCGCGGTCTTCCTCGGCACGCTGTCTGCCTATGGTTTCTCGCGCTTCAAGGTGCCGCTGGCCGACGACCTTCTGTTCTTCATCCTGTCGACGCGCTTCATGCCGCCGATCGCGGTCGCGATTCCCATCTACCTGATGTACCGCGAGCTCGGCCTGTCCGACACCGCGCTGGGCATGATCCTGCTCTACACCGCGGTCAACGTGTCACTCGCGGTGTGGCTGCTGAAAGGCTTCATCGACGAGATCCCGCGCGAGTATGAGGAAGCGGCGATGATCGACGGCTATACCAGGCTGCAGGCCTTCTGGCGCACCGTGCTGCCGCAGGCGACCACCGGCATCGCCGCGACCGCCATCTTCTGCCTGATCTTTGCCTGGAACGAATATGCATTCGCGGCCCTGCTGACCTCCGGCACGGCGCAGACCGCACCGCCCTTCATCCCGACCATTATCGGTGAAGGCGGCCAGGACTGGCCGGCGGTGGCGGCGGGCACGACGATCTTCCTGGTGCCGATCCTGGTCTTCACCATCCTGCTACGCAAGCAGTTGCTGCGCGGCATCACTTTCGGCGCGGTTCGCAAATGAGTGGTGTGTCAAGTCGACCCCCACTCCGTCGCGCTTCGCAGGCCACCAATCCCCCGCGCGCCGGGGGTTAGGCAGGGCCCGAACTTCATTCAGGCAGGCTGCCTTCCTCTCCCTCCGGAGGGGGGAGAGGTGGCGCTGCGAAGCAGCGACGGAGTGGGGGAACCACCTGGCAACCGTCTCGCCCCGTTGCCGGGCAGAAGGAAGGCAGCTACGCATGACGCGCCCAGCCATCTCCAAAAAGTCATCCTGGCCTCGCTGGGCTCGCCGCGGCCTGATGGAAAACATCGCCACGACGCTGATCGCCATTGGATTCCTGATGCTGTTCCAGCCCTTCGCGCTGGCGCTCTACACCTACTCCTTCATCACCATGCTCGCCGGCACAGTGATGTTCATCATCGTCTCGAAATTCCCGGAATAATCATGGCCGAAATCCGCGTCCAACATTTGAGAAAGGCCTTCGGCGATTTCGTCGCCGTGCAGGATTCCAGCTTCGTCGTCGAGGATGGCGAGTTCTTCGTCATGCTTGGCCCGTCGGGCTGCGGCAAGACGACGACGCTGCGCATGATCGCCGGGCTGGAACTGCCGACGGGCGGCCAGATCCTGCTCGGCGGCGAGGATGTCACCATGCGCCGGGCGCGCGAACGCGACATCGCCTTCGTCTTCCAGCTTTTCGCGCTCTATCCGCATATGAATGTGCGCAAGAACATCGGCTTCCCGCTTCTCGCGCAAGGAATGCCGTCGGCCGAAATCCGCCAACGGGTCGACGAGACGGCCAAGCTTTTGCGCATCGACCACCTGCTCAACAAATCGGTCTCAGGGCTTGCCGGCGGCGACCGCCAGCGGGTCGCGCTCGGCCGTGCCATCGTGCGGCGGCCAAAGTGTTTTCTGATGGACGAGCCGCTCGGCACGCTCGACACCGAATTCCGCGATCTGATGGTGCATGAGCTGCGCGAGCTGCACAACCGCATCCACGCCACCACCGTCTATGTCACGCACGACCAGATGGAAGCGATGTCGATGGCCGACAAGATCGCCGTCATGAACCATGGCGTCATCGAACAGTTCGGCAGCCCGCGCGAAATCTACGACCGCCCGGCAACCATGTTCGTCGCCGACTTCATCGGCTCGCCGCCGATGAATTTCCTGGGCTTCGGTGGCGGGCTGGCGAAGGGGGCGAAGGAAATCGTCGTCCAGGGCGCCAAGGTGGCGGTGCCGGAAGTGCGCGAGGAAATTGCGCCCGCCGACATGGCGCTCGGCATCCGTCCCGAGCACATCCGTTTCGACGATGCGTCGAAACTGCGCGGCACCATCTACGGCACCGAATATCTCGGCACGACGCAGATCGTGGCGGTGGAGACGGCGGACGGCATCATCAAGGCGCGGGTGCCGGCCGAAATCCGGCTCGCTGCCGGCGATCATGTCGGGCTGACGTTGAACAGCGCGCGGCTGTCGCTGTTCGACAAGGGCTCGGGTCGGGCGGTGCGCACCGCGATCCACGATACCGCCTCTCAAGGGAGAGCGCAGCATGGCTGACGTGCACATCAAGGGCGTGACCAAAAGCTTCGGCGACCATGTCGCCGTCGATGGCCTCGACCTTAACATCGCCGATGGCGAATTCGTCGTGCTGCTCGGCCCGACCGGCGCCGGCAAGACGACGACGCTGAGATTGATCGCCGGACTGGAGCGGCCGGATGGCGGCACGATCCATATTGGCGGCCACGATGCGACGACGCTGTCGCCGGCCGAGCGCGACACCGCCTTCGTGTTCCAGCAATATTCGCTCTACCCGCATCTGTCGGTCTACGACAACCTCGCCTTCCCGCTGCGTTCGCCAGCGCGGAAAGTACCGGAGGACCAGATTCGCCGCCGCGTCGAAGAGGTGGCGAAGATGGTGCGCATCCACCACAAGCTGAACAACCGCTCGACCAAGCTTTCGGGTGGCGAAATGCAGCGCGTCGCCATTGGGCGCGCGCTGGTGCGCAAGCCGTCGATCTATTTGATGGACGAGCCGCTGTCGTCGCTCGACGCCAAATTGCGCGCCGATCTCAGGCTCGAACTCAAGCGCATCCAAGCCGAGCTCGGCGCCACCATGCTCTATGTCACGCACGACCAGATCGAGGCGATGACCATGGCGGACCGCATCGGCATCCTCAACAATGGCGTGCTGGTGCAGATCGGCACGCCGCGCACCATCTATTCGGAGCCGGCCAACCTTCATGTCGCGGCCCGCCTCGGCCAGCCGGCGATCAACCTGCTGCCGGCCGGGCTGCTGCCTGATGGTGGGGCGCCGACCGGAACCAAGACCATCGGCGCGCGCACCGAGCATCTGTCGATCGAGAAGACCGCAAACGGCCATGCCGACGGCGTCGTCGACTGGGTCGAACATCTCGGGGACCAGAACCATCTGCATGTTACGGTCGGCCCAAAGAAACTGGTGACGCTCACCGACCCCGATACGGATCTGGCCGAGGGCGACAAAGTGGTGATCCGCTACCGCTCGCCGCTGTATTTCGGCGCCGACGGACAAAGGCTGATGTGAAGATTTCGGCGGTCTAGACGCCGGCTTCTGACTGACGATTGCGAATACGGGACGAACTCGATGAAGCACTTTTTCAACCGCAGGGAAACGATCGTCACCGAGGCGCTGGATGGCCTGTTGCGGACCATCGGTTCCGGCGATCTCGCGCGCCTCGACGGTTACCCCGAGATCAAGGTCGTGCTGCGCGCCGACTGGGACAAGGCGAAAGTTGCCGTCGTCTCCGGTGGCGGCGCCGGACACGAACCGTCCCATGCCGGCTTTGTGGGCAAGGGCATGCTGACGGCGGCGGTTTCGGGCGAGATCTTTGCCTCGCCCAGCGTCGAGGCGGTGCTGGCGGCCATCCGCGCGGTGACCGGCCCCGCCGGCTGCCTGCTGATCGTCAAGAACTACACCGGCGACCGGCTCAATTTCGGCCTGGCGGCCGAGAAAGCGCGCGCCGAAGGGTTTCGCGTCGAGATGGCGATCGTTGCCGACGACATCGCCCTGCCGGGTATCAACCAGCCGCGCGGCGTCGCCGGCACCTTGTTCGTGCACAAGATCGCCGGCCATCTGGCGGAGACCGGAAGCGACCTGTCAGCGATCGCGACAGCGGCTCGCGCGGTGGCAAAGGACATCATCTCGCTCGGCATGTCGCTGTCGTCCTGCTCTATCCCCGGCCAGCCACATGAAGAGCGGTTCGGCGAAAATGACGGCGAACTCGGCCTCGGCATCCATGGTGAGCCGGGCGTAGAGCGCATCGCAGTGCAAAGCGCCGACAAGCTTGTGGCGATCATGGCGGAGCGGCTTGCCGCGCGGCTTGACCCGAAAGCCAGCCATGCGCTGCTGATCAACAATCTCGGTTCGGTGCCGCCGCTCGAAATGTCGCTCATCGCCAATGCCGTGCTGGCCTCGCCGCTGGCCAAAACCGTCAAACTTGCGATCGGCCCCGGACCGCTGATGACGGCGCTCAACATGAACGGCTTTTCGCTGTCGCTGATCAAGCTCGACGCGGCGCGCGAGGCAGCCTTGCTGGCGCCTGTCGGCCCACATGCCTGGATGCCGGCCAAAACCGTCGTCGCGCCGGCTATCGTGCCTATGGCGAAAGCGGCTGGAAACAGCGCAGCCCAAAAGGCCAGTCAGGATCCCGGTACCAGGCGTTTGATCGTCACGGTCTGCGAACGGCTGATCGAGCTCGAAGAGACACTGAACGGGCTCGACGCCAAGGCGGGCGACGGCGATACCGGTTCGACGGTGGCGACCGGCGCGCGCAGCGTGCTGGAGAAGCTCGATACACTGCCGCTGGCCGACCCTGCCGCCACGCTCGCGGCTATAGGCGATAGTCTGGGCGTCGCAATGGGCGGCTCCTCAGGCGTCTTGCTGTCGATCTTCTTCACGGCAGCGGCTCAGGCTTCGAACGGCGGAGCAACCCTGTCCAAGGCGCTGCTTGCCGGGCTTGACCGCATGACTTTTTACGGTGGCGCCAAGGTCGGCGACCGCACCATGGTCGATGCCTTGGAGCCGGCGCTGAAGGCGCTCGATGCCAAGGGGCTGGATGCCGCGGCTACAGCGGCACGGCACGGCGCCGAGGCGACCGCTGCCATGGAGAAGGCGAAGGCCGGACGCTCCGCCTATGTTGGCACCAAATTGCAGGGCGTAGTCGACCCTGGCGCCCATGCCGTGGCCGAAGTGTTCGCGGCCGCCGCCGCGCTGCATGCAACGGCCTGACGGCATGCTTCGATTGTCGAATGAAAACTCTTGCGATACTGCCGGCAGGATCGAAACCGGGAATCTGGACATGGCAGCGTTCGACCTTGCCAGGCTGATCACCGCCGCCGCGGACACGATCGCCGCTCACTCGGAAGAGTTGACCGCGCTCGACCAGGCGATCGGCGATGGTGACCATGGGCTGAACATGAAGCGCGGCTTCGAGGCTATGCGCGCCGATGCCGGGGCGTTCGCTGCAAAGCCGCTGCCCGAGGCGCTGAAGGCGATCGGCACCAAGCTGGTGATGACGGTTGGCGGTGCGTCCGGGCCGCTGTTCGGTACATTGTTCCTGGCGCTGGGCAAGGAGATTTCAGGAGAGCCGGATCGCCCCAAGCTGACGGCTGCTTTCGGCAAGGCAATCGAGGCGGTGGCCGCTAGAGGCAAATCCCAGGTTGGTCAAAAGACCATGCTCGATGTGCTGCAACCCGTGCATGACGCATTGGTCAAAGGAAAGACGGCCATGGAAATCGCAGATGTCGCCGACGCGGCTGCCGAAGCGACCGTGCCGATGAAGGCAACACGCGGTCGCGCTTCATTCCTCGGCGACCGTTCTATCGGCCACATGGATGCCGGCGGACGCTCGGTCGCGCTGCTGGTGCGGACCGTCGCCGAAACCGTCGAGGTCGAAGCATGAGCAATGTCGGCATCGTCATCGTCTCGCATTCGCCGCTGGTTGCCGAAGGCACGGCCGACATGGTGCGGCAGATGGTGGGCGACGAAGTGCCGCTTGCATGGTGCGGCGGAAACGGCCATGGCGGGCTCGGCACCAGCGTCGAAGCGATCATGGGCGCCATCGACAAGGCGTGGTCGGAGGCGGGCGTCGCCATACTGGTCGATCTCGGCGGCGCCGAGACCAATTCGGAAATGGCGGTGGAAATGATCGGCGAGCCGCGGGCGCAGAAGATCGTCGTCTGCAACGCGCCGATCGTCGAAGGCGCGGTGATGGCTGCGACGGAGGCGTCCGGCGGGGCCTCACTGAAGGAAGTGGTGGCGACGGCGCATGAATTGTCGCCGTCGTGAGCGAACGGGAATTTTGAGCGCATGTCCGCATTTGCCGAGGCCGCCGTCCTGATCACCCACGAGGTAGGTCTGCACGCGCGCCCTTCGGTGAAGTTCACCAAGCTTGCCAAGAGCTTTGCCGCCGAGGTGGAGATTGCGCTTGCCGCCAACGGCCCATGGTTCGACGCCAAGAGCATCGTCAAGGTGATGGCGGCCAGGGCGCCGAAAGGCACCATGCTGCACATCCGGGCCACAGGCGACGGCGCCGATGATGCCGTGAGAGCGCTGGCCGAGCTGGTGCGACGCGGTTTCGACGAGGATGCGGGCCATGCCCGAACCGCTTAGGCTGCAAGGCATTTCGGCGTCGGCCGGCTATGCCGAGGGGCCGTTGTTCAACCTCGACAACGGCACCGCGCACTACACGGGCAAGGCGAGCGCCGCGGACGAGAAGGCCGCATTGGAAGCAGCTATCGCCAGCGCGACGGACCGGCTCGCGACCCTGATCGAAACCGCCGATGACGAGGCCGCCGGAATTCTCGAATTCCAGCTCGCCATGCTTGGGGACGAGGCACTGACCGGCCCGGCTTTTGCCGCGATCGCGTCCGGCATGCCGGCTGACATGGCCTGGCGACAGGCGCTGGACGCCGAGATCTCCGGCTACGAAACGTCAGACCAGGACTATTTCCGGGCTCGCGCCGCCGATATCAGCGATATCCGCGACCGCGTGCTGCGCGCCCTTACCGAGGAGCAGGAGAGGGCTCCACCAGCGGGCGCCATTCTCTATGGCGAGGACATCGCGCCGACGCGCTTTCTCGAGACCGACTGGAGCACCGGCGGCGGCATCGCGCTGAGGGCCGGCAGCGCCGCCAGCCACGTCGCCATGCTGGCGCGCTCGCGCGGTGTGCCGATGGTGGTGGGGCTTGGCGCTTCGCCGGCTAATCCCGTCGGTCTGGCTCTGCTCGATGCGGAGCATGGCGGTATCGTGGTTTCGCCGACGACGACCGAGATCGAAGCGTTCCACCGGTCCTCGTCCTCGTTTGTGGCACATCTAGACAAGGCCGGCGCCTATCTCGCGAAACCGGCGGTAACCCGGGCCGGCACGACGGTGCGCGTGCAGGTCAACATCGCCGATCCGTCCGAGGTCGATGGCATCGACATCTCGACCTGTGATGGCGTCGGGCTGATGCGCACCGAATTCCTGTTCGGCAAGGCGCCGCCGGACGAGGAGACGCAATACCAGGCCTATCGCAAGGTGCTGGAATGGGCAGGCGACAAGCCGGTGACCATCCGCACCGTCGATGCCGGCGGCGACAAGCCGGTGCCGGGCTTCACCGTCGAGGAGAGCAACCCGTTCCTCGGCCTGCGCGGCATCAGGCTGTCGCTGGCAAGGCCGGAGGTGTTTCGCGTACAGATCAGGGCGCTGCTGCGCGCGGCGGTGCACGGCAATCTGAAGGTGATGTTTCCGATGATCGCCGTCGCGGAGGAGTACCAACGCGCCGCCGCTCTGTTCGTGGAGGAGCAGGCCGGGCTTGCCGCGCGCGGCGTAGCGTACAAAATGCCGCCGCTCGGGATCATGGTCGAGGTGCCGTCGGTGGCGATCGCGCCGGAAGCGTTCGCCGATGTCGCCTTCTTCTCGATCGGTTCGAACGATCTGACCCAATATGTTATGGCCGCCGCCCGCGACAACGCTGCCGTGGCACACCTCAATTCGGTGCGTCATCCTGCCGTGCTGCGGTTGATCGCGGGGGTGACCGCGTTCGGCCTGCGCGCGAAAATCCCAGTCAGCCTGTGCGGCGATGCCGGCGGCGATCCGGCATCGATCCCGGCACTGCTCGAGGCCGGCCTGCGGGATCTCTCGGTGGCTCCCGCCCAACTCGCCATGGCCAAGGCGGCCATCTCAGATGTTTCGGTCTAGGGTGACTGAGATGGCCGACAAGACACCAGAAGCCGGCTCCGAAGAGGCGATCCGCGCCTACAAGACGATCCTGTCGCAGGTCATCGACCAGCGTCCGTCGGGCATGCGCCAGCGCCTTGCCGATGCGCTTGGCAAGCACCGCAGCTTCGTCACCCAGATTTCCAGCGCGGCCTATTCGACCCCGATCCCATCAAAACATCTGCCGGCTATTTTTTCGGTCTGCCATTTCAGTCCGGCCGAGCGCGATCAGTTTCTGGCTGCCTATCATCTGGCGCATCCCGGCAAGATGTCGGTTGCGGCAGGCATGCGCAAGACCCGGCATGTCTCGCTGATCGTGCCCGATTTCGGCGACGACAAGCAGAACGCAGCGCTCGACAGGGCGATCAACGAATTCATCCAGAAGATCACCAGCATCACCGGCAGGAGTGGTGGCTGATCGTGTTGTGTCGGGAGGACACATGAAGAAGTTTATGAATTCCGTCGACACGGTGCTGACCGAAAGCCTCAACGGCTTCGTTGCAGCCCATGCCGACATCCTGGTGCTGGGCGAGGAGCACAAATTCATTCGCCGCAAGGTGCTGAAGCCGGGGAAAGTGGCGCTGATCTCGGGCGGCGGTTCCGGCCACGAGCCGTTGCATGCCGGCTTTGTCGGTCAGGGCATGTTGGACGCCGCCTGCCCCGGCCAGGTCTTCACCTCGCCAACGCCGGACCAGATACTGGCGGCGGCCGCCGCCGTCGATACCGGCGCCGGCTGCCTGTTCATCGTCAAGAACTATGAAGGCGACGTGATGAATTTCGACATGGCCGGCGAAATGGCCGACGGCGTCCTGCAGGTGGTGATCAATGATGACGTCGCCGTCGAGAATTCGTCCTTTACGACCGGCCGGCGCGGCGTCGCCGGCACGCTGGTGGTGGAGAAGATCGTCGGCGCCGCCGCCGAGCAAGGCATGGCGCTGGCGGATCTCAAGGCGCTCGGCGGTCGCATCAACAGCGCGACGCGTTCGATGGGCGTGGCGCTGACCAGTTGCACGGTGCCGGCGGCCGGCAGGCCGACCTTCGAGATTGGTGATGGCGAGATGGAATTCGGCGTCGGCATTCATGGCGAGCCCGGCCGGCGTCGCGACACGTTGAAAAGCGCCGATGCGATCGCCGAAGAGATTTGCGCCGCGATCCTGGGCGATCTCGGCGACAGGGCGAAAGGCCCGGCACTGTTGTTCATCAACGGCTTTGGCGGCACGCCGCTGATGGAGCTCTATCTGATGTACAACAGCGCCCGAAACATCTTCGAAAAACAGGGCGTGACGGTGACCCGCTCGCTGGTCGGGTCCTACGTGACATCGCTCGACATGGCCGGCTGCTCGATCACGCTGACCATGCTGGATGACGAGGCAACGTCAATGTGGGACGCGCCGGTGCAAACAGCCGCGCTGCGCTGGGGACTGTAACGGAGGGGCCTTGCCCATATCCCGAACAGGCGGCTTATGAACTTGCCTTAGCCTGCGGGACCGGACGGACCGTTACCCGCAGTCACGCCGACAGATTGCCCGCCTGCAGCGCGGCTTGCCTTGCGGCCGACCGCTCCGGCTTCATCCAAACCGAAGCCGTAGAAGTCTTATCGCGGTATCGGCAGCGACGGCCCGGCCACCACGCTGGACAACTTTCCTGCCTTGCGCAGCACGGGCGCTTCATACTTTTTCTTGGCCATTCCAAACACCCTTTTCAGTCCAGTGCAAAAGAATGGACCGAAACCGTGGAAAGTCAATTCATGAGCTGGTTCTGCCACCACACGCTGGCTTCATGCATGCTTTTCTGCAACATACGCTCCTCTGAGTTGGTTGTTTGACGCAATTCCGGACGGGAATTGCTGATGTGGGCGAACGCAATCCGGGTTTGATGCTGCCATCTCTTGCGCCTGCCGATGAAAAACTGCTGCTGACCTTCGCCGACCCGGAGGCGACGGTTGCCATTGGCCGTGACGTTGCTGCCGAAAGCTTGCTGGCACTGCTCGCCAATGCCGAGTTCCACGGCGTGCTGCCGATCATGCTGCGCAAGCTCAGCGAGATCGGCGACGCCCAACTGCCTGCGGACGCAGCCTTGCGGCAAAAGCTGTCGGAACTGCGTGATCGCTCGACGCTGGCGACCGGCCAATCGATGCTGCTGCAATATCATGGCGACCGCATCATGAAGGCATTGGCGGCGAAAAATGTTCCGGCCCGCATCGTCAAGGGTCCGGTCTTCGCACGCAAACTTTACCGCCACGCCGCTGACCGGCCGTTCACCGACATCGACATTCTGGTCGAGCCGGCCAGCATCATTGAAGCCAACACGGTGATTGCCGGATGCGGCTTCGAGCTCTGGAGCGGCGAGGCGCAGTCGCAGGATCTGCAGGAGTTCAAGTGGCTGGAGAAGGAGAATACCAGCCTGCTGATCGAACTGCACGGCAACCTGGTGCATGATTCCGGCATGCGGCGGCGGCTGTCGCTGGGCTTTCGCGAATTGCAGATCATCGACGGCAGCGAGGCCGACACGCCGGCCGCGCTGCTGACCATCGCCATTGTCCACGCCGCCGGCGGGCACAAGTTCCACCGGCTGCAGCTTTGCGTCGATGTGCTGCAGGGCGTGCGCGCGCTGCGGTCGCCCGCGGATGAAGACCGGCTTTTCGAGGCGGCGCGCATCAGCGGCATCGAGCTCGAACTGGCGACGGTTCTCAATGTGACGGGGCGGCTGTTTGATGCACCGCGCGCGATCGAACTGGCCGACCGCATCAAGCCCGACCTCTCGATATTTTTGGCCAAATGGCTGATCACCGGCGATACGCTGCTCGGCGTCA
Source organism: Mesorhizobium sp. M0615 (assembly GCF_040320805.1). NCBI lineage: Bacteria > Pseudomonadati > Pseudomonadota > Alphaproteobacteria > Hyphomicrobiales > Phyllobacteriaceae > Mesorhizobium > Mesorhizobium sp. M0615. Next base: position 62,552 of record NZ_JAMYQI010000006.1, on the reverse strand, counting down.
ATTCCAGGGACAAGATGCATTCGCGCCTGCGCCGCGACGCCTTCCGCTGGATCCAGCGCCTCGCCAGGCCAAAGCCGCATTCTGCCTGAAGTGTGCTTTAGTCCCGCGCCGCCAGCGCCGAGCGGATCAGCGGGGCCGCCTCGGCCGGGTTCGCGCCGACTTCCAGGGTAAATGTCGGGACGGCTTTGACCAGCGTTGCGATGGTTGCCATGCGGCGCTTCTGCGCCGGCAAAAGGCCGGTCATGCCGGTCCTGACATTGTCGGTGGCAAGCGCCACCATGGCGTCTGTCCTGGTCATGGGCACGAGCCGGGTTTGCGCGTCCGCCGAGCGGGCGAGATGAAACAGTGCCGCAACCGGTCTGCCGACAGTTTCCTCGATGCGGATGATCTCGGCGAGACGTTCCAGCGAGACGGCCTGCTCGCCATTGGCGTCCCATTTGTCGCCAAGGCAAGGCGCCACGAAGGGCAGCATTGCCGCGGTGTGGCGGTGGACCTTCACCTTGCGCGGCAAGCCCCAGGCCGTGATGCCGCCACCGGCCAAAACCTTGAGGATCATGGCGTCATCCGAGCACAGGCCGAAACCTTGCGACGCCAGCGCCAGCGACGTCGTCGACTTGCCGGTGCCGCTCGGCGCATGGATCAGCACGAGCGCCTCGCGGCCGGGCAATGTCAGGCCGGCGGTGTGCAGCATGTGCTGGTCGCCGGCATCAAGTGCTGCATCCAGCACCATCATCAGCACCGTCCATTTGACCTTGGCATCGGGATGGACTCGTATCTCGGCCCAGCCTCCATCGGCATTGATCGAGACGGTCTGCAGGCCGGGAAAGACCAGATGAACGGTGCCGCCACCGTCGATCAGCCGGCAATGGCCGTCCTCCGGCACCTCGCCGTCGAAAGCGAGTTTTCCGGCAGGCGATTCCGGTAACTCCCGCGTCTCGACGATGTCGACGCGGAAATCGGGCTCGACCGGCCCGCTCACGCGCAACGTGCCGAGCAAGAGGTCGAAGCTCGGCCAGAGATCGGCCCGCGGGGCCGATATGCTGATGACCTGGCCCTGGAGATCATAGCAGAAGGTGGTCGCCGGACCGGTCAAGCAGCGTGCGCCTTTCCGGCATCGGCGTGATGGCGATAGATCTGCACCATGCCGGGGAGGCTGTCCGAGACCACCGGGCGGCCATCGAGACAGACCCAGCAATGGGCAGACATACGCGGCGCCTGCATCGACTTCGGATCGACGCCGAAGCGCAGATCCGGATCGAAGCCGGCAAAGCGCAGGAAGCGGTGGGCGAGCAGGCCCTCGCGCAGGCATCTGCGGTCGCGCATCAGCCAGGGGTGCCGGACGGTCCGGTTGACGGCAGCGACGATGTAGGCTGACGACAGGCCGCGATAAGGGGTGGGTGCGCTGAGCGGCGCCCATTTCAGCACCGATTCGAAGCTGCGGCGGCCGATCAGGGTCGGCATCAGCCGCGCGCTTGCCCATAAATGGACACGAAACAAAGCGCGCAGGAGAACGCCGTCCACCATCAGGGAGCCGGGTCGGCGAGAATGCCTTCGCTCACCAGTTCGGCGGCCAGCGCCGCCATGTCCCGGTCGAGCGTGCCCTTGTCGACCTCGAACTCGTCAGACAACAGGACGACGATCTGGTCAAGGCTGCGGGCGCCGTCCACCTTGTCGAGAAAGGCTTCGGTGGTGCCGTTGCAGGTGTAAAGCTGGCCGCTGCGCGCCAAGAGCACGACGGCGCCATCGCCGACATGCTGGACCGAGGCGTCGTCCGCCAGCCGCAGAACCATTTCAGAACCGATTTGGGCCATGGAGCCCCTCCACCATTTTCCTGGAGAGCAGATAGCGCGGCGATGCGGGTCTGTCCATTGCGCGGGCGAGAGGGAGAACAGGCCGGCCTGACCGTTCTGTGGCAATCCGGCAACGCCACCATCCTCACGACACAGGCGACCGAAGCCTAATGGAGACATCCAATTTCAGATTGTGGTAACTTCCACATCATTCAGAGCCTGAGAACAGGGAAGCACCCCAGAAATCGTCGGTGATTGCAGCTGGTAATCACCGCCGCAAACCGTCAAGCCGGCTATCTCGCAGGGTCAAGGTCTTGCTTGTCTTACCTAAAGTAAGCTATGCAGTCGCGGGGTTTTGGGAGAGCATTGGGTATGCGTTACAATTGGGAGCGGGCGCCGACCGCGTTCGAACGTCATCGAAAAGCGTTGGCAGCCGCCATATTGATTGCGGGTGGCGTCGGGCTGATGCTGGCGGCCTTGCCGCTTTAAGAGCTGATATCCGACACGAACGCCCTGCTTTCTCCGGGCGCATGAGCTTTTTCTGCCTGCCACAAGGGGGGCCGCGGCTTAGCGTGCCTGGCCGGTTACGGCGATGAAGCGGCGGTCCCGTCCTTCGAAGCCCTGGCTGAAGCGCTGCACCAGCACGGCCAGTACCGCCGGCTTGTCGGGCGGGGCGTATTCGTAGGATTCCGACAGGCTGTAGGAGGTCGGGCAGTTGCGCGAGCCCGGCACGGCCTTGTCCTCGTGCAGCACCTTGAACGGCTTGCCGTCCTGCCCCTGCAGCGACAGGCGGAAGCCGCGCGCCTTGCCCGTCTTGTCCCCTTGAAGTGTCTTGTCGCCTTGAAGTGTCTTGTGCCCCTGAAGAGGCTGGTCGCCTTCCTTGGCGTCATCAAAGCTTGCCGAGCAATCCTCCTTGCTGTCGGCCAAAATCTCATCGAGCTGGATGGTCGAAATCTGTGTTTCGCCATAGAACGGCGACAGCCATTTCTGCGCGGCCTGCTCGAGGCGGGGGATGTCGTTGTACTCGACCGTGTCGTCCGGGAAGGTGAACCTGTCGGAGGCCGTGCGCGTGCCGCGCTCGGCGATGCCGTATTTGGCCAGGATTGGCGCGGCCTGCTTTGCGGCCTGCGCCCGTGCCTGCTCCACCGTCGTGGTCGCCTCTTCCGATTCATCGAGGACAAGGATCGGCTTGCCGCCGACGAACTCGTCTGTGCTTGTGTCGATGATGTCGATCTGCGACCAGCCGGAAAGGGCAGCGTCGACCTCGCCATATTGCTCGAAGGCGAAATATTTGCCGTCGGGGGAAAAGCCGATGATGCGCCGCGCGGCGGCATCGCCGGCCTGGGCGGCGGAAACGATCGTCAACAGCAGCGCTGCTCCAACGGCAGATCCAACCCCGTATCGTACCGTCATTGCGCGCCCTGCCCCGATTTCAAACCCGGCCATGGTGCCTGCAATTTATGGCCAAGGCGAGATCGGCCAAGCCCCAAATTTCGGGAAAGACATGGCATTTGGGGAAAGACGTGGCCGGGAAAACCCGCATAGGCTATTGCAACATAGAGAGTTTTCCCGAGGAGGGATGAATGGCGTCACGCTACCACGAGGTCTATGACGGCTGGAAACGCGACCCGGAACAATTCTGGGCCGCTGCCGCCGAGGCGATCGACTGGTATTCGCCGTGGACCAGCGTCTTCGATGCCAAGGCGGGCGTTTACGGGCGCTGGTTCAACGGCGCCACCTGCAACACCTGCTTCAACGCTCTCGATCGCCATGTCGCAGGCGGCCGCGCCGACCAGATCGCACTTATCTACGACAGCGCGATCACCGGCACGGTCAAGAAATTCACCTATGCCGAATTGAAGCGCGAAGTGGTAGCGCTGACTTCGGTGCTCAAGAACCGCGGCATTCGCAAAGGCGACCGCGTCATCATCTACATGCCGATGGTGGCCGAAGCGACGATCGCGATGCTTGCCTGTGCCCGCATCGGCGCGGTGCATTCGGTGGTGTTCGGCGGCTTTGCCTCGCACGAGCTCGCCACCCGCATCGACGACGCTAAGCCGAAGCTGGTCATCTCCGCGTCCTGCGGCCTGGAGCCTGGACGTGTCGTGGCCTACAAGCCGCTGCTCGACAAGGCGATCGAAATGTCCCGCCACAAGCCGGACGCCTGCCTGATCCTGCAGCGCGACCAGCTGCGCTGCGATCTGAGGGAGCATTACGATATCGATTTTGCCGACGCCGTTGCCCGCGAGCGGGCGGCGGGCGCCAACGTCGATTGCGTTCCGGTACTGGCTACAGACCCGCTCTACATCATCTATACCTCCGGCACGACCGGCCAGCCGAAGGGCATCGTGCGCGACAATGGCGGCCACATGGTCGCGCTCAAATGGACGATGGAAAACGAGTTCGGCGTCAGACCGGGCGAAGTATTCTGGGCGGCCTCCGATGTCGGCTGGGTGGTCGGCCATTCCTACATCGTTTACGGACCGCTGCTGCATGGTGCGACAAGCGTGCTGTTCGAGGGCAAGCCGATCGGCACACCCGACGCCGGCACCTATTGGCGGGTGATCGCCGAACACGGCGTTGTCGCGCTGTTCACCGCGCCGACAGCCTTTCGCGCCATCAAGGGGCAGGACCCCAAGGGCGAATTCGTGCCGAAATACGATCTGTCGAAATTCCGCACTCTGTTCCTGGCCGGCGAACGCGCAGACCCGGAAACCATCAAATGGGCGGAGCAGAAACTCAACGTGCCGGTGGTCGATCATTGGTGGCAGACCGAGACCGGCTCGCCGATGACCATCAACCCGGCAGGCCTCGGCCTGCTGCCGGTGAAATACGGCTCGCCCGGCGTGCCGATGCCGGGCTACGACATTCGCGTGCTCGACGATGCCGGCCATGAAGTGCCGCGCGGCACGCTTGGCAATGTGGTGGTGAAACTGCCGCTGCCGGCCGGCTGCCTGCCGACGCTGTGGAATGCCGACGAGCGTTTCCGGCAGGCCTATCTCGAGGAGTTTCCCGGCTTCTACAAGACGGCCGATGCCGGCATGATCGACGAAGACGGCTACCTCTATGTCATGGCGCGCACAGACGACATCATCAATGTCGCCGGACACCGGCTGTCGACCGGGGCCATGGAGGAGGTGCTTTCAGCGCATTCCGATGTTGCCGAATGCGCCGTCATCGGCGTCGCTGACGCTATGAAGGGCCAGGTCCCGCTCGGCTTCGTCGTGCTCAATGCCGGTGTGTCGCGCGATACCGCTGCCATCGAACGCGAAGTGGTGGGGCTGGTGCGCGAACGGATCGGCCCGGTCGCCGCCTTCAAGACGGTGGTGACGATCAAGCGCCTGCCGAAGACGCGCTCCGGCAAGATCCTGCGCGGCACCATGCAGAAGATTGCCGACAAGGAAGAATGGACGATGCCGGCGACAATCGACGATCCCGCCATTCTTGACGAGATCACCGCGGCGCTCAAAGCCCGCGGCATCGGGGTCTGACGGCCCCAGTGGCGTTGTTTCAGCGGTCCAGACCTCCCCGGCCGGCGCCGCGCGAGCGCCTGGAAATGGATATGGACGACACCGTCGTCTACGCGATCGGCGACGTGCATGGCTGCTACAAGGAATTGCTGTCGCTGGAGCAGAAGATCCAGCTCGACGCGCTGCAATTTCGCGGCCGCAAGATTATCGTCATGCTCGGCGACTATATCGATCGCGGGCCGCAATCGTCGCGCGTGCTCGACCACCTCTTGGCGCTGCCGCCAACAGAGTTCCTGCGCGTCTGCCTGGCGGGAAACCACGAAGTGGCCATGCTGAACTATCTCGACGGCTATCTGTCGCGGGACCGCTGGCTGGCGGTCGGCGGCCTCGAGACGCTGTTTTCCTATGGGGTCGATCCGGCGCGGCTTGCCAGCCTCTATGCCTTGAGCGACGAGGTCGACCGGCGCGTGAAGGAAGTCATTCCGGCCAGCCATATCGACTTTCTGCGCAGCCTGCCGGTGCTGCTCTGTTCGGATAAATTCGTTTTCGTCCATGCCGGCATCAGGCCGGGTATCGACCTGGTCGCACAGGATGAGCAGGACCTGCTCAACATCCGCGACGAGTTCTTCAACGCCGCCTATCTGCTCGACCGCTTTGTGGTGCATGGGCACACGCCGGTCGATATCCCCAGGCTTGACGGGCGAAGGCTCGGCATCGACACCGGCGCCTTTCAAAGCGGCCGGCTGACAGCGCTCAGGATCGCCGGTAAATTCGGCAAGCTGATCTTTTCCTGACCTGCCGTGCTTCTTCGTTTGAGCGTGATCCTTTCCGAAAACCGGATCCGCTTTTCCGGATCACGCTCCTTTTCAGGATCGCGCTCCGTTCAGGCCGCGGTCTTGGCCCGCACGTCCGATTTCTCCAGATAGTAGGTCGAATAGCGGTCGAAGAACTTTTCCGAGCCGCCGAGCGAGCCGTATTTCGGCAGCTTCTTCAGATCGACCTTGTTGAGCACGGCGCCGACGACCTTGCTTGCGACGTAGGGTTCCTGCTCCAGCAGCGAGCGCACCATGGCGCGCGGCGTGCGGCCCCATTCGGCAACCAGCACGAAGCCGTCGACCAGCGGCGCAAACGCCTTGGCGTCGACCACGGGGCCAAGCGGCGGCAGGTCGACGATGATGTACTCGAACGTCTCCTTGGCGTTGTCGATGAAGCGCCGCATGCCGGCCGACGACAGCAGCTCGCTGGTATGCGAGAACTGCCCACGCAGCACGGCCGGGATGATCGCCAGCTTGGTCTGGCGGTCGACCTTGCCGACCGACTGCCAGGTCTGGCCGTTGACCACGGCCTCCATCAGCCCCTGCTCGGCCTCCATGCCGAGGTTGCGGCTGAGGCCAGGATTGCGCAGATCGGCGTCGATCAAAAGCGTCTTCGAGCCGTTGGCGGCCAGCAATCCGGCGAGATTGGCGGCGACCGTAGACTTGCCCTCGCCGGGCAGGACCGAGACCACGCCTATGACCCGGCTGCCTTGCCCTTCCATGACGACGTCGAAGGCGATCTTGGCGTTGCGCAGCGTTTCGGAGAACATCGATGCCGGCGCATCGACGCTGACCCGCAAGCGCGCCCGTTTCTCGGCCGCCGACAATGTGTTGGCGCCTTTGGCATCCGCCGCACCGTCGTCGGCGTCCTTGCCGAGCCTGCCGCCGATCATCGGCAAATAGCCGAGGAATTTGAGGCCGACGCGATCGCGAATGTCCTCGCCGGTCCTGAAGAAGCGCTCGTTGAACTCATTCAGGCCACCAAAGCCGGCGCCAAGCAGCACGCCAAGCACCAGCGACAGCGCCAGCACCCTGGAGGTGCGCGGGCTTGAGGCGGAAAGCGGCGTTGAGGCATCCGAGATGATGCGGACCTTGCCGACCGGGAAGGATTGCTGCTGCGAGGCCTCCTCGTAGCGGCTAAGGAAAGTCTGGTAGAGCGTGGTCAGCGCCTGCGCCTGCTGATCGAGCTCGCGCAGTTTGACCTGGCTCTGGTTGTCGATGGAGCTCTTGCCGGCCGCGTCGGCGATCTTCTGCCTCAGTGAGGTCTCGCGTGAAAGCGCGACTTCATATTCATTGCGATAGCTTTCGGTCAGCTGCTTCAACTCGCCGAAAATCTGGGTCGACAGGTCGGCCTTCTCCTTGGCCAGCGCCACCGCCTGCGGATGGTCGGCGCCGAAATTGGCCGTCACGTCCTGCAGCCGCTTGGCGACTGTGAGATAGCGGGTCTTGAGCGTTGCAATGACGGAGCTTGCCGGCTGATCGCTTGAGATGGCGGAATCGTTGAAGGCATTGTCCGAGCCGCTTTCGACGATGGTCTTGTATTGCTGATAGCGGGCGCTGGCGCGCGCCGTATCGGCCTGCGCGACGATCAGTTGCGCGGTGAGATCGGCAATCTGCTTGTCGCTGATCAGCTGGCCGTCGCTGTTGGCGGCCAGACCATGCTCGGCCCTGAATTTCTCGACCGCCATAGCGGCCGCCTGTGAGTTCTGACGAAGCTCGGTCAGCCGGCCCTGCAGCCAGACCGCAGCGCGCTCGGTGGCGTCGAAGCTGGCATTGAGCTGGTCGGCGAGATAGGCGTCGGCATAGGCCTTGGTGATGGCGGTGGCGAGTGCCGGATTGGTCGACTGGTAACCGATGGCGAGCACATAGGAGCGGCCGTTGCGCTGCGCCAGCACCTCGCTCTGCAGCTTCAGCACGGCATAGTCGTGGCGCGCCGTCTGCATCATGGCCTGGCGTGTCGCCTCATCGACGTTTTCCATGCCGGGAATCTGCTCGGCGGAACTTGAGCGGAAATAGCCGATCACGCCGCGCACGAAGCCGATGCCCTTGACCAGCGCCGATTGCGGCGGGTTCATGAACTCTGCGTTCTGGTCGAGTTTCAGCTTGTCGACCACCACCGAGGCCAGCCGCGCCGAGGTGATGATTTCGATCTGGCTGAGCAGGGCGGCGTCGGTCTGCATGGTGACGGATGCAGCCGAGATGTCGTCGATGACCTTGTTCAGGCCTTCGTCGATCAGCACGCTGGCGACCGACATGTATTGCTTGGGCGTGGTCTGCAGATAGAGCAACCCCAGGAACAGGCCAATGATGGCGCAGACTGCCACCACCTTGACCTGACGCGCCGCCATGCCAAGCAGGCGCTCGACGTCGATGAAGTCTTCACCCTTTTCCTGATCGGGGTTGGGCAACGGCATCCTCTTGTCGAGAGGAAAGCTGGCATAATTCATCTTCGATCCAATTCTAGGTTACAGGCGCCGGAGCGAGACGGGGCACCTCGCCCGGAGCTGCGGAGATCGGGGGCAAGATATGCAACGCAAGCTTCATGCCATCTGGCGCCGGGCCTGAGCGGCCTGGCGTGCAGGCACGAGCCGCGCCATCGTCCAAACGCATATGCCCTCGAAAGATGGGCATTATGCGGCCACTTCCTGACGCTCATGCGACCGCACGAACGCCTGCAGCATTTCCAGCACAGGTCCCTTCATGTCGTCGCGCGCCAGCGCGAAGGCGATGGTGGCCTCTATGAAGCCTTCCTTGGAGCCGCAGTCGAACATGCGGCCATTGAAAGGCTGGGCAAAGAAAGACTGGCTTTTCGCCAGCCGCACCATGGCATCGGTAAGCTGGATTTCGTTGCCGGCGCCGCGTTGCTGGTTGCCCAGCAGCGAGAAGATCTCGGGCTGCAGGATGTAGCGGCCGTTGATGTAGTAATTCGACGGCGCATTGGCCGGCGCCGGCTTTTCGACCATGGCCGTCACCTCGAAGCCGCTGCCTGTCTCGGCGCCGCGCCCGACGATGCCGTATTTGCTGGTCTCGCTGGGATCACAGCGCTCGACGGCGATCACATTGCCGCCGGTCTGCTGATAGAGATCGACTGTTTCAGCCAGGCAACCTCGGCGGCCGAACGACACCATATCGGGGAGCAGCAGGGCGAAGGGCTCGTCGCCGATGACTTCGCGTGCGCACCACACCGCATGGCCGAGACCATGTGGCGACTGCTGGCGGATGAAGCTGGTGGCGCCGGCCACGGGCAGCATGCTTTCGAGCGCCTCCAGCTGGGTCTTCTTGCCGGTTTGTTCGAGCGTTCCAATCAGTTCGGGGTGCAGGTCGAAGTAGTCCTCGATGACAGCCTTGTTGCGGCCGGTGACGAACACGATGTGCTCGATGCCGGCTTCGAAGGCCTCGTCCACCGCATATTGGACGACCGGCCGGTCGACCACGGGCAGCATCTCCTTCGGAATCGACTTGGTTGCCGGCAGGAACCGTGTTCCAAGCCCCGCCACAGGGATGACTGCCTTCCTGATTTTCTTCATCGCAAATTCCTTCTGAGCAGATCGATTTCAGCCTGTTGCAGGCCATGAACAAACGTCTTCATGTACTCGCCCTCCTTACCTCTCCGCGCCGACGGCAAACTGCGCCGCCACCCTTTTGAGGCGGACGGCGATCGGCATCGACATGTGCCTGACAGCCGCCGGATCACTTAGCGCGGTGCGTATCGCTTTCAACGGCGAACGCGCCTTGATGTGCTGGACCAGCGACAGGAACGATGCCGCCTTGCGCAGGCTGCGGGCGCGTTTGGCGAAGGCGGCCGCAGCAGCAGCGTCCATGGAATTGGTCTCGGCGAAGACCGCGTCGGCCTTGCGCATCGCCTCGATATGGTGAAGCTCGAGCACGCGCGAGATCGAGCCCGTGCGGATGTGGTAGATATAGCCGGTCGTCGGCTCGACCACGCATTTTCCGCCCTTGGCCAGCGCGTTGGCGAGCAGGATGTAATCCTCGCCGATGCTCAGACTTTGATCATAGCGAAGGTCGTTTTCGATCAGGAAACGGCGCTGGAAGATCGGCTTGAGATAGCCAAGGTTGAACGTGGATTCGAAAACGATGTTGCCAGCGATGTAGTCGGCGAGCGTGATTTCACGCAGGCCCTCCAGATATTTGGCGGGAAACATCGTCGCTTCGGCAATGCCGTCCTCGCGCACCACCTGGAGGTTGTCGACGGCGATTACAGCGCCCGCACTTTCGGCTCGCGCGATCATGGCGGCGAGCCGCCCGGGCAGGACGGCATCGTCGGAATCGAGCACCGCGACCCAGCGGCCTGTGGCGAGGTCGAGGCCGGCATTCCTGGCGCCGCCAGGGCCACGATTTGCCGGCAGCGCAACCACTTTGACGACATCTTTTGGATAGGCTCTTGCGACGTCGAGCGTGTTGTCGCGCGACTGGTCGTCGGCGACGATGATTTCGACGCTGACATCGCGCTGGGCCATGGCGCTTGCGATCGCCCGGTCGAGCGTGGCCGCGGCATTGTGGGCTGCGATGACAAAGGAGACGTCAGGCTGCACGCTTGCCTCCTTGCTGCGGGGAAGACAGTCCGTATTGGCGAATTTCGCTGATACCGACCAGGCCGCTGACGACGCCGACATGCATGATGCCCCGCAGCACGCTGCGGTTGCGGCGGACCGGGCTAATCGCGGTCAACGCCGCCATGCCGAAGCAATAGACGGCCTTGGCCGAGGCAAGGCCGACAGCCTTCGCACGCTCTATCACGCCTGCGTCATGGCCGATGAGGTGGCCATGCGTCTGGCCGAAGCGGAAGCGGCGGCGGCGCAGCCAGTCGAAAGCGGCTCGCGAACGCGGCACGACTTCCTCGACCCACGCCTCCGGCGCAAAGGCGATGCGACCGCCTGCCTTGACCATGCGGTCGAAGAATTCGGTGTCCTCGCCGCCGCTCTGGCCGCGCGCCAGGCTGAAACGACGGTCGCGCAAGCTGTCGGCGCTCATCCTCAAAAGGACGTTGCAGGTGTAGCCGGTGCGGATTTCGCCCTGCACCCAGACCGGCAAGGTCGAATGAAAATCGCCCTTGCGCATCCAGTCCGGCGCATCCGGGCGGTAGAGCGCCCGCACCGGACCGAGCACGGCCTCGGCGCCGATTGTCTCTGCCGCAGCGACCAGTTTGGCCAGCCATTGCGGGGAGGCGGTTTCATCGTCGTCGATGAAGGCGAGAAAATCGGCCGTGCTGGCATCAAGACAGGCGTTGCGGGCGACCGAGATGTTGCGCGCCGGGGCGTGCCGGTAGCGGACCACGAGCTTCAATTCGCTCGCCAGCGCGGTCACCAGCGGCTCGGCGGTCGGCTCGTCGTCATTGTCGGCGACGATGACGCCGATGCCGAAACCGGCAGGCATATCCATGGCAGCGAGCGACCGCAGCGTGTCGGCCAGTTCCGGCCGCCGGAACGTGCAGACGCAGATGTCGATTCGGCGGCTGTCGGCGACCATCATGCCACCCCGCGCTGCGATCGCGAGCCGAGCAGTTGCAGCCAAAACCCGAGCGACCAGCCGAAATGCATGACCATCGCCGAAATGCCCGCCAGCACATTGTTGGGATTGCGCTGGCTGATGGCGGTCACAGCGCCGTAGCCCAGACAGACCGAAGCCCAGACCAGCAGCGGCACCGCCGCCAGCCAGTGGATAAAGGAAAATACCGCGAGAAGGACGACCGGCGCCACCAGCAGCGGGATCATCTGCCGAACTTTCGGGATCATGCGGTGCTTGAGCACATTCTTGGCGCGGCCGCGGCCATAGCCGAGATATTGGAAATACAGGCCCTTCAGCGACGAACGCGGATAGTAGACCATCTGCGTCTTGCCGCTCATCCAGATGCGGTAGCCTGCCCGGCGCAGCCGGTAGTCGAGTTCGGCATCCTCATTGTGGCTGAAGCTCTCGTCATAGCCGCCGACCGCGGTGAAGGCCGAGATCCGGATCAGCGCGTGATGGCCATGGTCCACCCATTCGCCGGCGGAAAGGTGCCGGTGCTTGGAGCCGCCGGTGCCGAGCTTGGAATTCTGCGCCGCCGCGACCGCTTTCTGCACCGCGCCGCTGCCGCTGGTCAGCATCGAGACGACGACCGAATCGGCTGAAGTGGCGAGCGCCTCCTCAACCAGCCGGTCGCAATAATCGGCGGGATAGCCGCCATGGGCATCGATGCGGATCAGGTATTCGGCGCCGTCACCGAGGCTGGCGACGGCGAGATTGATCGCCGCGCTCTGGATACGTTTTGGGTTGTGCAGGAGGACGACCTGAGGGTCCTTGGCCGCAACCGCTTCGACAATGGCCAAAGTACCATCGGTGCTGCCGCCATCGGCAACGACGATGCGGGCGCCGAGCCTTAGCGCTGCCGGCCTGAGCTGCTCGAGCAACGCGCCGATATGGGCTGCCTCATTCAGGCACGGAATGACGATCAGGCTTGGCGGCAGCGCTTCGGTTTGCGTCATCGGCGCCTTCCCATGCTCTGTACTTTTCCCATCATCAGCCATCGCTAAGCCAGCGCTTCGGTGACGAAGGGACCGGGGACCGCCGCCAGACCGCGCAGCCTGTCGACAAAGGCGCGGCAGTCGCTGCGGTCGTAGCTCCAGGTTCGTGGGTTGCGGGCCAGCACACGCGCCTTGGCCTTGCCGAAGTGCTCCTGGTCCATGCGGCCGAGCGCGGTTTCCAGGATTTCGGGCGTGGCATCGGAAAGCAGGACGCCAATGTCCTGCTGGTCGAGAAAGCGCCCGGTCTCGGTATTGCCCATCGAGATCGGCACGGCGCCGAAGCGGCAGCCCTCATAGAGGCGGTTGGGCAGCAGCCATTCCGAATTCTGCCCTTCCTCGAAGAAATCGATCGCCCAGGAAAAATGCACTTCGCCGTAGATCGCGGCCATGTCTTCCGGGTTGCGGTAGGGGCCACGAAAGGAGAGATAGGGTTCGGCCTCGACAAAAGCGTGGAAATCCGGGAATTCCGAGAGTGCCGGACGGCCCCGGAGGACGACCTCGAAGCGCCCGCCCTGACGGCGCGTGAAGTCGGCCAGCAGCTCCAGCGAGCGGCGGCAGCGCAGCGCGCCGAACCAGCCGATGCGCCACGGGGGTGCTGCAGGGTTTTCGGCCTTTGACCTGTCATCCAAGGCGATCGGCGCGGTTTCGAAGTATTTGTTTTCGACCAGTTCCACCGGTGCGGCGACCTGCCCGAACGGCTTGAAATAATTGGCGATGAAGGCCGGTGAGCTCGTCACCAGAAGCTTCACCTCGCGGGCGAGATAACGCTCCGCTGTGCGCAGTGCTTTGCCCAGCATGTCATTGCGCAGCACCAGGCGATGGATGTCGAGGCATTCGTAGACGATCGGCACGCCGCCGCGAAAGGCGGCCTTGGCGCGCCTGGCCAGCGCCAGCATTTCCAGATTGCGCGCGATGATGAGGTCGGGCTTCGGCATCGCCGCAAGCTTCGAGCCTATCGACAGCGCCGCCTTGGCGACCGCCGCCAGACGCTGGCCGAATCGGCCGTCACGCGTCGCGCCGAGGTCGACCGGCTGCAGCCCCTCGACGTCGGCAACAGCATTTGTGGTCCGACGGAAGCCGGCCAACGTGACCCGCGCGCCGCCTGCCTTGAGCATTATGATCCGCCGGCGCACCGCCGGGTCGGAAACATCGTGCACAAGGTACAAGACATGCAGCATGAAAACTCGACCGCTGTTGGCCCACCCACGGGAATGCTAACCCAGCTTTTGCTGCATCGCAACATTTTTGGTGCGCCGTAGCATAAGTGCACGTTTTTTGTTGCACTGCAAAATTGATGCGTTACCCTCCGTCGGGCTTGAGCGCCGCTCTGGCTGGTCACCCAGCCCGATGCAGCGATGGATTGTGACGCGAGCCGCATCGGGATCGTCCTGGCGTGGGTATTTTCGGTCACCATGCCCGTCCTAGGCACCGCAGGCCACGCCGCGGAATCTGCTGACGAAATGAGGTATCCCATGAAGATCGTCGTTGAAAACACAGTCTGCCTGAATACCGGGGATGCGGCGATTCTGCTGGCGATCCGCCACATTCTCAAGACGATCGTGCAAGGCGACGTGCGGTTTGCCGTCTTCGACAGCCAGCCCGAGGTTGCGGAACGACTCTATCCGAAGACGGATTATCCCGACCTCGAATTTCATAAGCTGCTGTCGGAATCCCTGTTCCGATACAAGAATGGCAGCGGGCTGAGGGACCGGTTCAAGCCGATCTACAATCGGCTCGTTCTCCAGGCCCTGCGCTGGTTTGGCAGCAGCGCGCTAGGCAATTTTTTCAGCCATCGCGACCGGCGCGGTCTCGATATCTACGCCGACGCGGACATGGTGGTCACCACAGGGGGAACCTATCTCGTCGAGAACTACAATCTCGAACGACGCCTCAATCAGTTCAGGCTCGATGCCGTATTTGGCAAAGATCCGGTCTTCTTCACGCAATCCCTCGGTCCGTTCGACAAAAGTTACAACCGCCAGGAGCTCGGCCCGATCTTTGACCGCAGTCCGCTCATCCTGTTGCGCGACGAACGGTCGCGGACCCATATCCGGGACTTGGTGAAGGATCTCGGCAAGTGCCACGTGGTGGCCGATGCCGTATTCGCCTTGGCCGATACCGACAGGATCGGCAAGCGTCTCGCTTCCAGCCAGCCGCCGGCGTCGACGGGCCGCGTCGCTATTTCGGTCCGCCACTGGAACTACGTCAGCGACGGTGAGGGCGGCATGCGCCGCTATCTGGATTCGGTCCGCGAGATCGCCACAATTCTTGTCAGGGACCTTGGCAAGGAGGTGACCTTCGTCTCCACGTGTCAGGGTGTGCCGGAATATGCCCATGACGATTCGAAGACCGCGCAGGCCATCGTTGCCGAGCTCGATCCTGAGATCGCCAGCCACGTGACGGTGGACGCTTCGTTCCACACGCCGGACCAGTTGATGGCGCTGGTGAAGGGCTTCGACTTCGTCGTCGCGACGCGCATGCATATGATGATCATGTCGCTTTGCGTCGGCACGCCGGTGCTGCCGATCGCCTACGAGTTCAAAACCAAGGAAGTGGCCAAGCGAATCGGTGTCGACGATGTGCTGCTCGACATCGACACCGTGACGTCCGAAGAGGCGCGCGAAAAGCTCGGCCGGTTTGCGGGAAATCTCGACCGCTATCGCAAGACAAGCCTTCAGGCCGTGCTCGAAGAACATGCTTCGGCAATGTCGGCCACAAACCTGCTGGCGCCGCTGATCGCCGGCCGCTCAGCGGATATTGCGCGCGGCGTTGGACAGGGTGGTGAACAAGGCGCGTCGCGACTGCGGGACGGCAAGCATGAAAACGAGACCGATGCCGTAGTTGAGGGCAAGCGCCAAAAAGACCGCGAGCAGGTCTGACTGGCCCGTTAGAGACGCCGGCAACCACAGGTACAGGAACCAGGCAAGCAGGGACGAGGCGATGAAAAGCCCCTGCATGAGCAGGAAGTCGGCGGCGGTCACCGGACCGACGCGATGGACCAGTAGCGCCAGCACGGGAACGCGCAGCACGTAACCGCTGATGGCATAGGCCGCGGCAACGCCGACGGCGCCCCAGTGCAGGCCGACGACGAAGGCAGCGACGGTCGTCAGCGACGAATAGATGCCCCAATGGAACATGGTCTTCGTCTTGCCCTGACAGATGAATATCCATCCCGTCGTGCTTGAAACGGACTGGACCAGGCTGGCGATGCCCAGCCAGGCAAAGATCGGTGCGACCGGTGCCCAGCCCGCGCCGAAGAGAAGTCCGACGATCTGATTGGAGGTCAGCGTCAGCGCCGCGATGCCCGGCATGGTAACGGCCGCCAGCATCCAGTTGGTGCGCACATAGATATCGCGAAAGCGGGCCTTATCATCGTGGATGCGGCTGAGCAGCGGCACCATAACCCGTGTCAGCGGCTGGTTGATGTTCTGCAGCGGGAACAACAGGAGCTTGTAGGCGCGGTCGTAATAGCCGAGTTCGATCGCACCGGAATATTTTCCGATGAGAATGTTGTCGAGATTGCGCGAGAAGAAGTTGGCGAGGTTGAAGCCGGTCAGGTTGGCGCCGAACGACAATATGTCGGCATCGACTTTCAGGTCCGGCCGCAACGGCGTCCAACGCGCCACCCGCCAGGCGGCAGCCAGGGCGATAGCTGCCGAAACCGCCGGGCCGATGACCAGCGACCAGTAGCCCAACCCCGCATAGGCCGCGATCGCGGCGGCCAGAAGTCCGGCGGCGGCGCTTATCACGTCGTTCAGTGCGAGCTGGCCGAACTGCAGGTGCCGGTTCATCAACGCCAGCGGCACTGCGGCGAGACTGCCGAGAAGCAGCGGCAGGGCGGAGCCAAGGGTGATGCCGGACATACGTTGATCGCCATAGAACGCGGCGATGGCAGGCGCCAGGCCGGCCACTACCACGGCACTACCCAGCCCGACGAGCGCGCTGATCCAGAACACCTGGTTGAGCTGCTGGTTGCTGATGTCCTTGCGCTGAACCACAGCCTGCTGCAGGCCCAGATTCTGAAGCAGCCCGACGAAGGCCACGATCGGCCCGACGGAAGCCACCAGACCGAAATCCTCGGGGACGAGCAGACGGGCCAGCACGATGACGGAGAGAAACTGGATCGCCATCTTGAAGCCCTGGGCGCCGATGGTTACCAGCCCGCCGCGCAGGGCGACACGACCGAACTGGGGGGGCGGATTGGCGTTCATGCAAGCGACCTCGTTTCGCCAAGCCGCATGGCGATTTCCACGAAATGTTGGTTCAGCAGATCGGAGTTGAACTCGGCCTCGATCTTCTTGCGCGCTGCGAGAGCGATCTCTTCACACGGCTTCGGATTCTCGGCGATCCAGGCAAGCTTTCCGGTCAGCGCCGCAACTTCCCGCTCAGCCACGAGAAAACCCGTCTTGTGATCATCGATCAGTTCAGGGATCCCGGAATGATACGTGCTGACCACCGTCAGGCCGGCGGCCATCGCTTCCATCAGGGAAACCGGAATGCCTTCCAGATCGCCATCGCGGGCGCCGACGCTGGGCAGCAGGAACACATGCGCATCGCGCAGACGCTGTTTGACTTCGCTGTGCGGCCGGGGCCCAAGAAAATTCACCCTGTCGGCAATGCCAAGCTCTGCGGCGATCCCCTTCAGCTGCTCGAGAAGTTCTCCGCCGCCGATCACCGAGTAGATCCAGTCTCGCCGCGGCAGGCCAGCAAGCGCGCGAAGCGCATATTCGATGCCCTTCTTTTCAGTCAGGCGGCAGACCGAGATGAAGGAGAGCGTAGCCTGCTCCCATGAACGCCACCGATAGTCGATGTCACTCGGCCGCACCCCCATATGGTGAACCACAACCTGCTCCGGCGATGCACCGACCTCAATCAAGGCATCGCGGAAAAACGCATTCACCGGCAGTTGAAGAACGCCCTTTTCGAACACAATCTTGTAGCGCGCGAGCGTATTGTCATGCAGCGGTTCGCCGACATCACGGCCGTGAAATATCGTCACCAGGGGAGCGGAAATCCTCCCGCGCTTGATCGCGCGGGCCACGCGCATGCCGTTGTTGCCGAAATGGGCAACGATGACGTCGGCGCCCTGCAGTTTTCGCGCATGAGCAATGTCGATGGCGGTCGAGAGCTTGTCCCAGAACCTGCCGGACCACTTCCTGAGCAGCGGGCGATAGCGACCCAGGCCACCCCACCAGCATACGACCTTTCCTGGCAACGCCTGCCAGCGCGGATCATCGATGTTGCTGTCCCTGCCGAAGGACGTCTCGTTGCAGACGACGCCGACTTCCATGCCGCGCTCAAGGCATCCGGCTATCTGGTCGAGAACAAAGGTTTCGGACAATGAGGGAAACTTGTCGACTACAAAGCAGATCTTCATCGGCAGGATGCGCTCGTCCGGGGAGCCGGTGTCCCTTTGACAAAAGCCGGGCCGAAGACAGGGTGGCGGAAGCACAAGACATGCAGCATGGAACTCTACCGCTGTTGGCCCACCCGCAGGAACGTTAGTACAGGTCTTGCTGCACTGCAACATTTTTGGTGCAGTGTAGCAAGATTTCCCTCAGCTTGGCGTGCCTGCCGATCAAACGCAGAGGAGCAGTGTCAGCCGGCAGATGAAGGATCCGCCAAGCCCTCGGAAACGCCGACATGACCGGTGGGTGCATGCGCAGGGCTCGATGTGGCCAGTTGGGTAACGATCTGCGCAAAACGTTCATTCAGAACATCTGCGTTGAAGTCCTCCTCGACTTTGCGGCGTGCGGCAAGCGCGATACGCTCGCATTCGGTCGGGTGCTCCGCGGCCCAGGTAAGCTTGCCGGCAAGCGCTGAAATATCTCGCTCGGGCGCAAGCAACCCCGTCTCCCCATCCTTGATGAGCTCCGGGATTCCCGAATGATACGTGCTGACCGCAATCAATCCGGCGGCCATGGCCTCCATGAGCGCGACCGGAATGCCTTCCATATCCCCGTCGCTGGCAGTGATACTTGGCAGCAAAAAGAGATGCGCCATGCGAAGCCGTCTTTTCACCTCTGCGTGAGGGAGGCTGCCGAGGAATGTTACGCGACCAGCCAAGCCCAGCTCTACGGCCAGCTTCTCCAGATTCATCCGCAGAGGACCGTCGCCAACAATGTCGTAACGCCAGTCTAGCTGCGGCTGGGAGGCCTTGAGGGAGGCCAGGGCTCGCAAGGCGAACTCGACGCCTTTCTTTTCGACCAGGCGGCAAACCGTCGTCACGACCAGTTGGGTGCCTTCCCACGATTCCCAGCGATAGCCGATTTCGCGGGTGTCAATTCCCATATGGTGGACCGTCGTGCTCGCCTGGGACAGGCCGGCTTCCAGCAGCATCGTGCGGAAGTAATCGTTGACGGGCAGGTTCAGGGTCCCATGCTTGGTCAGCCCGGCATATTGTGTCGCGAGCACTGCCTGCCGCGCCGGGATCGCCACGTCCGCGCCGTGAAAGATGGTTATGATCGGTGGTTTGAGCACCTTCCATTTCTTCAGTGCGGCTGCTCTCTCGCCGTTCTGTCCGAAGTGGGCGACAATCACGTCGCAGCGGTTCAGGCGGCGTGCAAAGGCGATGTCGAGAACGGTCGAGGCCTTGTATCGCAGACGGGGCGGCAGACGCTGTACAAATTTGCTGATTACAGCGGCCCATCGCCACCAATGTCGGGTTCTGGCGAGCAGCGTCGCCATCGGCTCGCTTTGCCGGTCAATTCGGTGGTCACCTTGCATCTTTTCGCAGACCACTTCGACCTGAAAGCCCCGCGCCAGCAGCCCAGCCATCTGGTCCACGACGAAGGTTTCCGAAAGCAGAGGGAATTCGCCGACGACAAAGCCCACGCGCATGACCCGCCCATAAGGTTGGGGCTTGCTCGGACCAAGCGGTCCATATCGCACAAGCCCTAATGTAGACAGGCAGAATACACGTTGATTGCTGCAGTGCCACAAAATATTGCACTGCAGCAATTAAAAGTGATCCGGACGGGCGCACGACGCCTGGACCTGGCTAACGGGAACTTTGCGCGACCACGGTCGTGCAGCGTCTCAGCTGAAATGCAACACGACGCGTTTAGGCTGCGCGCTCCAAACCGACACGTCTTGCGCGGTCGAGAACGCCCATGAACGTTGCGAACTGGCTGTCGGGGTTCATTTGCCGCCGCTCCGAAAACTGACGTGCTGTCGCTGACAGCCGCTTGTACTCGGCCTCATCGCTCCACAGCCGCCTGATCGTTGCGACCCAGTCGGCGAGCGGGGCGTCGTAGTCCAGTACCACGCCGCCGGCGCCGATCGCTTCCGGCAGACCGCCGCGCCGCGAGCCGACCACGGGAATGCCACTACAATGCGCTTCCGAGGCCACCCGGCCCCAGGCTTCTTCCCATTTGCTGGGCGCAAGCAGGATTTTCGTGCGGCCGTAGACCGTCTTCATGTCGCTGGTGCGGCTTTCCAGCTTGACGTTCTGGAGGGGAGAGATTGTTGCTTCGATCCGGGCTCGATGATCGTCGTCGAGCTTCCAGCTTTCGACGAACAGGAACGGGATCTCGGGACAGGCGGCGGCAATGCGCACCGCAAGATCGAAGCCTTTTTCCTCATATGGATTGATGAGCGTGACAAATTCACCGGTCGTCGGTGTGCTGTAGAACGCGGGATTGATGGTCGGCGGAATAACCGTCGAATCGATATCGAATTTTGCCTTATAGGCGCGCGCGGTGAACTCGGAGTTGGCGATATAGACCGCCGAATGGAGCTCACGCAGATCGCCGGCCAATTCGTCGAATTCGACATTCCTCAGATAGACGGTCAGCGGCACGCCAAGCCTCTGCAGCTCTCTGCCGATCGGCACCGAATTGTGGCACTGCACGACCGCGACATCCGGCCTCAACTTTTTGACGGCGAAGTCGGCCGCTTCCCAGGGGAACCACGCCCGTACAACCGGATAGCCCGGGAAATTGTCGATGACCGCGCGCTGACGAAGGAGCTTCATCTTGGCGCGCGCCCTGAAGCCGAACATGCCGTCGCCGAACAGGGCTGCCAGAACGGATGCCTCGTGACCGTTTTCGCGCAATTGCTCGACCAGGTGGTGGGTGCTCGACTGGACGCCCCCGCTGAATTGCGGCGTGTAGCCGGTGCCGCCTGCAAACAGAACTTTCATGAACCTGGCTCCGCGTTGTGCCGCCCTGCCTTCACGCCGCCATCCTGCCGATCGAGAAATACTCGATGCCGTGACGGGCGATGACCTTGGGATCATAGAGGTTACGGCCATCGAAGATGACCGGCGTGGTCAGGGCATCCTTCACCGCGTCGAAGGACGGGGCGCGGAAACTCTTCCATTCGGTGGCGATCAGCAACGCGTCGGCGCCGCGCAGTGCCGCCTCCTTGGTGCCGCACAACAAAAGGTCGTCGCGCAGGCCGTAGATGGCCTGGCATTCCTGCATCGCCTCGGGGTCGTAGGCCTGCACATTGGCGCCGGCCTGCCACAGCGCCTCCATCAGGACGCGCGCCGGCGCCTCGCGCATGTCGTCGGTGTTGGGCTTGAAGGCGAGGCCCCAGAGCGCGAAGGTCTTGCCCTTGAGACTGCCCTTGAAATAACGGTGCACCTTGTCGAACAGCACCGACTTCTGGGCATTGTTGCGCTCCTCCACGGCGCGCAGCAGCTTGGCGTCGAACTTGACACCTTCGGCGGTCTTGATCAGCGCGCGGACATCCTTGGGAAAGCACGAACCGCCATAGCCGAGGCCGGGATAGATGAAGTGGTAGCCGATGCGCGGATCCGAGCCGATGCCCTTGCGTACCTCCTCGATGTCGGCGCCGAGCTGCTCGGCCAGATTGGCCATTTCGTTCATGAAGGAGATCTTGGTCGCCAGCATGCAGTTGGCGGCGTACTTCGTGAATTCGGCGCTGCGCACGTCCATCACGATCATCTTCTCGTGGTTGCGGTTGAACGGCGCGTAGAGCTCCCGCATCACCGCCTCGGTGCCCTCGCTGTTGGTGCCGACAATGATGCGGTCAGGCTTCATGCAGTCGGCGACGGCGGAACCCTCCTTGAGGAACTCAGGATTGGAAGCGACGTCGAAAGCCAGGTCCTGGCGCCCGCGCGCCTTCAGCGTCGCGGCGATTTTGGCCTTCACCTTTTCGCAGGTGCCGACCGGCACGGTCGACTTGCCGACGACGATCTTGGGACCGTCCATTTCGCGGCCGATGGTCTCGGCCACCGCCAGCACATATTTGAGGTCGGCCGAACCATCTTCGCCGGGTGGCGTGCCGACCGCAATCATCTGGATCTCGCCATGCTTGACGCCGGCGGCGGCATCGGTGGTGAACTTGATGCGGCCGGCGGCGTGGTTCTCCTTGACCAGGGCCTCCAGTCCCGGTTCGAAAATCGGCACCAGGCCCTGGTTGAGCCGCTCGACCTTCTTTTCATCGACATCGACGCACACCACCTGGTGCCCGACCTCCGCCAGCACCGCGGCCTGCACGAGACCGACGTAGCCAATTCCAAAGACCGTCAAATTCATTCGGGTTAATTCCTGTTCACGCCCTTTGGCCTTATATAGCCGGGCCGGTTCAGATCTACTTTATGCTGCTTACACTGCATGCCAGCGATTCCGGAAACTGGCACGGCTGGCCGAGCGCGGTGAAGGCGACGCGCTGCACCTGCATCGTCACCTGGCGGCCGGGGTCCGAAAAGGCGCCCATCCAGTTTTTCAGCGTGTCGCTGCCCCAGAGGCTGAAGAATATCTTCTGCGAGTGGGTCGGCAATTGCTCGGGATTGGTCACTTCCTGGACCAGCTTGCCGTTGACGTACCAGCGCAGCCGGTCCTTTTCCCAGATAAAGGCATAGTCGTTGAAGCCCTTGTCGGCGCCGCCTTCGACCTCGGCCAGCTTCTCGTTCTTGGGCTTGCCGGCGATGTAGCTGTTGACCTGCACCTTGGATGTATCCTTGGTCAGCACCTCGAAGTCGATCTCATACCAGGGCTGTTTGTCGGCAGGGCCGATATAGGTGAAGAAAGCGGCGTTGAGACCGGATCCGGTGTCGGTCTTCATCCGTGCTTCATAGGTCCCATAGCCGAAGCGCTGCTTGGTCTGGATCTCGGCGCAGGCGAACTCGCGGTCCTTCAGTTTGCGCTTTTCGAAGCCGAGCGTCAGCATGTTGTCGGAAAATTTTACCAGGCTTTTCGACCAGGTGCAGTTCTGGTGATTGCCGTTCGACCAACCGTCGGAGACATACCAGCGCGAACGATCGAAACTCTTGAAATCGTCGACGAAGGACGGTGCGCTTTGCATCTCCGGGGAGGCGTCCTGGGCGCGGGAGGGGTGGGCGGCGCCGAGCAGAGCTGCGGCTGCCGCCAACAGAAGCGCACCAACGGATAGAAGACGCGTTGGGTTTACAAGACGCATTGGCCGATTTGGCCGCGTCGAAATCATGGCATCGATTGCCGCCATGGGCGTCGTCTTCGGATCTGCGTTCATATCAATTCACCTTTGTGCTGTTCCGCCCCAACCCAAAGTCACCGATTGGCCCACATTGCTAAAGGGCCGATCCCGATCCTCCGTCCCCGAACTTTCTCTTCTGTGTCTCGTGTGACCGTGTTCAGCCGAAGCGACCTGCGGGTTTGACATATTCCCCGTGAGAATCAGAACTCTGGCCATCCTCGCCGACGATCGCGTCGAGTGAATGACGCAGTTCCTTCATCCGGCTCGTCTGGCGCACCAGCTCGGCGATGCGCTGTTCGCAGTTCAGGATGGACTTCGTCAGCTCGCCGACTTCCGACAGCTTGCGTGCCGACGCCGAGCCGTTCTCCATCGACTCGACCAGGAAGGCCGCGTTGGTGGACTTCGACCGGTAGCGGGCCTCCAACCCGGTCTTCTCGGCCGCAATCTCGGCCGTGATCTGATCCAACAGCTTTGCCAGACGGTCGAAACGCGCCAGATCGGTCTGCTTGTCGCGCGCTGGGTCCCTGGACCTGAAGCCGAAAATTGAAGCCATCCGGTTGGCCTTCCAAAATTGCTGCACCGCAACATACAGTGCCATCGTCGGGGCGTGTAGGCAACCTCCGAGTTTCAGAAAGGCAATTTTTTCAGCCTTGCGGCCGCCGTCCCGGACTTGGCGGAGCCTACTTTTGCGCCGCCGTGTTGGTAGCGGCCATGAGGAAGCGCAAGGGCGGCACCGGCTGCTGCCGCGGGGACAGACCGGCGTGGCGAAACAACGCATCGAGCTTGTCGGCGGCCACGCCGACAACGATGGGAATGAAGTTCGACTGGCTGGCCAGCGCATAGGCGGCGGCAGACGCCATGCCGCGCTCGGCCTTCACATCGAGGAAATTGCGCAGCCGGTATTTGTCACGCACATGCCGCTCGTGCTTGCGCAGCAGGGCCTTGGAGCCTTCCGGCAGGCTGTCGATCTCGAGCAGTGCCAGATCCGCATCGGCGAGGCGCTTCAGATCCTGTGTCTTGTGGCGCCCGCTCAACGAATCGGCGCGCACGATCGCGCCATAGCCGCAGGAACGGATGACCTTGAAGCGTGCGCCAAGGGCAAAGGCGCGAGCGTAGAGTTCGTAATCTTCGCCGAGACGCAGGTTCTCGTCGTAACGCAGCCCATGCCTGTCGAGGAAAGCTCTTGATATCACCGGCTTGAGAAAGCCGAGTTCGCCGCGCTGGACACGCCGTCTGGAGATGTTGCCCTCGATGAATCGCTCGAAGTCGAGGAATTCCGGGTCCGCCGAAAAGGACGGGGCGACGATCTTCGAGACATCGGTCGCCGTATCGTCACGGATCAGCATGATGTTGTCGGCGGCGAAATCCCAGTCGGCGCTGGCAAACAGCTGGCGAAACCGTCCCTGAAGGAAGAAATCGTCGGCGTCGAGAATGCTGATGAAAGGTGATTTCGACCCGGCAATGGCGGTATTGCGGGCGAAGGACGGGCCGCGATTGGCGTCGAGCCGGATGACCGAAAGCCGGCCGCTGCCATCGTCGGCAGCGCTGGCCACCTTTGCGGTGTCATCGGTGGAGGCGTCGTCGACGACGACGACTTCCGCCACCTCCGGCTCGCGCAGCGCCGAGGCGATGGCTGCGGGAATGGTCCGGGCCGCGTTGCGCGCCGCGATGATCACGCAGACCCGGGATTCTGTCATGGACATAGGGTGGCCTTTCGATTGCATAAAGTGTCGCGAGGCCCCTCGCCCTCCCGGCGCGCGGCGCCGGACCCCGATCCATCCCCCGATCCATCCCCAGCGGATCGGGACGGAACGTTATCTGCCTGCTGCATGACGACCCTCATCGTCACCGGCTTTCCCGCTCGAAAATCCGCCGGCTGAGGTCGGCTGACGCGGCCCAGCCGGCCTCGGTCAGATAGCGGACAGGTTCGCGGCCGCACAATTCCCACAAAACGGTGCGCCGTTGCGGCCATCTGAGCGACGACAGCCACGGCGCGATGACCATGTGGAACAGGTCTTCATTGCCGATGCGTGAGAGGATCCTGGTGGCCCGATCCGACAGCAGCGTGCCGGCGCCACCAAGCACCACATCGGCGGCGCGCAGGCCCAGCAGCAGGGTGTCAGCCAGCCCCTGCTCGGCCGCGTAGTCGAGCACAGTCTGCTGCTCGGCCTCGCTCAGCCGACCGGCAGCGGCCCGGACATCGCAGACATAGCCCGCGCACGGCTCGCGGTTGAACAGCGCCTTTGCGACACTGATGCAGGACAGAAGCAAAGTGTCGGAGGCCGAGATGAACGGCACGCTGGAGCCGGCGATCGCAAGCGCGCGCTTGCGGCGCAGGAACCCTTCCGTATCGCGCGGGCTGGGCGATCCCGGCTGCTGGAGCCGGTAATGGAGATCGACGGTGGACAATTTCCGACCTTGGCTGCGAACCATGTGCTGCTCGCCCAGAAAGCGCACCCACCAGACGGAGCGGGACTTGCCGGCGACCTCGTAGCCGATCGAGCGCAGCGCATCACGAGCTCTAAAGAAGCCGGCCGGCGACACCAATATGTCGACATCTCCGGACGGCTTCATGAAATGGTCGCCATAGAGCAGTTGCTGCTGGAGGGGGCCCTTCAGGAAGACGAAATCGATGCTGCTGCCGCGCAGCGCCTTGTCGATGGCCATCGAATCCATGATGCCGGACGAGTTCATCGCAATCGTGCGCCGGCGATAAGTGTCGAGCCACTCGAGCAATCCCGGCGGCGTCTCGCCCGCCGGTGGGCGCGACAGCGCCTTCAGCATGAAGGTGGCGACCTTGTTCAGCCTGGCGATATCGCAAACATCGGCAACGGAGATGGCCGGTGCAGGCGCGGCGCTGGGGCTCGCCCTGGAGGCGAAGAACAGCCGCAGGCAAGCCTGCACATAGGCCACTTCGTCGGCGCAGCCAGCGGCGCGCAACCTTTCGAAGGTCCCTTCCTGCAATGCCATATGCTGCAGCATCTCCGCAAAAAATTCGCCAGGCGCGTTATATTGCAACTGCGAAGCAAAGCATCGCCAAATTCATGCGCCGCGTCCAGTTTTTCCTTTGGCGCCAATTTTCCTGCAACCTGAACGTTTCGCAACACAGTCCTACAACGAGATGCAAGGCGCCGCCTGATCGGGGCTTGTGGCGGGTACGTCAGCAACAATTTTTGTGGGAATGCGCCAGCGCCCAAGTGAGGAGCATTCGAAGGAAACTTTAACGTAATTAAATCAGATACTTAGTTGACGGCCTCGGACACTCTGCTGAATTCTCCTGAGATGTGAAATGCAAAGCGCTTTGATCACCATTGAAGGGAGTCGCAACCGAGAATTGATTAACGGCTGGTAAATCAGGCTTGACTCATAAATGCTGCCATGCAGCTATTGCGGTGCAGCAATAGCTCGCTGCCGGCAATCGACAGGCCGCTTCCAGTCCACAAGTGGAGAGTAAATTGGAACAGAATGTTGAAAAGCATGAGTACGAAACCCCTAGCCTGACGGTCCACGGCTCGATCGAGACCATCACGCAAGGCGGTAGCGGTACTACGGCACTCGACGCCTCGTTTCCGGCACATACGCCGGTCGGCGAACTCACCTTCTCCTGAGTATTCTCTCGTTGGGGTGACAAAGTCCGGACTCTGCAAACAGAGCGCACTAAGGAGAGTCGGGGGTCAAACCCCGGCTCTCGCGTCTTTGTCCGGAATTGCCGAAGCGTTGGTTGTGAGCGAGGTTTAGGAATGGACTGGAACCCAACGGACCATGATCGGATGAGCGCGAGCAAGGATGCCGTGGCCTGCGAATTCGGCAACGGCCTGGCGCTGCTCGATATGAGGTCCAACATCTATTACAGCCTGAACGGCGTCGGCGCCTATATCTGGGAGCTGATCCAGGAGCCGCGGCCGATTTCCGAAATCCGCAGCGCCGTGCTGGATCGCTACAATGTCGATCCGGAACGCTGCAAGGCCGATGTCGATGGATTGTTGAAGGGCTTGGCGGACGCCGGGCTTGCGAGGCTCCATGATGAGGAACTTGTCTAGAGCTTTCTCACTGAGCGGGCCGGAGATGCTCTTTCTCGCCCACTGCCTTGCGGTGGTCGTGTCGGTGCGGCTGGGGCTGACGCTGCTTTCCTACAACAAAGTGCGCCGCATGGTGACCCGGCTCGACGCGCGCGAACCAGCCGACATCGGCGATCTCAGGCGTGTCGCCTGGGGCGTGGCTGCGGCTGCCCGCCTGGTGCCTGGCGCAAGCTGTCTGACCCAAGCGCTTTCCGGCCAATATTTGCTTGCCCGCCAGGGCAACGCCTCAAAAATCCGCATCGGCATCGAGCGCGATACCGGCACCGAGTTGAAGGCGCATGCCTGGCTGGTCAGCGGCGACCACATCGTGCTCGGCGGCTCGCTTGGCAGGTTTAACCATCTCGTCGACCACGGCCAGTGAGCGATGAGCGGCGTCGCCGGAATTCTGCTGAGGCAGGAAGGCAGGCAGGCCGCCGCGGCCGACATCCAGCGCATGCTTGCCCGCATGCAGCATCGCGCGCCTGACGGCAGTTCGTGGTGGATCGACGAGGGCGTCGTTCTTGGCCACGCCTGGCTCAACACCACCGATGAAGCCGGCCCCGGCCCGCTGACCATGGCCGGCGGCAAGCTCGCAATCACCGCGGATTGCCGGCTGGACAACCGCGACGAACTCTTGGCCAGGCTCGGCATCCGGGACAATTCGGTTGCCGACGCCGTGCTTGTGATGCGCGCCTATCTGCGCTGGGGCGAAGCCTGCCCCGAGCATCTGCAAGGCGACTTCGCCTTTGCCATCTGGGATGGCGAGCGCCGGCAGCTGTTTTGCGTGCGCGACCATTTCGGCGTCAAACCGTTCTACTATCATTCGAGCGACCGGCGCTTCGTCTTTGCCTCGGAGATTGGGCCGATCCTCGATGCCGGCGGCGTCGACATGCGCATCAGCGAACACCAGATTTCGGGATTCCTGGCCGGGCTGCCCGACGATCCGCAGTCGACAGCCTATGCCGATATCTTCCGCCTGCCGGCGCGCCACAGCCTGACGGTGACCGGGAACCAGGTGGTGCTGCGCCGCTACTGGCAGATCGAACCCTCGCCAAGGCCGATGCGGGCGGACACGGCCGAGGAATTCCGGCATCTGTTCTCGCAATCGGTCCGCAACCGCATGCGCGGCACGCCTGCGGTCGGTGCTATGCTGAGCGGAGGCCTCGATTCCTCCTCGATCGCCTGCGTGGCGGGCCTGCAGAATGCCGCCCAGCAAAGATCGAGGCTGCCGACCTTCTCGCTGGTGTTCGAAAAGGGCTCGCCGATGGATGAGCGTCCGTTCATCGAGGCGGTGCTGGGCCAGCAGAAGGTCGACGGCACTTTGATTTCGGTCGGCAATTATGCCCCCTTCGCCGAATTCGACCGCATCCTGGAGGAGCAGGAAGAAACGTTTCTTGCGCCCGGCCTGTCGCTGACCCGCGACATCTACAGGACCGCCGGCGCCAAGGGCATGAAGGTTCTGCTCGACGGCCATGGAGGCGACGAGGTGGTTTCGCAGGGCCACGGCCATCTGCACGAACTCGCCTATGCCGGCAAATGGATGGAGCTGTGGCGCGAGCTGCGCAGCGCCTCCAACACCTATGGCGATGGCATGCTCGGCCTCTACTACCAGTTCCTTACCCTTTACGGGCCGGCCTGGCGCATCGCGAGAATCAAGCGGTTCGCGAACCGCGTGCTTGGCAAATTGCGGCGCCATCCCACTGGGCGGCCGGCGACGAGCTGGCGCGCCCTGATCAATCCGGACCTGGCGATGCGTACCGACCTCGTCGAACGGTTCCGCAGGGCCGGCTACATGTCGCCCGCGGTCAGCGCCAGCGAGACCTTGACCCATCGCTGGCTGCTGTCGAACGGCATGGTGCCGCACGCCTTCGAGGTACTCGACAAGGCGGCGGCGAATTTCGGCGTCGAGCCGCGCTACCCCTTCTGGGACAAGCCTCTGGTCGAGTTCTGCCTGGCGCTGCCCGGCGCGGAAAAGCTGAACCAGGGCTTTGGCCGCTCGGTGCTGCGCCGTGCGATGGAAGGAATCCTGCCGCCGGCAGTGCAGTGGCGGCGCGACAAGATCGATTTCACCTCGAACCTGGTCAAAGGCATGCTCGGCAATCACCGCGATCTCCTGGACAAGGTGCTGGTGAAAGATGCGGCGCGGATCGCCCCTTACGTCAACCTGCCTGAGGTGACCGCCGCCTATGGCCGCATTTCCAGCCAACCCGAGGCCGCGACCTTGCCCGATGTCCAGTATGTATGGCGTTCGATTTCGCTATCGTTGTGGCTGCGGCAGGTGCAACAGCGCGGGAGCCACTGATGATGCCGGCCAACATGCCTCTTGCCGCTGATGACCGCCATGCAATTGCTGCTCGCGCACAGCACTTGTACAAAGCCTATGGGCTGACGATCGCTTCGCAGGTCGAACTGCCTGAGCTAGAGCCGAGCGAACCAGCTTGCGTCGATGTGCTGATCACGGTCGGCCCGATCGACCTGCCAAAACCCTCGCCCGAGACCGGAACCGCTTTCCGTTTCGAGCCGCGGCAGCAATATTTGGCATGGCAGACGGTCGGCGCCTTCCTGATCACCGATGCCTGCCGCATCGAGGTGGAGCCGGCGCCCGATGTCGACGATGCGCTGCTGGCGTTTCCGCTGCTCGGTCCGGTCATGGCACTGCTCCTGCACCAGCGCGGCCTGCTCATCCTGCACGCCAGCGCCATTGCGGTCGGCGGCAAGAGCGCTGTCTTCATGGGCGACAAGGGCGCCGGCAAATCGACGACGGCGAGCGCGATGATCCGTGCCGGGCATCGATTGCTGACCGACGATGTCGTGGCGCTCGATCTCACGGACCGGCCGATGATCGTTCCGGGTTTTCCGCAGTTGAAGCTCGCCGCCGATGCCGCCGCCGCGTTTCCCATCCGCCAGGCAGAAATACGCCCGCAGGTGCATGCGGCGATCGACAAGATGCAGCATCGCCTGCACGCCGGATTTGCGGCAGACGCGGTGCCGGCGACCCGGATCTATATCCTCGAGCGCGGCGATAAGGCAGCGATCACGCCGCTGCCAGGCATCGGCGCCCTGCCGGCCATCATCAAATTTTCCTATGTGACGCGTTTCGGCCGTCCAGCCCTGGTCGGCGATTTTGCCACGACACATCTTCGCCAATGCGCGGCCCTGGCCAGCCAGATCGGCGTCTGTCGCCTCGAAGTGCCCACCGGGCTCGACCGTATCGGCGAAGCCGTCGCCCTGATCGAAAACGATCTGGCGGCCGACAAAGGGCCGCGGTGACTGACATGTCCGCATCGCAGATCCTGCGCTTTTCGTTTTACCGCGATGTCGCCGGTTTCGGCGCCGCCATGGCCCGGATCGGCGGGCGCAGGACCTTCACGGCATTGCTGTTCCTGATCCTGGGAAGCCTGACCGAAGGCATCTCGATCCTGCTTCTGGTGCCGCTGCTGCATCTGGTCGGGCGACCCGAGCAGAATTTCGCGGTCAGGTTGCCTGACCGCGACTGGGTGCGCTGGCTGGCTCCGGACGGAACGCTGCAATTGACCACGGTGCTTTGCCTGCTGGTCGGGCTTGTCGCGCTGCAGGCAGCGTTCAACCGCTATAAATCCGTCTACATGGCGCGACTGCTGCTCGACTTCATCAATCGCCTGCGTATGAACCTGTTCGAGAGCATCGGGAAGGCGCGGTGGGGGATATTCGCGCGCATGCGCATCTCGGATCTCGACCATGCGCTGACCGGCGATATCGACCGCGTGCAGTCGGCGGCGTTCTCGCTGCTGATGCTGGTGCAGATCGCCGTGCTTCTGGCGGGTTATCTCGTTGTCTCGCTGTTCATTTCGACAGTGATGACGGCGTTTGCCATTGTCGTCGGCATCGTCACCTTCCTGGCACTGCAGCCGTTTCGGGCACGAGCCAGCGCCTTCGGCCGGGTTTTGACCAGCAATCGCCAGGAGCAGTACCGAACGGTCTCGGAGTTCCTCGGCGGCATCAAGGTGGCCAAGAGCCTGAATGTCGAGGCGACCTATTACGCGCAGCTTCGCGCGACGCTGGAGAAGATGAAGGCCGACAACATCAACTATGTGCGCAACAGCACCATCGGCACCGCTCTGTTCCAGGTCGCCAGCGTCATTGGTCTGAGCCTGTTCATCTATGTCGCTTTGGTGCGCTTCAACCTCTCGCTGGCCGAGATCGTTGTCCTGCTTCTGGTGTTCATGCGCATCGCGCCGCGTTTCATGGACATGCAGATGCAGGCGCAGCAGGTGCTGATCAACCTGCCGGCCTATGCCTCGATGCGCGACATGCAGGCGCGTTTCGATGCCGAACTCGAGCCGGCAAACCTCGAATCGGATGCCAAGCTGTCGCTCGATGTCGGGCTCAACATCCGCAATGTCTCCTTTGCCTATGAGGCCGGCGGCAAGCCGGTGGTGAGCGATGTCACCTTTGGCCTTCCCGCTGGCAAGGTAACGGCGCTGATCGGTCCGTCAGGATCGGGCAAGAGCACGCTTGCCGACATGCTGCTTGGCCTGCTCGAACCGAGCGAGGGCAAGATCCTGGCCGATGGCGTCGAGATCGGCGCCGCCAACCGCCGGCGCTGGCGCGACCAGGTGGCGTATGTGCCGCAAGACGTGTTCCTGCTGCACGATACGATCGCCGCCAATCTGCGCCTTGCCGCGCCGCAAGCCACTGACGCGGAGCTGTGGACTGCACTGCGCGCTGCGCATGGCGCCGACTTCGTCGAGCGGCTGGAGTTGCGGCTCGACACGGTGGTCGGCGACCGCGGCGTCCGGCTCTCGGGCGGCGAACGCCAGCGCATCGCGCTGGCGCGCGCGCTGCTGCGCAAACCTTCGCTGCTCATTCTCGACGAGGCGACCAGCGCGCTCGACTGGCAGAACCAATCCCTGATCGCCAAGTCGATCGACGGCTTGCGCGGATCGATGACGATCCTGACCATTGCGCACAGGCCATCGATGATCGCCTTCGCCGACTGGGTGGTTGCAGTCGAAAACGGACGAATCGTCGAAGTGGGGCAATATCAGAGGTTGAAAGCGAAGGCCGGCAGCCGCCTGTCGAAAATGCTTTCAGGCGAGCAATCGGAACCCGAGCCGGCCGAAGCAGGCTGAGTCCGGCTGCAAGATGATCCGAGGCCGACCTTGCGGCTTCAGACTGCTCAATGCACGCTGCGCCTCGCCGAGAGCTTCTCGCCTTCAACCGCCTTGTCGGCGCCGAGGCTTCTTTCGGCGTCGCGAGCCCTGTCGGCCGATGTCGGCGCGCTCCTGGCGATCATAACATACACCAGCAGGAAATAACCGACTTGGATGAGGACAGCGCAGCCGATGACGCGAAGCACCGCTGTGGTGACCGTCGCGCCGTCGACATAGGACCACGCGACCACGATCGCGAGGGCGAAAACCATTCCAATGACGAATTTTGGTAATGACATGTTCGGCGGCCCGTCAACCGGCCCGAGCATGCAAAAGCGATGACTTACCCACCCGAGTATCTCCCCATTCGCCATGCGAGCTTATTTAGCTGCTCTTTTTCGGCCGGTTGCTTCCGGCCTTCCCAACCCATCCAGACTCTATCAGGAATAATTTGCGACTCTATTAAGGCGCGAAACTGACGGCAAGGGCAACCTGCAATAATTTTCGGCTTGGCGGCGGCTTGGACTCCGCCATGCTGCGATGCACACGCAGGGGTGGTGACCTAACTCGTCATGCGCTTTATACTACAGTAGAATCTACAATGTTGATTAGTATTTTACTTGATTAATTTAGCAAAGCCAGTGATTCGAAAATCAGTTAAAGCCGTTCCCTCTACGGCAAAGGACGATTTGCCCAAAACCCGCCGAAAAAAGGCATTACATTTCCTAGGGTTGCTAATTATTCGCCACAAACCCGCCATAAAGGGCAAAATTTGGGCAAGGAGGGTTTATTATTTAGTCAATTCCTGACGTGACTATTTCAGCCATATGGGAAATTGTGTGTTGCGCTGCAGCATTTTTTTGGTATCGTGGCATAAACCATCCGTTCAACGTATGGAGCTTTTGCATGAGGGACGTTGCCAAGTCGGCCAATGCGGCATTTTCGCATGTCGGCGTAGATTTTCCGCCACCCATCGGCGGGCTGCTGAAGCGCAGTTTCGATATTTTCGGTTCACTTGTCGGCTTGGTGGCGCTTAGCCCGCTGTTCCTGATGGTGGCCCTTCTGGTCAAGCTTTCCGACGGCGGCTCGATCTTCTACGGCCACAAGCGCATCGGACGCGGTGGGCGGATTTTCCCCTGCCTCAAGTTCCGCACCATGGTCGAAGACGGCGAACGTGTGCTGGCCGCCTATCTCGCGGCCAATCCGGAAGCCAACGCCGAATGGATCGCGACCCGCAAGCTGAAGAACGATCCGCGCGTCACCCGCGTCGGCGCCGTTCTGCGCAAGCTCAGCCTCGACGAGCTGCCGCAGATCATCAACATCCTGCAGGGCGACATGAGCCTTGTCGGGCCTCGCCCGGTGGTGCGCGACGAGCTTGAGATCTACGGCAGCGCCGCGGTCTATTATTTGAAGTCGCGGCCGGGCCTGACCGGGCTCTGGCAGGTGAGCGGACGCAACGATGTCTCCTATGACAGTCGCGTCGCGTTCGACCGTCACTATGTCGAGAACTGGTCGCTGTTCGAAGACGTTCGCATCATCCTCAAGACCGTGCCTGCGGTGTGGATGTCGCGCGGTTCCTACTGACCGACCGCAACTGGTCAGCAATCGGGCCGGCACGGCCCGAAGCCAATCCGGTCCAAAGCTATTCGGCGATGGGCCGGTCTCGCATTGCAGCCATAGTATTCTGCCAGGTTCCGAAGGAGGCACTCGGCAGCAGGCCTATCGGGCGGATGGGGCCAAAACGGATCGGAAACGTTCAGTTGAAAACAGACATATCAGCGTATTTTCGCCTTGCCGGCCCGATGCGGCCGGCACGGCTCGTCGCCACGTGCCTCGCTCTGTCGCTCGCGGTTCCAGCCATGGCCGACGAGTACCGGCTCGGCTCGCAGGACAAGCTCAACATCCGCGTCGCCGAGTGGCAGACGGTGGAAGGCACGTTCCGTGACTGGTCGGCGGTAAACGGCGAATATTCGGTCGGTCCCGCCGGCAATTTGTCGGTGCCGTTCGTCGGCGAACTGCCGGCCGCCGGCAAGACCACGTCGGAGGTTGCGGCCGCGATCAGCGTCGCCCTGCAGCGCAAGCTTGCCTTGTCGGACAAGCCGGAAGCCTCGGTGGAAATGGTGCAGTTCCGGCCGTTCTACATCTCGGGCGAGATCCAGACGCCTGGCCAGTTTCCCTATGTGCCGGAGCTGACCGTGCTCAAGGCGATCAGCATCGCCGGCGGCATCCGGCGCAACGCCGATTTCGGCACCCAGCTCGGCAAGGACCTGATCACCGCCAAGGGCAATTTCGACATTTATGACGACCAGCGCGTGCGGTTGATCGTCAAGCGTGCCCGCATCGATGCCGATCTCGCCGGCAAGGAGAGTTTCGAGGCGCCCAAGGAAGTCGAGGGCGACCCGCGCCTGGCGACAATCGTCTCCGACGAAATGCAGATCCTGATCTCCGACCAGAAAGCGTTGAAGCTGAAGCTGCAGGCGCTTGACGATCTGAAAGGGGTCCTGCAGTCCGAAATCGAGGCGCTGCAGAAAAAGATCGTCAACCAGCAAAAGCAGGTCGACCTGGCGCAGCAGCAGGCGGACAGTATCGGTCCGCTGGCGCAAAAGGGCCTGGTCGCCAACGCACGCCTGCTTTCCTCGCAACAGTCGGTCACCGATCTGCAGGGCAAGATCCTGGACTATGAGACGGCGATCCTCACCGCCAAGCAGTCGGTCAGCAAGGCGACGCAGGATGCCATCGATGCCCAGAACACGTTGAACTCGAGACTTGCCGCCGACCGGCAGCAGGTCGAAGCAGACCTCAACGAAGCCGCACTCAGGGTCAACATGCAACAGGGCCTGATGGCCCAGGCATCGGACCCGGCCACGACCGCCGCCATCACAAACAACAATGAAGAGCCGGCGCTCATCTATTCGCTGGTGCGCGTGACCGACGGCAAGACCAGCGAGATAGACGCCAAGGAAGATACACCGGTGCTGCCGGGCGACGTCATCAAGGTGAAGCTGGCGCCGACGGCCAGCCAGTAAGTTCCTGTCTCGCTCAGCTAGACCGGAACGACGAAGGGGCGGGATGAACAAGTTCGGCTCGTTCGCGCCAGGGTGCGGGCGGGAACTTCCGTTTTTCGACCGCTTGAGGCAAAAATGCAGCCCGCTGCCCCGCGCCACGTCTATCTCAATCTCGATGCCATCCGCGGCGTCGCGGCGATCAGCGTCATGCTCTACCACTTCTCGCCGTTCCTGGCCGCCGGCAAGGTGCTGCCGTCGAGCTATCTGGCGGTCGACCTGTTCTTCCTGCTCAGCGGCTTCGTTATCGCGCATGCCTATGCCCGCAAGATCGAAAACGGCATGGGCTTCGGCACGTTCGTGGCGATCCGCCTGATACGCCTCTACCCGCTCTACCTCGCCGGCACACTGCTCGGTTTCTTCTATCTCATCATCAAGAACCGGCTGATTCCGGCGGAATACATGCCGATCTCCGAGATCGGCATCATGCTGACGACGGGCATGTTCTTCATCCCGCTGGTCAGCGATGCCTATCACACGATCTTTCCGCTCAACCCCGCGTCGTGGTCGCTGTTCTTCGAGCTGATCGTCAACATAGCCTATGTCGCCGTCTTCTTCCTGCTGACGAAACGCGTGCTGAGCACGCTCATTGCCGTCAGTCTGGTGTTGCTGGTGGTCGTCTCTATCATTGCCGGCACCCTCGACTTCGGCATGACCGGATCGACCATCATCAGCGGCCTGCCGCGCGTCTGTTTCTCGTTCTTCCTGGGCGTGCTGCTTTGCCGGTCCATGACACGCTATCAAAGCGGGCTCGGCTTTCTGCGGCGCGGCTGGTGGATAGAGGCCGCGATCGCACTGACGCTCGTCGTCTTTGCCATCGCGCCGGCCGGCGGCGCGCGCGTCGCCTACGATCTCGCCTGCGTCGTCTTTGTTTTCCCGGCGCTGGTGGTGGTCGGCACTATTGCGCCGACGGCGCCGCGCCTGTCAGGCCTCTATGGCTGGCTGGGGCGGATTTCCTACCCAATCTACATCATCCACACGCCGCTGCTGATGATCATCGCCGGGGCGGGCAAGGCCGCAGCGATCGACCCGTTCGCGCATCATCCCTGGTTCGGCATCGTCATGGCGGTTTCCGTCATCGTCATCGCCGACATCGCCACGCGCCTCTATGACGAGCCGTTGCGCCGCTTCCTGCAGCGGCTGATGCTGCGCAAGCGCGCCGTCGCCTGAGATAAGCAAGTCAGACGCGCGCCGGCATGCGGCCGTTGGCGGTGTTCTCGTCCGGCACCGGAACATAGGCCCGCCTTGCCCTGGCGAGCGGCACCGGGCGCAGCTTGAACAGGCCGTAATAGACGATGAACGAGGCCATGAAATAGGGGCCGAGGATCTCGACCTCGAAGAAGGAGCGGATCAGCATCATGCCGACCGCGCCGGCGAGCACCACCGAATCGGCGCTCCAGTCACCGAACACCACCTTCGAAACATGGCCCCAGAAGGAGCGCAGGATGATCAGCGCCAGCATCGTCACGCCGATGAAGCCGAGCTCGACCAGCGTCTCGATATAGGTGTTGTGGAAATGGAAGCCGGTGCGGGTGGAGATGTAGAACTCGGCCCAGAGCCGTTCCGGATCGGCAAAACCCTGGATCCAGTAGGCGGCATAGCCATAACCGAGCACCGGACGCTGCTGCGCGGCGGCCCAGCCCTGTTCCCAGAGATAGGTGCGGCCGGTCAGCGTCGAATCCTTGCCGAAGATGCCGAGCACGACATCGAGCAGGCCAAGGTTCAGCGCAGCCATCACACCGCCGACCAGCGCCGTAGCGCCGACGACGAACAGCACGCGGCGGTAGCGGCGTGACAGAACCTTGCTCATGGCAAGCAAGGCAACGACACCGATCACCGCCGGAAGCGAAGCGACTGACGTCGCCGAGTGGGCGATCGCCAGCATATAGACCGACAGCAGGATGATCGGCGCGGTCCAGACGAAGCTCATCCAGTTGCGCCGGTAGAAGGCCAGAAAAGCGAAGCAGAAGAAGATGCCGAGCGAGGCGAAGAAGCCGATCTGGTTCTTGGAGCCGAAGGCGCCGACGAAATTGGTGGTGCCGTCGATAGTGTCGAGCGCATAGGCGCCAACCTTCAGCGAATACAGCAGCACGATGAAGATGCCGATCAGCGAGCCCAGCACCAGCGTGCGCGTGCTGATGGTGCGCGCCGCGATGTAGGCGCACAGCATGTGGGAGAAATATTGCAGCCCCGCCCGCGCGCTGGTGCCGGCCGCTTGCGACCAGAACAGCGACAGGCAGACATAGGCCGCAAACAGCAGCGGCAGCCAGGCGCTGGAGAGATCGCGGGCGAAACGCCGGTAATCGACGAACAGCAGCGGCAGCCATACCAGATAGTAGGCGAGGATCAGGATCTGGCCGAAATTGGTGGAGTAGGCGAAGGCAAACACCGACACCGCAACGGCGAAGGCGGCATAGGCCTTGTTGTTGTCCGGATCGATCAGAATGGATTTCGGGATCTTCATATCCGTACCGGATTTCTCATGCTAACGCCTTTCGGCTGGGCTTAAGCGCCCATGGTCGGCTTTTCTGCGTCAGGTCCGCCCTTACATGCGAGATCGCCGGAACCTGCCCTTGCCGGACCCGATCAGCGGGCATCCATTGTGCAGTGCACAATATAACCTCTATCGCCTGTCACTCAATGGTAAATTTGCCGCGAGGGGTAAAGTTGCCGCGGGCAGGGCCAAAACGGCCATGCAACCGACAAATGGCGTTAATACGGCTCGCTCGTTTGAAAATTCAAGCGGTGACAGCTACCACAGCGCTCCGCCGGTGACCTGAATGTTTTCCATGGTGATGCCCTTGGCCAGATCCGAGCACAGGAACACGGCTAGAGCCGCGATTTCCTGCGGCTGCAGCATGCGCTGCTGGGGATTACCCTTGGCGATCTCGGCCATCGCTTCCTCGGCGGTTCTGCCCTTGCCCTCACGCTCGACGACCTGCGCCACGTTGCGGCGCATCAGTTCGGTCTCGACCCAGGTCGGGCTGATCATGACGCAGGTGACACCGTGCGCGGCGCCTTCCAGCGCTACACAGCGGGTAAGGCCGAGCAGCCCGGCCTTCGAGGCGCAGTAGGCCGGGTTGTTCTTCCAGCCGACGGAAGCCGCCGTCGAGCCGATGTTGACGATACGGCCCCAGCCGCGCTCGATCATGCCGGGCAGCACAGCTCGGGTGACGCGGAACACTCCGCTGAGATTGGTGTCGACGATCTTGTCCCACAGCGCGTCGGAATGGCCGCAGACCGGCTGTTCGGCGGTGGTGCCCGCGGCATTGACCAGTATGTCGGCCGGGCCGATGGCGGCTTGCACGTCGGCTGCAAACCGGTTGGTCACCTCGCTGTCGCGGACATCGAGATGGGCGGCACAAACCCTGGTGCCGTGTGCCGACAGGGCCAACCGCACGCCCTCGAGTTCATCGGCGCCGGGATAGTAGGCGGCGTCGGATCTGTCGGCGCCGGCGGGCGCGATGTAGGAGCCGACGGCGACATTGGCGCCGGCTTGCGCCAGGGCCGTAGCAATGGCGAAACCCATGCCGGAAAACCCGCCGGTGACGATGGCGCTGCGGCCGGAAAGGTCTGTCATGGTGGGCAGTCTCCGATGCGACGTACGATGCGTTTATTCATAGTCCGTCGCCGGCTAGGAGCGCTACCTTGCCGGCAACGCGGCCGTAACATCGAGTTTCGCTAAAGCGGTTTGCCCAGCCACTCGCGGTAGAAGCCTTCGAGATCTGGCTCGAAATCATGGACGATCGGGTAGCCCGGCGCCGCCGCTTCCACTTCGTGCATGGTGCCGCATTGTGGACAGATGAATTCGCGAATTTCCATCCATTGCGGATCGGGAATATCGCTGTTGGGATAGATCTCGCGCAGCGCTTCCTCGGTGTTTCGCACGTTGATCGCGGCCTTGAGCTTCCAGTTCTTGCGGTAGTCGCCGAAGGAGTGGCCGCATTCGCAGCGGGTGATCCGTTGATCGCCGCTTTGGCAGATGAAGAGGTGATCCGAGACCGGCAGCAGGATCGGGTCCTTCCATGCGACTCGGTCCTGATAGACGGCGAGCATCTTGAAGAAGCGGTCGTCGTCCTTGTAGGCGCTCATGATGCGCCTTGTCTGCGGCCAGGGCAGCTTGCCGGCTGAGAGATCGCCGAGGACTTCCTTGCTGTATGAGGTCATGGCTTTGCTCCCGGCATGAAGATCGATCTGGCGTCGATGGTCCAGAAATCGCTGAAATCCCTGGTGAAGCGCGACGATAGCTTGATCGCGCTGGCATACATTTTCTTCACCTCGGGCGCGAAGTCGGCCTTCTCGACACGGCCGCGTTCGGCAGCGATCCAGTCCGAAACCGGGATCGCCTTGGCCAGACGCTCTCTGCGCATGGCGGCACGACGTTCGACGGTGGC
The DNA here is from genome assembly GCF_040320805.1 of Mesorhizobium sp. M0615. Lineage (NCBI taxonomy): Bacteria > Pseudomonadati > Pseudomonadota > Alphaproteobacteria > Hyphomicrobiales > Phyllobacteriaceae > Mesorhizobium > Mesorhizobium sp. M0615. The sequence goes on along the minus strand of NZ_JAMYQI010000006.1, from coordinate 22,885 downwards.
GTCGATATCGGCAACCGGATAACCCTCGGCGTCGTCCTTCAGCACGATGCCGAAAATCTGGATCGCCGCCTGGCGGGTGAGAAAACCGTTCTCGACATCCCAGGCGGTCTTGACCGGATCGCGCTCCAGCACGTCGCCGTAACCGCCGCCACCATTGTAGGAATGGCTGAAGATGTCCCCCGACTTGTGCGGCGAGGTGATGTAGGGGCCTTCGACCACGGCATGGTCGCCGCCGATGTTCTTCTCGTAGTCGGAGACATGCGGATCGATACCTGGGGCATGCGCGAGCGGTTCGCCTTTTGCCGCCAGTTCATGGATGTTGGAATTGCGTACCGCGCGATGCTTCTGGCAGGTCGGCGCGGGATAGCCGCCACACATGCCGCCATTGTCGAATACCCGCGAGGAGTGTTCCGAGGTGTGCAGTCGCAGGTGCGAGGTCTTGTTGATCAGCCAGGTCGAGACGAAGGAACAGCCGCCGCGATATTTGCCGGCGCCGCCCGAATTGGGCATGATCGAGCGGCCGATATAGACCATCGGCATCGACTGTTCCCAGACCTCGATGTTGCCCATGTCGGATTCCGGATTCCAGCCGACATAGGCGGTGTCGAGGCCATCGGCGATGGCGAGCGCGCCGGAGCCGGCGGCGGCGCATTCGAAATGCGCCATGCCGAACGGCGTGCCGTACTGGCTTTCGCCGCCCATCTCGATCATCGGGCTGTTGACCTGGCCGACGAAGGCTTCCTCGACGAAGCCGCGCGCGACGAAGCCGCGCGACAAAAGGCGCTGGAACACGCCATAGGCCGGCAGCAGCAGCGCCCAGGATGTGGCGGTCGCCACCATCTCATTGTCGGGGTTGGTCCAGGTGCCGTGCGGCAGCTTCAGCTCGGTCGCCATCCAGGCGCCGTCATTGACCAGGCCCTCGAAATTCATGTGCTGGGTCAAGGTGACGAACATGCCGCCATCCATGCCGGCCGGCGTGCAGTTCATCGAATGGTAGCCCCAGGGCTGCGTGCCCTCGAAGTCCATGGTGATCTTGCCGTCGGTGGTGATCTCCATCTCGATCGGGATGTTGTAGAGCCAGTCGGGATCGCCAAGCAGCTGGAAGCCGGGCTTGCCCGCCGTGACATGGCCATAGAAGGTGTGGCCACGATAAATGCCGGGCACGGTGAGCTGGCGGGTGCGGGCGAGCTGGGCGCGACGGCCCTCCTCGATGAACTCCTTCGACACCTTCATCCAGTAGTCGAGGCCGATCTCGGAGATCAGCTGCTTGACGCTTTCGCGCATGTCGATGCAGGAGGCGACCTTGGCCTTCTCGTCGAGCACCCAGTAGATCGGCATGCGTAGATTGCGCTCGCAGCGGATGACGTAGTCGCGGCGGATCTCGTCATTCTCGCCGATCTTCTCGGCGCAGACGAACAGGCCTTCGGTGAAGCGCTCCTGCGCCAGGCAGACGTCGCCGCCGGGCGTGATGCCGCCGGCTTCGAGCTCGTGGCAGACCGCACCGGCCCAGCCGACCAGCGTGCCTTCATGGAAGATCGGCACCACGTCCATGACGTCGGGCACCTGCACGGTGCCGATGAAGGCATCGTTGTTGGCAAAGATGTCGCCTTCGCGGATCTTCGGGTTTTCCTCGTAATTGTTCTTGATCATCCATTTGATGAAGCGGCTCATCGTGTGGACGTGAACCATGATGCCGTTGGACAGCGCGATCGCATCGCCCTCGGGCGTATAGATCGCCACCACCATTTCGCCGACTTCGCGCACGCCGGGCGAGGCCGAGATGCGGCGGGCCATTTCGCGGGCCGAGACGCAATAGGCGCGCAGCTTGGTGTGCAGCGTCTCGAATTTCAGCGGGTCCTGGTTGCGTAGCGTGAGCTCGGTGATGCCGTCATAGCAGCCGGTCTCTTCCATCAGCCGTTCTGAATCGAGCAGCCGTTCGCGAAGGCGCAGGGCCGAGGCAGGTCTGTCCAACATGGCGGTGCCCTTTCAAGAATGGGTGTAATGCAGCAGCGTCCACTCATCGACGTGGACACGGTCCTGCGGATGAACAACGAGCGTGGTGGCGGGATGTTCGATGATGGCCGGACCGATCACCTCATGGCCGGGCTGCAGTAGGTCCATCTCGTAGAGATTGGCCTTGTGCCAGCGTCCCCCGATATAGGCCTCGCGCACGCCCTTGTGCGCTGCTGCCGGGGCCGACTTGCCGAGCGGGCGCTTCAAGAGCACCGGCTTGACCTTGTCGGCGGTGGCGATCAATCCGAGCTCGGTGATGGTGAAGCCGGCTTCGCCATAGCGCGAAACGCGATGGTTGACCTTGGCGTAGACCGCCTCGAACTCGTCGATGACCCTACGCATGTCGTCAGCCGAATTGACCTCGGCAAGCGGTGCCATGACCTCGACATCCTCGAGCTGGCCGGTGTAGCGCATCATCAGGAACGGTACGGTCTTGATCTTGTCTCTGATATGGCCGTCGCTGATCATCTCGTCGACCGCCGCCTTGGTGAGATCATTCCAGACGTCGGTGACCTTCTTGCCGAAAGCGAGCAGCTCGTCATCGCTTGCGCGGGCGCCGATGTCGTGCTGCGTCGAGACCGAATGCCGACGCATGAAATCGGCGGTGGTGCAGCCGAAGGCCGAGAAGGCGGCGGCAAACTGGAAGGTGATGATGTCCTTGAAGCCGATGCCCCTGGAGCAGCCGGCCAGATGCAGCGGACCCGAGCCGCCATAGGACAGCAGCGTGAATTCCGAGGGATGGATGCCCTGGCCGGAGATGACCCGGCGCAGCGCGTTGTTGGCATCGGCTTCCAGCATGTCGATCACGCCTTCGGCAGCCTCCTCGACACCGACGCCAAGGATGCTGGAGCATTTTTCCTCAAACGCTTTGCGCGCCTTCTCGACCTGCAAGACGACCTTGCCGCCGAGGAAATAATACGGGTTGAGGCGGCCTAGTATGGCGTCGCAATCGGCGATGGTGGGTTCAGTGCCGCCCTTGGCGAAGCAGATGGGGCCGGGGTCGGAACCGGCGCTTTCCGGCCCGAGCGAGACTTTCTTGGTCAGCGGGTCGACCTTGAGGATCATGCCGGCGCCGGCGCCGATCGTGTCGAGATGCAGCGTCGGCACGTTGAGCTTGAAACGGTCCATCAGCGGCTCGTTCTCGATCCGCGTCTGGCCGCGCGAAATGACGCCCATGTCGAAGGAGGTGCCGCCCATGTCCGAGCAGATCAGGGAGTCGTTGCCGATGAGCTTGCCGACATAGGCCGCGCCGAGAATACCGCCGATCGGGCCGGAAATCATGGTTTCGTGCAGGCGCGGATGGTTGATTGAGGTCAGGCCGCCAAAGGACAGCAGCGTCTGCACGCCGTATTTGAAGCCGTATTTTTTCGAAACGTCCTCGATACCCCTAAGCTGCTTGCGGCCGCGCGACGTCGCGTAGGCTTCGATCAGCACCGAGTTCAGCCGCGACTGTTCGCGGATGACCGGGCGGACCTCGTGGCTGGTGTAGATGAGGATGTCGGCGCCGGCTTTCAGCACCTCCTCGCGGCATATCTCGGCGATGCGCTTTTCGTGCACCGGATTGACGTGCGAGAAGATCGTCATGATGCAGATCGCCTCGACCTTGTCGGCGATCAGCTTCCTGGCTGCAGTCGCGACCTCATGCTCGTAGAGCGGCAGCACGATGTCGCCGAACTGGTCGATGCGCTCGGTGACGCCATGGGTGCGACGGCGCGGCACCAGCGGATCGGGATGATGGTGGGTCACCGCATGCAGCCGGTCGGCATAGGAATAGTCGGCCCAGGCCTGCAGGCCCCGACCCATCAGGATCATGTCTTCCAGACCCTTGGTGGTGATCAGGCCAAGCCGGCGCCCGGTGCGCGACAACAGCGTGTTGAGCATGCCGGTGCCGGAATAGAGCACGACGTTGACGCCGGAGAACAGCTGCTCCAGCGAGATGCCCCAGGCGTCGGCCGCGTCTTCGGCCGATGCGAGGAAGCCTTCGGCCTCGTTCTTGGGCGTGGTTGCCGACTTGCCGATCTTGAAGTGGCCGTCCTGGTCGACAAGGATCGTGTCGGTCATGGTGCCGCCGGCGTCGATGCCGATGACGATTGGATTGCCGACGATGGGGCTGGTGAGGTTGGGTTGTGTCACGGTCGCCTCGGGATTGCTCTAGGATGCTCAAGCTAGATTCCTTGGGCGGCCTTGCGCCATGTGCCAAAAGACACAATGACCGCCGGACCGGGATCGCTGAGAAAAGGGCATGCGCATGGGCAATATCTGGGGGCCGCTCGCCAGGGCGATTGCCGCCACCGGTACGGACAGGCATGTCGACTGCCTGATCGACCTGATCGGCGCCGACATCGAGCACGATCTCGTCACCGTGACCCGATATTCGGCGACGAAGACGCCGGAATTCATCAAGCACCGGCGCTTCTCCGACGAGATGGTCCGGCGCTATCTCGACAATTACTACGTCTTCGACCCGTTCTATGCCTCGTGGCGGCGTGAACGCCGGCTGGGCATCCTGCCGCTGAAGCGGCTTGCCGACGACGAGGCCAAGCGCGGCCAGTACATAGCGGGCTTCCTGGCGCAGTCGGAAATCTGCGACGAGGTCGGCATCATGCTGGCCGATGGCGGCGACTGGTGCCTCGGCATCTTCCTCGACCGCTCGACCTCCACCTTCAAGGAGAGCGAGATCGCCCTGCTGGACGAGCGGCTGCCGGTGTTCGAGGCCTTGCATGCGCTCGACATCAAGGCGCGCGGCACCGAGTTCTCCCGCACATCGGCGCCGACCGGCCCCGGCGCCTCGCCCCGGCAAGAGCCGACCATTCCTGCGAGCCTGTGGCCGGAACTGTCGCTGCGCGAGCGGGAATTGGTTCAGTTGATCCTGGCGGGACATCCGACCGCCAACATCGCGGAACGGCTCGGCATCGCCGTCGGCACGGTGAAGAACCACCGCCGCCGCATCTACGAGAAGCTCGACATAACCACCGAACGGGAGCTGTTTTTGCAGTTCTTCCAGCATCGGGCAGACGGTTAGTCCGCCATCGATATGGCCGTCAGTCGTGCAATTGCCTGGAAATCGGCGGGCCGACAGTAAAGCCGGAGAATGTTACCTCAAACCCTTCGCGCTGCGGCGAGCAGCACATCATGCCGACATCGACGGATTTGGAGATCGGGAAATAAGCCAGCCGCACCGGCTTCCACTTGCCATCGGTGGTATCAAGATATTGGATGCGGATCGCCTCGGCATGGCGGGTCAGCCGGATGCGCACGCCGTCGGGGCCGGTGGGAATGCTGAGCAGCGACCAGTCCGAGGTGTCGTTGGTGACCACCACCGAAAAGTAAGCCAGCCCGTCGGTGTATTCGATGCCGGCCTTGATCCAGTGCGTTTCACTCAGCCGCAGCATCAGCCCGGCCTGGTCGTAGAGCACCTTGTAGTCGCCCTTGACCGTGACTTCGGCGCTGAAGTCACCCTCGACCGGCCGATACAGGAAATGGCCATTGTCACGCCAGAAACCGTAGAAGGTTTCGCGCCAGAAGTCGGTTTCCCCGGCGGTGCGCACATGCACGATGCCATCGCCGAAGGCATGGTGCGGCGGCGGGTTGAGCCAGGTCAGGTCCTCTTTCGCCGCTGCCATCGGGTCACCCGTCGATCAGCCGGCGAATGTATAGGCTGTCTTCACCGTGGTGTAGAACTCCGCGGCATAGCGGCCCTGCTCGCGCGGGCCGTAGCTCGATCCCTTTCGGCCACCGAACGGGACGTGGAAATCGACGCCGGCGGTCGGCAGATTGACCATCACCATGCCGGCCTCGGAATTGCGCCGGAAATGCGTGGCATGCTTGAGGCTAGAGGTGCATATCCCGGAGGTCAGGCCGAAGGGCGTGTCGTTGGCAACCGCAAGCGCCTCGTCATAGTCCTTGACGCGAATGACGTTGGCTACCGGGCCGAAGATTTCTTCCCGCGAAATGCGCATGGCGTTGGTGCTCTCGGTGAACAGCGCCGGCCGGAGGTAGAAGCCGGGCGTTTCGCGATCCAGCCGCTCGCCGCCGAAGGCGAGGTTGGCGCCTTCCTGGCTGCCGATGGCGATATAGTCCTCGTCCTGCTTCAGCTGGCTCGCATCGACGACGGGCCCGATCTGGGTCTTGGCATCAAGCGCATCGCCGATGACGAGTTTTTCCAGGCGCTCCTTGAGCACGGCAACGAAGCGGTCATGAATGCCTTCGGTCACCACCAGGCGCGACGAGGCCGTGCAGCGCTGGCCAGTCGAGAAATAGGCGCCGTTGATGGCGCACTCGACCGCCGTGGCGAGGTCGGCGTCGTCGAGCACGACCATCGGATTCTTGCCGCCCATTTCGAGCTGGAACTTGCGCATGTGCTCGACGCTTGCCGCGGCCACGCGTCTGCCGGTGCCGACCGAGCCGGTGAAGGTGATGGCGTTGAGGTCGGGGCTGTCGAGCATGGCCTGGCCGACCACCGAGCCCTTGCCCATGACCAAATTGAGCACGCCTTTCGGCAGGCCGGCGCGGTGCAAGATGTCGACGATGGTCCAGGCGCTTTCGGGAACGAGTTCGGCTGGCTTGAAGACGATGGTGTTGCCGTGGGCGAGCGCCGGCGCGATCTTCCAGGTGGGAATGGCGATCGGGAAATTCCACGGCGTAATGATGCCGACGACGCCAACGGCCTCGCGGGTGATCTCGACGCCGACGCCCGGGCGCACGCTGGGCACCAATTCACCCGACAGGCGCAGCGTCTCGCCGGCGAAGAAGTCGAAGATCTGGGCGGCGCGGATGGTCTCGCCAATGCCCTCGGCCAGCGTCTTGCCCTCTTCGCGCGACAGCGCGCGGCCGATCTCGTCCTTGCGCGCCATGATCTCGTCCGACGCCTTTTTCAGCACGGCGTGGCGCACCAGCGGCGCCGAACGCGACCAGGCCGGGAAGGCGGCTTTGGCCGCCGCTATGGCCTGCTTTGCCTGTTCGGCGCCGGCCGAGGCATATTCGCCAACGACATCGCCCGTGTTCGAGGGATTGATGTTGCGCGAGCCGGCCTCGCCCACCCACTCGCCATCGATCAGATTTTTACGAAACAGGCTCATGTCGCGGTTTCCTTGTATTGGTTCGCTGGGGGTGCCGTATGCCTGAATTATTTATCAGACAAATGACGACACTGTGAGGGCTGAAATCTAGCTGCGGACTGGATAGCCGATGGCGCGCGGCTATGAAAGCCGCGACCTCAAGATGGACAATATGAAGCGGTCCTGTCAGGTCGGAAAAGTCCAGAACAGGCAAGCCAGCGTCGCCGCGGCGAAGATGACGAAGAACAAGCTCCTGAGCAGGATGTTGCGGCGCAGCTCGTTCATGGTGAAATGGCTGCCAACGATGGCCGCGGCGAACAGGAAACGCCAGTTCAGGAGCGCCCACAGCACGCTGCTCTGGCCGAAAGCCCAGCGGGCGACGAGACAGCCGACAATTGTGGCGAACAGGGCAATCACAGCCCAGAACAGCGCATCCGCAGCATGGGTCAAGACGATGCCGGCGGCGCGGATCGGCAGGATCATCATCAGCATGGCGCCGAAAAAATAGACGGCGGCGAGTGGCAGGAACGACCCGGCATCGGCGATGCCGTCCAGCCGCCTCACCCCGATCGCGCCATAGGGATAGCCGTGCCTGGCGACCGCCAGGCTGAGCGCCATGAGCAATGCGGTGAGCACCGCGACCAATGCGAATGTAATGAGGGCCTTGCTCATGCCGTTCCTTGCTTTGAGGCCCTGTCAGAGCCGAATCACGAGGAACGATTTTAGCGCACGGTCCGCGATTGCGCGTCAGCTTTGCTGAGCGTTGCGCTCTTCACCGATCGCTGTTTTCGAAGGCGCCCATGCCTTGCGCGATCAGATTGGTTGCCATGACAAGCGAAACGATGGCCGCCGAGTTGAAGATCACCACCCACCATTTGCCGCCGGTCAGGAAGCCGTAGCCGTCGGCGACCGCCAGTCCCCAATCGGCTGAGGGAGGCTGGATGCCGAGGCCGAGGAAGCTCAGCGTGGCGATCGAAAAGAAGGCGTAGCCAAGCCTTGTGACCAGCTCGATGAGGATGGTTTCCCTGACATTGGGCAGGATCTCGAGGAACATGATGGCAAGAGCGCTCTCGCCGCCGAGGCGGGCGGCGCTGACATAGTCGCGGTCGCGCTGTTCGCGCACGGCGGCACGCACCGTCCGTGCCACCAGCGGGGCATAGGCGATGCCGATCACCAGGATGACGGTGAGGTTGGACGGCCCGAGCGCGACAAGCGTCATGGTGACGAGAACGATGAAGGGAAAGGCCATCAGCGTGTCGAGCAGCCTGGCACCGATGGCGTCGACCAGCCCGTCGAAATAGCCGAGCACGAGCCCAAGCACGCTGCCGGCGGCAACGCCGAGCAGGGTTGCCGCCGGCGCGACCAGCAGGATGTCGCGCGAGCCGACGACGATGCGCGACAGCACGTCGCGGCCGAGCTGGTCGGTGCCGAACCAGTGCGCGGCGTCGGGCGGTGCCAGCATGACCAGGAAATCCTCGGCATAGGGGTCGTAAGGCACAAACAGGCTGCCGAACACGGCGCAGCCGACCCAGAACAACAGCAGCAACGACCCGACGATGACCGAGGGCGGCAGCTGCGAAACAGTCTCGCGGATGCGACTTGCTGCCCGCCAGCCCAGCGTACGGCGCTCCGGCAATTCCATCAGTTCCATCATGGCGAGACACGGCGGCGCTGCCGCGGATCGAGCAAGGCATTCACGAGATCGCCTGCCGCGGCCGACAGCACGAAGATTGTCGCCATGACCAGCACGCCGGCTTCGAGCATCGGGAAGTCACGCGACTTGGCGGCGTTGAGCACCAGATTGCCGAGACCCTGTATGCCGAACAGCGCTTCGATGACCACCAGCCCGCCAAGCATGTAACCGGTCTGCGTCGCGAGCACGGCGATGGTCGGCGTCAGCGCATTGCGCAGCACGTGCCGGATGAGGATTTCGCGATGCTCGAGGCCTTTCAGGACGGCGGTGCGCGTATAGTCGGCGGCCAGCGCCTCGATCACGCCGGCCCGCGTCATGCGGGTGATGTAGCCGGCAAGGTTCAGCACCAGCGGCAGCGCCGGCAGGATCAGATAATAGCCACTGACCCACAGCCCGGCGCCATCGGGAGCAGCGCCGGTGATCGGGAACCAGTTCAGCCACAGGCCGAAGACGATGAGCAACAGCAGGCCGGAGACGAAGTCCGGGACGATGCCGAAGGACACGCCGGCGAGTACGATCAGGCGGTCGATAAAGCGGCCCTGGTTGAGACCGGCGACGATGCCGGCGCCGATGCCCAGCGGCAGCAGAAAGACGAGGATAATTCCGGCAAGGGCCGCCGAGCGCTTGAGGCTTTCCAGAACGAAGGGCGCCACCGGCAGACGCAGCGACAGGGAGGTGCCGAAATCGCCTGACAGCACGCTGCTGAACCAGTGCCAGTATTGCACGAGCACCGGCTGGTCGGCGCCGAGCTGCCTGTTCAGCGCCGCGACGGCCTCGGCATCGGCGAACGGCCCGAGCATGAGGCGACCGACATCGCCGGGCAGAACCTGCCCGGCGAAGAATACCAGCATGCTGACCAGCCACAGCGTGAGCAGAAGCGAGGCTGCCCGCGCCGACACAGTGCGGCCGGTCAGCATCGGATTTTAGTGCCCGGAGTGGCTGGACGTCTCGCAATCATGCCTGGGCGAACGTCACGCGGTCGAGCAGCAGATGCGAGATCGCCGTGAAGCGGACGCCCTCGACCTTCGACGAGACGATGCGGCTGTATTGCGAGAAGTAGCTGATGATCAGCGGCGTCTCGTCCAGCAGCAAGGTCTGGATCTTGCCCGCGGCAAGGCGTTGCGCCTGAAGGTCGCGGGCCTTGCCGTATTCGAGCAGCAGCCCGTCATAGGCCGGGTTGTTGAAATGCGCGGCGTTCCAGGCGCCCGAACTCTTCAGCGTCGCGTTGAGGAAGATGTCGGGCGTGCCGCGATGTCCGAAATCGGTGATGCCGAGATTGGAATCGAGCCATGGCGACGAGCCGAACTTCGCCGAGCCATAATAGGCGTCCTGCGGCAGCACGTTGAGCTTGATGTCGATGCCGGCCTTCTTGGCGAAGTTCTGGATCAGCACCGCATAATCGGGAATGTCATAGGCGCGTTCGGTGGTCAGCGTCACCGGGAAGCCGTTCGGCACGCCGGCCTCGCCAAGCAGGCGCTTGGCCTCGGCGATGTCCTGCTTGCGCTGCGGCACCGACGGATCGGCCGAGGGGAAGATCGGCGCGAACGGGGTGTCGTTGCCGACGATGGCGCGGCCCTTGAGCAAGCCCTTGACCACCGCCTCGCGGTCGATGGTGAGCGCCAAGGCGCGGCGGATGCGCTTGTCGGTGAACGGCGCCTGGTCGGTCCGCAGATGCACCTCGTCATGCGAACTTGCCTGCACGCTGAGCAGCTTGAAGTTGGGATTGCCCTCGATCGCCAGTTCGAGCCGGGTCGTGCTCGGGATGACGTCGAGCTGGCCGGCCTGCAGCGCCAGCACCTGCGCCTGCTCGTCGTCGAAGAACTTGATCTCGACGCGGTCGGGCAGCGCCTTGTCGCCCCAATAGTCTGGGTTGCGCACGAAGCTGGCGCCCTGCTTGGGGCGGAAGGATTCGAGCTTGAACGGGCCGGTGCCGTTGAAATTCTTCTCGAAATCGCCGGCATAGTCGGCCGGCAGGATGACGGCATTGTAGACGTCGGACGAGACATAGAAGGGGAAGTTGCTGTTGGGCCCGTCGAGATCAAAGGCGACTGTCTGGTCGTCGACGACCTTGGCGCCGCCCTTGGACAGGATGCCCTTATAGGCAGACAAAGCGGACGAACCGCTGGCCGGATCGACCAGCCGCTCGAAGCTCGCCACCACATCCTTGGCGGTGACGGTGCGGCCGTCGTGGAATTTCACGCCCGGCCGCAATTTGAAGGTCCAGCGGCTGGCGGTCTCGTCGGCCTCCCACGACAGAGCGAGCTTGGGCTGCAGACCGTCCTTGGGATCGTCGAGGATGAGATATTCGCCGACCTGGCTGATGACGCCGATGCTGGCCGGATCGGTGATGGAGACGGGATCGATCGCCTTGGTCGGCTGTCCGAGCCCAACGCGGACCGTGCCGCCGGCGCCGGCAGCGCGCGCAGTGCCGAAACCAGCAAGTCCCTGCGAGGCGGCAAAGCCGGTGAGGCCGATCAAGGCTGCGTATTTCAGCAGATCGCGGCGCTTGAGGAAGCCGGCCTGGTGCTCATCGACGGCGACGTTCCAGATGTCGCCGGACAGATTGCGAAGCGTATCGATGTCGTTGCGTTTGGTCATTTTGAAACCCCTGTCTGAAATGACTGTTGAATGGCTTAAGCGACTGGTTCGCCGTCGAGATGGATGCGGTCGACGGCTTGCGGGTAAAAGGCGATGAGGCCCCTGATCTTGGGCATTTCGGCAATGGGATCGCGGTAGCTCCAGGCGACATCGGGGCTTACCGAGCCGTCGGCGCGCCGGCCCGACCAGTAGGAGGCGATGCCCTTGTAGGGACAGCGCGTCGTGCTGTCCGAAGCGGTCAGCCGGTCGAGCCTGACATCGTCCGGGTGCAGGTAGAAACGCGTCGGTAGATGCGTTTCGAACAGCAGCACCGGGCGATGGCTGTCGGCGATCAGTTCGCCGTCGAACCAGATTTGGACGTGACTTGAACTCTGCAGCACATCGATGCGTGCGTATGGATCGCGGGCGTGGACGAAGACCTCTTCTTCCTCCTCGAACCATTGGTCGACCGCCTTCCAGGTGAAGGCGATACGCCCGGCCAGCGGCGACAGATTTTCATCCGGCGGCGCGACAAGCGACCAGGCCGCGTTGGGCGAAGCTTTTTCTCCCGTCTCCAGGTTCCAATAGGTGGTTTCGCCACCGACGGGATGGCGCTGGCTATGCTCGGACGGCTTTAAGAGCGAGCGGTCCACCGAGGAGGCCGGGAAGAAATAGATCGGCAGAAAATGGTTGGAGCGCAGCACCAGGACGTTGCGGCTGTCGGCGATGGTGCGGCCGGCGAATTTGACCCGAATGCGCTTGGGGCTGTGCAGAACATTGATGAGCTGCGGAGCCGTGGCTTCGCGGGGCTGAAGTTTTGGCGCTGCGGTCATATCAGTTGCCCCAAGTCAGGATACGGCGCGCACATTGTCGCGCTGTTCGGCGAAGCGGTTGGCCGGCCGAGCCAGGCCGAAACGATCACGCAGCGTCCCCGGCGCATATTCGGTGGGGAATACGCCGCGGCGCTGCAGTTCCGGCACGACCTGCTCGGCAAAATTCACCCAATCCTCCGGGAGCAGCGGGAACATCAGGTTGAAGCCGTCGGCGGCACCTGCCTCGAACCAGTCCTGCAGCTGATCGGCGATCTGGTTCGGTGTGCCGACGACGGTCGGCACCGAACCGCTGTTGGCGAGCTTGCGAGCGATCTCGCGCAGAGTGAGGTTCTGCTTCGACCATTCCTTGACGCGATTGAGCGAGGTGCGGCCGCCATTGAAGGTGCTCTCGTCCGGCAGCGGCGGCAGCGGGCCGTCCGGCGGATATACGGAGAGATCGACGCCGCTCCAGCTCGAGAGAAGGTCGATGCCGACCCGATCGGGAAGCAAGCTCTGCAGATACTCCTGCCGCTCGCGTCCCTCCGCTTCGGAAGCTGCGACGATCGGCAGGATGCCCGGCAGGATCTTGAAGCTCTCGGGCTTGCGGCCGTAACGGGCGAGGCGCTCGTTGATGTCCTGCCTATATTTGATGCCGTCTTCCTTGGTGCTGTAGATGGCAAAGTGCGCATCGGCATGCGCGGTAGCGAAATTCTTGCCGTCTTCGGACGAGCCGGCCTGGACGATCAGCGGATGGCCCTGCGGCGGGCGCGAGACATTGAGCGGTCCGCGCACCTTGAAGTGCGGGCCCTTGTGGTTGATCGCATGGACCTTGTCGGGATCGGCGAAATAGCCCGATGCCTTGTCGATAAGCAGGGCTTCGTCTTCCCAGCTGTCCCACAGTGCCTTGACGATATCGAGGAATTCGGTGGCGCGCTCATAGCGAAAGGCGTGCTCGATATTGCCGTCGCGGCCGAAATTGCGGGCCTCCTCGTCCATGGCCGACGTCACCACATTCCAAGACGCCCTGCCCTTGCTGATATGGTCGAGCGAGGCAAACATGCGGGCGACATTGTAGGGCTCGCTGTAGGAGCTCGAGGCGGTGGTGATGAGGCCGATATGCCTGGTCACGCCGGCAAGCGCCGACAACAGCGTCAGCGGTTCCAGGCGGGCATTGGCGTAATGGGCTACGCCGCTCTGTACGGAATCCCAGATCGCAACATGGTCGGCGACGAAGATCGTATCGATCCTGGCGCGCTCGGCAGACTGGACGAGATCGCGGTAGAAGTCGAAGTCGAGCACTTCGCGGCCGGGCGCGCGCGGATGGCGCCATGACATGCGATGATCGCCCTGCGGGTTGAAGAAAAACGCGCTGAGGATCATGTGGTCGCGTGCCATGTCGGCCTCCTTGCAGAACTGCTCCAAGGGACCGTCGCGACGCCTCGACCGGCTGCGACAATCTCTCCTGAGCGATGAAAGGTAGATTGCGCTCCAGCTTAATTCGAGTAATTTTATAGAGATTGTGCGGCGCGAAAGCGGAAGCGATTGCCCTCGAAGACCGCGCCGAAAGAAAGTGGTTTCAGCAAGACATGTCGTCATCGGTTCTGAACGTCGAGCAGCTCACCGTCGCCTATGATGGACGCCGGGGATCGCATCCGGCCGTCAACGGCGTGTCGCTCGCCATCGGCGAAGGCGAAGCGCTCGGCCTTGTCGGCGAGTCCGGATCGGGCAAGAGCTCGGTGGCTCTCGCTATTCTGCGCTATCTGCCGCGCAACGCCCGGATCGCCGCGTCGGCGCTCGAATTCCAGGGTCGCGAGATCCGCAGTCTCTCCGGCGAGCAGCTTCGCCGGCTAAGGGGCGATCGCATCGCGGCTGTCTACCAGCATCCAGGTGCGGCACTCAATCCGGCCATGACGATCGGCCGGCAGATCACCGAAACGATCATGCGGCATCGCCAGGTTCGGCAGGACGAAGCACGCACCCGCGCCGCCGAACTGCTGAGCCGTGTCAGGGTGAGCAATCCGGAACGGGTGCTCGATCTCTATCCGCACGAATTGTCGGGCGGCATGCAGCAGCGCGCCAACATCGCGATTGCCATTGCGCTCGACCCGTCGCTGCTGGTGCTGGACGAGCCGACGACGGCGCTTGACGCCAGCGTCCAGTCCGAGATCGTCGCCATCCTGCAGGACTTGCGCCGCGATCACAAAACCAGCGTTCTGCTGATCAGCCATGACATCAACATGGTCCGCCGGGCCTGCGATCGGGTGGCCGTGATGCAGTCGGGGACGGTGGTCGAAAGCGGCATCGCCAACGATGTCTTCGAGAACCCTGTTCACGCCTACACCAAGGCGCTGATCGCCTCGATCCCGGCGCTCAACTTCACCAAGCGCGACGGCAGGCTGGCCGAGATGCACACAACCAGCCCGTCGAAGCCTGTCCGCAGCGATCAACCGGAAGCCGCACGTCCGATCGCCGTCGCCTGCAAAGGCATCAGCCACGCCTTCGGCTCCCAGGCCGTCCTGCACGATATCGACCTGGAGATAGCCCAGGGCGAGACGTTCGGGCTGATCGGCGAATCCGGCTCCGGCAAGTCGACATTGGCAAGGATCGTGACTGGCCTCCAGACGCCGGACGCTGGGTCGGTCGAGCTGTTCGGCAGCACTGTCGCGCCGCGCGTCGAGAAAAGAAGCCTGAGCGAACGGCGCGACGTGCAGATGGTGTTCCAGTCACCCGACCGCACGCTCAATCCGCGCCAGCGGATCGGCAGGATCCTCGGCCGTCCGCTGCGGCGGCTCGCCGGCTTTGGCCGCAGCGAGGTGAAGCAGCGTGTCGGCGATCTCCTGGCCTCGGTTCGTCTTGCCGCTACGACCGTCGACCAGAAGCCGAGATCGCTGTCTGGTGGCCAGCGCCAACGGGCGGCGATTGCGCGCGCCTTTGCCGGCGTGCCGAAGCTCGTGGTGTTGGACGAGCCGACCTCTGCGCTCGACGTTTCGGTGCAGGCGACCGTGCTCAATTTGCTCAACGACCTGCAGCGCGACAAGGACACCACCTATCTGTTCATCAGCCACGACCTAAGGGTGGTGCGCTATATGGCCGACAGGATCGGCGTGCTCTATCGCGGCCGGCTCGTCGAGACGGGGTCATCCGAGCAGATTTTCCGTGGCCCCAACCACCCCTACACGAAGCTGCTTCTGGCCGCCTCCTCGGATGAGACGGCGCCGAGGGCTCCGGCTCAGCTCCACGTCGCGGCACACGATGCCGAAACCTCCGGATGCTCCTTTGCCGCCCGCTGTCCTGTCGCGCTGCCCGATTGCCGAAAGGCGCAACCACCCGTCAGGCAGGCCGGCGACGGTCATCTGATCGCCTGCTGGAGGGACACAGGCAGTCTCTGATTGCGAAGCGGGCCGGCCCAACTGCAAGCCTGCCTTCGAAGAGATGTCCCCCGGCCGATGCGCCGGAGGACAGGCTTGGGAGGCGCCGGACGTCGGCTGGAAATTTCCGGCGATGGTTTTGACCAGCGTCGATTTGCCGGCACCATTGTCGCCCATCAGGCCGAGAACCTCGCCCTCATTGATGTCGAGCGACACATTGTCCAGCGCGCGGACGGCACCGAAATCCTTCACGATATGTTCGAGACGCGCTAGAACCGGCACGCATCCTCCCATGCCAATTTGTAAGTTTCTGATACAAATCCTCGTTTGAAACTTGGGTCAAAGGGCTTGGGGATGCTGAATATCTTGTTGCAATGCACCCAACCTTGGGTCTTTCAAACCGCCTAGAAATTCTATTAGTATGCAAATCAAACAAATTGTGGAGAACGACGTGCTGGTGTCGACCGATCTTCGGCCGAACGAAACGAGGGCACTTGCGGCGCTGTTTCGTGCCGGCGCGTTGAGCCGAGCGGCGCTCGCACGCGATCTCGGCCTGACCCGGTCGACCACCGGCGCCCTGGTGCTGGGGCTGACCGAAGCCGGTCTGGCGCGCGAGCGGTCGGATGGAACGGATGACGAGCAGGATAGCGAGGGTCGGGTCGGCCGTCCCGGTATCCTGGTCGAGATCGAAGGCAATGGCGGCTTCTTCCTTGGCGCTTATATCGGCGTCAACTGGATCGCAGTCGTGACTGTCGACCTTGCCGGCGCGCGGCGTGCGAGCGCCTCTAGGGCATTTGCCGGCCCCGGTAGCACGCCCGAAGCCGCGGTCGACATCATCAAGGAGCTCGTTGCCGAGATCCGGTCGCAATTGCCTGAAGGCACGCGCCCCTACGGGCTCAATGTCGCCGTGCCCGGCTTCCCCGCAGCTGATGGCGTCTCATACCATGCCACCATCCTTGGCTGGCACGTGGTCAATCTAGCGGAGCTTTTGGGCAATGCCTTTGGCGACGATTTTCCGATCCTCTTGGAAAACGATGCCAATGCCGTCGCGGTGGCCGAGACATACCGGCCGCAGCCGGGAAAGGACGATGAGGATGCCCTGGTCATCCTGATCGAGAACGGCGTCGGCGGCGGCATCATCAATGCCGGCAGGCTGCATCGCGGCCGACTCGGCGGCGCCGGCGAAATCGGTCATCTGCGCATGGCGACGAAGGTTTTGTCTTCGACGCGAAGCGCCCGGGGCGGCTGGAATCCTATGTCGGCAAAGATGCGTTGCTGGCTCGCTATTTGCACATAAGCGGACTTCGCGCCGGCGTGGATGAGTTTGTCGCGGCGCTTGCCGGCGGCGATCCGGCAGCCGTCGCCACCGCGCGCGACTGGGCGCTCTGGTTCGGCCGCGGCCTGGCGACGCTCACCTGCACCTTGCAGCCGGAGCGCATATCCTCTCGGGCTCGGTCAATGCCGTCTATCCTTTCGTCGCTGAGCAGGTCGAGGCTTTCCTGTCGGACTTCCTCGCCGAAGGCTATCCCGTTCCCCGGATCGAACTGGCGCGCGTCCGCGCCGACGGTCCGGCATTGGGCGCTGCCTGCCTGCTGCATCAGGCAGCTTTGTCGGGCGATCCGCAATTTCAACTTCGCGGCCTCGCCGCGCGCTAATCAGGAGAAAGATTCCATGCCTCGCAAAGATGAAAAGCGGCTGCGTGTCGGCGTGCTCGGCTGCGGTCCGATTGCGCAGGCGGCGCATTTCGAATCCTGCACCAAGGCGCGCAATGCCGATCTCTATGCCATCTGCGATGTCGCCGACGATCTGCGCGACAGGATGGCGGCGACCTACGCGCCCGAAAAATCCTATGCCGACTATGGCCAGATGCTGGCCGATCCCGACCTCGATGCCGTCATCATCGCGACATCGGACACGTTCCACGTCAAGGCCACGGAACTGGCGCTGGATGCCGGCAAGCACGTGCTGTGCGAGAAGCCGCTGGGCGTTTCGGTCGAGGAAGTCGAAGGCTTGCGGGCGGCGGTCGACAGGAGCGGCAAGGTGCTCCAGGTCGGTCATATGAAGCGCTTCGATCCCGGCATCCAGGCGGCCAAGGCCTTCGTCGACGACGAGATGGGTGAGCGGCTGGCGTTCAAGGGCTGGTATTGCGACAGCACCCATCGCTACCCGATGACCGATGCGGTCCAGCCGCTGATCATCACCAGCACCAAGGCGCGCAAGCCTTCCGTCAATCCCAAGGCGGATCTGCGCCAGTATTACATGCTGGCGCATGGCAGCCACCTCATCGACACGGCGCGCCATCTGCACGGCCCAATCGAGGCGGTCGAGGCCCGGCTCACCGAGCGCTACGGCGCCTATTGCTGGTTCATCACCACCATCTTCGCCGACGGGTCGGTCGGCCATCTCGACCTGACGGTTGCCGTGCGCATGGACTGGCACGAAGGGTTTCAGATCTATGGTCAGAACGGCAGCGTTCTCGCGAAGACCTATAACCCCTGGTACTACAAGAGCAGCGAGGTCGACATTTTCCGCGAGGCCGATGGCAGCTGGCATCGCACGCTTGGCGCAGACGGTCACTTCTATCGCCGCCAGCTCGAAGGCTTTGCCGATGTCGTGCTGAATGGCGCGCCCATGGTTGGCGCCGGCATAGACGACGGCATCGCATCGGTCAGGGGGATGGCGGCCATCGCCCGCTCCGCCGCTGCCGGCGGCCGCGCCGTCCGCCTCGCCGACGTCGACGGGGTCGTGTGATGCAGCTTGGGATCTTCGCCAAGACCTTCACCACCACCGGCGCCTTGCCGGTTCTGCGCGCGGTCGCGGACGCCGGCTACGCGGCGGCGCAGTTCAACCTGGCGTGCCTTGGACTGCCGTCGATGCCGGACAGCATCGAGCCGGATGCGGCCCGATCCGTCGTTGAGGCGAGCCGCCAGACCGGTGTTTCGATTGCAGCAGTGTCTGGAACCTACAACATGATCCATCCCGATCGCAGGGTTCGCGATCAGGGACTCGCCCGGCTCGAGGTACTGGCTGCGTCATGCGCTGACATGGGCACGCGGCTGATTACGCTGTGCACCGGCACCAGGGATGCTGAGGATCAGTGGCGCTGGCATGCCGACAATGCCACTGACGCCGCCTGGAGCGATCTTCGGGTGGAGATGGAAGCCGCGATCGCGATTGCCGAGCGCTTCGACATCGAGCTTGGCATCGAACCGGAACTTGCCAATGTCGTCTCCAGCGCGCGGGCCGCACGCCGCCTGCTCGATGAGGTGAACAGCAAGCGCCTGCGCATTGTGCTCGACCCGGCCAATCTGTTCGAAGTGGCTGACAGCGCGGAGCGTCATCGCCTGATCGACGAGGCCGTCGACCTGCTGGCCGCCGAGATCGGCATGGCCCATGCCAAGGACCGCCATGCCGACGGCAGTTTTGCCGCCGCCGGACAGGGCGTTGTCGACTTCCCGCATTTCATTAGCCGCCTTCAAGCTGCCGGGTTCGACGGCCCCCTGATCACGCACGGCCTGATGGAGGCCGAGGCGCCCGGCGTGGGCGCCTTCCTTCGCTCTGCGCTCGAAGAAAGCGGAAGAGCGTGAAACAGACCTTCAGCCGCGACGGTGCCGACCTTGCTTACCGGGACGTCGGCGCCGGCTTCCCCGTCATCTTTCAGCATGGGCTGGGCGGTGATGAAGCGCAGGTCGCCGACGTGTTTCCCGACCTGCCGCAGACACGGCGGGTGACGCTCGAATGCCGTGGCCAGGGTGGATCCGGCTACGGGCCGGTCGAGCGGCTTTCGATTGCGACTTTTGCTGAAGATGTCGAAGCGCTCGCCGACGATCTCGGCATCGGTCCGGCCGTCGTCGGCGGCATTTCGATGGGTGCGGCGCTGGCGCTGCGCCTGGCAGTGCATAGGCCGGCCCGTGTGCGCGCTTTGGTGCTCGCCCGGCCCGCCTGGGTAGCCCAGGCGGCTCCGGAAAATATGAGGCCCTATGCCGTCGTCGGCGATCTCTTGATGCGGCATTCGCCTGAAGACGCCAGGCGTCTGTTCGATGACAGCGCTGTTGCCGGCGAACTGGCCAGATTGGCGCCGGACAATCTCGGCAGCCTGCAAGGCTTCTTCACTCGCCCGGACCCGGTTCTGTTCGGCAGGCTGCTTTCGGCGATCGCCGGCGATGGTCCCGGCGTGAGCGAGGCGGACATCCGCGCTATCGCGGTGCCGACTCTTGTCATCGGCCATGACCATGACCTCGTCCATCGCCTGGCCGACGCACAGACGCTGGCCGGACTCATTCCGTCGGCCCGGCTTTGCACCATCACAGCCAAATCGCAGGATCGCGCCGCCTACCGGCTGGAATTCCGCGCCTGTCTTTCGGAATTCCTGGAACCGCTCGCATGACGCATCAAACGATGGACGACACGATCGCCGTGGTCGAGATCGGCGGCACGTCGGTCAAGGTTGGCTTTGCCGACCACGGCATCCCGGTGGATTCCCGAGCTGAACGGCATCCGGCTGGGTACGGAACTGGCATCGCGGCTCCGCGTTCCCGTGCGGCTCGAACGCGACGTCGTGCTGCAATTGCTGGGTGAAAGCGTCGCCGGCGCAGTGAAGCGGCAAAAGGAGGTGCTGGCGGTCTATCTCGGCACCGGCATCGGTGCGCCTATCTCGGCAAGGACGGCATTTTCAGGGGTGGCGGCTGGGCGCTCGAGATCGGCCACATGCCGATCTACCGGCCCGACGAAAGCGGTCCGCCAAACCGGGTCGAGACCTATGCCTCAGGGGCAACGCTCGTCGAACTCGCGACAGACTACGATATCCCGGTGGCCGATCTGTTTTCGGCGGCCGGGCAGCCGCCATCGCTGCGCGAATGGCTCGACGAAATCGTCTGGCAGCAGGCGGTGGCCGTCGCAACCGCAGCCGCCCTGTTTTCCCCGCAGACGATCCTGATCGGCGGCGGTATCGTCGACATGAAGTCCTATCCCCGCCAGACGCTCAAGCAGCGCATCGCGGACAGCCTGCCGCATTCGCTTGTTGTAGAGCCTCTGGACATACGCTGGGCGGCCCTGGGCTGGCAGGCGGCGATCCATGGCGCGGTGCTGCTCGGCGCGGTGTGATCGCCGTGATTGCTGTCGGCGAAGGATTACTTGATCGTCTTGCCGTCCGCCCCAAACCGGTATGTCTTACCCGGCTCGGGCGTTGCATACAGCGTCGCACCGGGCTCGGCGTCGTAGACACCGAAAATGCGCACCGTGATCAGCCCGGCCTTTTCGCAGTCGAGATAGAGGTTGGTGTCGGCGCCGAGATGTTCGGCGTGCACTACCGTTCCCTTCCAGGCACCGGACCTTGGATCCACGGTCAGATGCTCCGGCCGCACGCCGATCGTCTTGGCCGTCTCGCCCAATCTGGCGCCGTCGATGAAATTCATCTTCGGCGAGCCGATAAAGCCGGCGACGAACTCGTTTGCCGGCGAATTGTAAAGCTCCATCGGGCCGCCGATCTGCTCGATCTGGCCGGCGTTGAGCACGACGATCTTGTCGGCCAGCGTCATCGCCTCGACCTGATCATGGGTGACGTAGATCATCGTTGCCTTCAGCCGGCGATGCAGCTGCGCGATCTCCAGTCGCGTGTTGACGCGAAGCGCAGCGTCGAGGTTCGAAAGCGGCTCGTCGAAGAGAAACAGTTTCGGCTCACGCACCACGGCGCGGCCGATGGCGACGCGCTGGCGCTGGCCGCCCGACAGTTCCGCCGGCCGCCGCTCGAGATACGGTTCCAGCGACAGCATCGACGAGGCGACGCCGACGCGGCGTTCGATCTCCGGGGCGGGCGTGCCGGCCTGCTTGAGGCCGAGGCCCATATTGTTCTTCACCGTCAGATGCGGGTAGAGCGCGTACGTCTGGAACACCATGGCGATGCCGCGTTTTGCCGGGGGCGTGGCCGAGACATCGGCGCCGTCGATCACCACCCTGCCGGAGGTCGAATCCTCCAGCCCGGCGATGACCCTGAGCAAGGTTGACTTGCCGCAGCCAGATGGGCCGACGAAGACGACGAATTCGCCGTCGGTCACTTCGAGGTTGATGCCTTTCAGCACCTCGACCGGCCCGAAGGCCTTCTTCACATTCTCGATTACCAGCGAGCCCACGGCTTCGTCCTTGTTCTAGAGTTTGCCCTACTAGAGCTTAACTGGGGCGCCGCTGCGCACGCTCTCATCGGCGGCAAGGCAGACGGCGAGCGATTTCACCGCGTCGTCCATGTGGCGGGTCAGGTCGATGTCTTCCCGGATCGCCTTCAGCACGAAGGCCTGTTCGAGGTCGCAGAGATCCTGGTGGCCGGGTTCGCCGTCCATCGACAGCATCTCGTCCGGCCTGGCGAACTTGCCGTCCGCACCCGTCGCAGCGCTGTGCAGGCGGATGGTCGAGGTCTTGGTGTGGGTGTCGATGTCGTCCGACTTCACACCTTCCTTCATGACGATCGACACGCAGCCATTGGGCGACATCACGTCCTTCACGAAGAACGCCGTTTCCGAAATCATCGGTCCCCAGGCAGCTTCGTACCAGCCGACCGAACCGTCATCGAACAGCACCTGCAGATGGCCGTAATTGTACATGGTCGGCGCGATTTCCTCGGTCAGCCGCAGCCCCATGCCGCGCACCTCGACCGGCTTGGCGTCGGTGATCTGCAGCATGACGTCGAGATAGTGCACGCCGCAATCGACGATCGGCGACGTCGTCTGCATCAACTGCTTGTGCGTCTGCCAGGTCGGGCCTGACGATTGCTGGTTGAGGTTCATGCGGAACACGTAAGGGCCACCGAGCTTGCGCGCCTCGGCGATCAGCCGGACCCAGGACGGGTGATGGCGCAGGATATAGCCAATCACCAGCTTTCTGCCATTGGCCTTGGCCGCCGCGACGACGCGCTTGGCGTCCGCCACCGTTGTTGCGAGCGGCTTCTCGACGAAGACGTGGCAGCCGGCCTCGAATGCCTTCACCGCATAGTCGGCATGGCTGTCGGAATAGGTGGCGATGCAGGCGACGTCGGGCTTTTCATCGCGCAATGCATCGTCGAAGGAACGACGGATGTCATAGCCCGACAGCCCGTCCGGTAACGGCACGTCGGAGCGGTTGATCAGGGCCGCGATCTCGAAGCCCGGATTAGTGTGGTAGGCCAGCGCATGGCTACGCCCCATATTACCGAGGCCTGCGACGACGACGCGAAGGGGCGATTTAGAGGTCACCTAACTACTCCAGATGTTCCAGTTGTTCCTTCTGAGAGGGTGTCACCCCACCCGGCGCTTCGCGCCGACCTCCCCATCGAGGGGAGGTAGGACGTTGGCGCGAACACCCTCACTGCCAAAGAAGCTTCTCCGAAAGTCGCCCTTT